>CAMLKW010000264.1 GCA_946480605.1 uncultured Roseateles sp. | reverse complement strand
GGCACCCGCAAGCAGGCCGAGGCCTACCTGGAGTTCCTGTACGGCCCCGAGGGCCAGGAACTGGCGGCCCAGAACTACTACCGCCCGCGAGACGCCAAGGTCGCGGCCAAGTACGCGAACACCTTCCAGCCGGTCAAGCTGTTCACGCTGGAAGAGCTGTTCGGCGACTGGCGCAAGGTGCAGAAGGCGCACTTCGACGATGGCGGCGTGTTCGACAAGATTTACGTGAAGTAAGCCCCTCGTCCGACCTCGCTCCGCTGAACGCGGGCGAGTCCAGCCGGTCCCCCGAGGGGACGGCGACACGCGCTGCATCGAGCCGCGCGTACATCGCCAGACGGGCCGGCTTGGGAGCGGCCCGGCGCTCGGCCCGAGCCAAGGCACGACGGCCGCAGCGGGATGTGAAGTCTTGTTGCGCGCCTCGACAGCTGGCCCCGGGCGGCGTCATCATGGCGCCCGCATGAAACACCTCGCGCTCAGCCTCGCCCTCGCGTCCTGCCTGATCGGCTGCGCAACGGCGCCCTCGCCTTCCGCCACCACCACCGCCGCGCAGGATGCGCTGTGGCTGGATCGCCTCACCTGGGGCGCGCGCAGCGACGATCTCGCGGTGCTGCGCCAGAAGGGCCGCGCCGCCTGGCTGGACGCCCAGCTCGCACCCCAAGGCCCGGCCCCGCTGCCCGCCGCCGCGCAGGCGCAAATCCAAACGCTCGCCGTTGCCCAGACCGAGCTGATGCCGCTGGTGCAGCGCATGGAGGCGCAGCGCAAGGCCGCCGATGCGGTGACCGACGACGCGGCCAAGGCCGAGGCACAGAAGCAGTACCAGGCTGCGCTGACCAAGCTGGCCCGCGAGGCCTCCATCCGCCAGCTGCTGCAGGCGCTGTACTCGCCCCACCAGGTGCAGGAGCAGCTGACCTGGTTCTGGTTCAACCACTTCAACGTCCACCAGTTCAAGAGCAACCTGCGCGTCATGGTGGGCGACTACGAGCAGGGGCTGCGCGAGCGCTCGCTCGGCTCGTTCCGTGAGTTGCTGGGCTACACGGCCCGCCACCCCGCGATGCTGCGCTACCTCGACAACGAGCAGAACGCCGCCAACCGCATCAACGAGAACTACGCCCGCGAGCTGCTGGAGCTGCACACCATGGGCGTGGGCGGCGGCTACAGCCAGAAAGATGTGCAGGAACTGGCCCGCGTGCTGACCGGGCTGGGCGTGAACCTGACGGACAACAAGCCCAAGCTGCCGCCGCAGCGCGAGGCACAGTACCGCCGCGCGGGTCTGACGGAGTTCAACCCGGTGCGGCACGACTTCGGCGACAAGCAGTTGCTGGGCATCACCATCAAGGGCCAGGGCGAAGCCGAGCTGGACCAGGTGCTGGACCTGCTGGCCCGCCACCCGAGCACGGCGCGCTACGTGTCGCGCAAGCTGGCCCAGTACTTCGTCGCCGACGAGCCGCCGGCTGCGCTGGTCGAACGCATGGCGCAGCGCTGGCAGCAGAGCGACGGTCGCATCGCCGACGTGCTGCGCGCAATGGTGCAGTCGCCCGAGTTCGACGCATCGCTGGGCCGCAAGTTCAAGGACCCGACGCACTACGTCGTGTCCGCCGTGCGGCTGGCCTATTCCGACCGCGTGGTGCTGAACACCGGCCCCATGATCGGCTGGCTGTACCGCCTGGGCCAGGCGCCCTACAACCGCCAGACGCCCGATGGCTACCCGATGGACGAAAACGCCTGGGCCGGCCCCGGCCAGATGACCACGCGCTTCGAGATCGCCCGCGCCATCGGCAGCGGCAGCGCGGGCCTGTTCAAGCCGGAGGGCGAGGCCAAGGACAGGCCGGCCTTCCCGCAGATCGCCCAGCCGCTGTACTTCGAAGCCATCGCGCCGCGCCTGGCCGGCCCCACGCAGCAGGCGCTCGCGCAGGCCAACTCGCCGCAGGAATGGAACACCTACCTGCTGGCCTCTCCCGACTTCATGCACAGGTGATCGACATGCAACGCCGCCATCTGCTTCAACTCAGCCTGGGCGCCACGCTGCCGACCCAGCTCTGGGCTGCGTCGCCCGAAACGCCGCGCCTGCTCGTGGTCTTCATGCGCGGCGGCTACGACGCCGCCAACCTGCTGGTGCCCACGTCATCGAGCTTCTACTACGAGGCCCGGCCCAACATCGCCATCGCCAGGTCGGCGGCGTTGTCGCTGGATGCGGACTGGGGACTGGCGCCGGCACTGGCCGACAGCATCCACCCGCTGTGGGGCAAGGGCCAGGCCGCCTTCGTGCCGTTCGCCGGCAGCCACGACCTGTCACGCAGCCATTTCGAGACGCAGGACCACATCGAGCTGGGCCAGCCGGAGCAAGGCAGCCGCGACTTCCGCAGCGGCTTCATGAACCGGCTCGCGACGGTACTGGGCAGCAGCTCGCGGCTGGAGGCCATGGCCTTCACGGACCAGGTGCCGCTGATCCTGCGCGGCGACCGCCCCGTCGCCAACCAGGCGCTGCGCGACCTGAACAAGCCGGGCATCAATGCCGCACAGGCGGAGGTCATCGCTGGCATGTACGCCGGCACACGCTTCGCCGGCGCGGTCCGCGGCGGCTTCGAGGTTCGCGACGAGGTCGGCCGCGAGATGGCCGGCATGAAAGCCCAGGAAATGGCCGCCGAGATGGAGGCCGCCAGCCGCGGCGCGATCGCGCCCAGGGGCTTCGCGCTGGAGGCCCGCCGCGTCGCGCGGCTGATGCGCGAGCGCGTGACGCTGGGCTTCATCGACGTGGGCGGCTGGGACACGCACGTGGGCCAGGGCGGCGCCACCGGCCAGTTGGCCAACAAGCTTGGCGAACTGGGCAGGGGTCTGGCCTTGTTCGCCGACGAGATGGGGCCGCAGTGGAACAACACCGTCGTGGTGGTGGTCAGCGAGTTCGGCCGCACCTTCCGCGAGAACGGCAACCGCGGCACCGACCACGGCCACGGCAGCGCTTACTGGGTGCTGGGTGGTGGCGTGCACGGCGGGCGCATCGCCGGTGAGCAGCAGCAGATCAAAGCCGCCACGCTGCACCAGAACCGCGACTACCCCGTACTCAACGAGTACCGCAACGTGCTGGGCGGGCTGCTTGGCCGCATGTACGGCCTGAGTGCCGCGCAACTGGCGCAGGTCTTCCCCGGCGCCAGCCCGCGCGATCTCTCACTCGTTTAAGCCGCCTTCACCCAGCGGTCGACGACCGCCTTCACGCGCTCGCCGAAGTGCTTGGCCGTGGCGATGTCGCCCGGCACCATCTCCTCGGCCGACGCATCGCTGGGCGTTTGCGTGATGAGGCCCGCGTAGCCGCCCAGGTTGTTGATGTCGTCGCGCGTGGCGGCCTTGTGGTTGGGCGCCTTCAGGCCCATGCCCACCCAGATCATGCCGTGCTGCTGGCTCAGCGTGTGCAGGTACTGGATGGAGCCCTGCTTGTCGCCGTTGAGCGTGGCGCTGTTGGTGAAGCCGGCGGCGATCTTGTCCTTCCAGACCTGGGCGTACCAGGGCTTGCTGCTGGCGTCGGCGAACTTCTTGAACTGCCAGCTGACGCCGCCCATGTAGGTGGGCGTGCCGAAGATGATGCCGTCGGCCGCGGCCAGCATGGCCCAGTCGGCCTCGGTGATATTGCCCTCGGCGTCGATGGCGATCAGCTGCGCGCCGGCCGCGCCGGCCACGGCCTCGGCAACCTTCTTGGTATGGCCGTAGCCGGAGTGATACAGGACGATGATCTTGCTCATGGGGAGCTTCCTTCTTCGGGGTTGGAAAGAGTCGGTCAGGCGGCCAGGTCGAACACCAGCACCTCGGCGTCGACACCCGCCTTCAGGGCGACGCTGGATGCTTCACGAACTTGCAAGGCATCACCCGCCGTCAGGTCTTGCCCGTTGACGTTAAGCGAACCGCGCACCACGTGGATATAGGCCAGACGGCCAGGGGCAAGGTCCACCTCGGCGGCTTCCGCGCCGTCGAACAGCCCGGCATACAGACGCGCATCGGCGTGGATGGTGACCGCACCGTCGGCACCATCGTTGGCCGCCACCAGGCGCAGCTTGCCGCGCTTGGACGCCGTGTCGAAGTGCTTCTGCTCGTAGCTGGGCGCGATGCCGCGGTGGTCCGGCATGATCCAGATCTGCAGGAAGTGCGTGGTCTGGTCCTTGGCATGGTTGAACTCGCTGTGCATGACGCCGGTGCCCGCGCTCATGCGCTGCACGTCGCCCGGGCGGATGACGCCGGCGTTGGCGCCGCCGACTTCGCCGTTGCCCATGCTGTCCTTGTGCGCCAGCTCGCCCGACAGCACGTAGCTGATGATCTCCATGTCGCGGTGGCCGTGCGTGCCGAAGCCGCGACCCGGCTCGATCCTGTCCTCGTTGATGACGCGCAGCGCGCCGAAGCCCATGCGGGCCGGGTCGTAGTAGTCGGCGAACGAGAAGCTGTGGAAGGACTTCAGCCAGCCGTGGTCTGCGTAGCCGCGGTCGCTGGACTTGATCAGTTGAGTGGTCATCTGGGGCTCCTTGCTTGTTGGCGATGAGGTCAATGTAGGAGCCGCCTCCGTATCCATCGACAAGGCGCTCTGAGGACATCGTTCAAATAGACTGAACGCATGTCGAGCCCCCAAGACAAGCGCCGTGCGCTGACCCCTGAAGCCCTGTCCATGATGGACACCATCGCCCGCACCGGCAGCTTCGCCGCCGCCGCCCGCGAGATGGGCCGCGTGCCATCGGCGCTGACCTATTCGGTGCGCCAGCTGGAGGACGCGCTGGACGTGCTGCTGTTCGACCGCAGCTCCCGTCAGGCGGTGCTGACCTCGGCCGGCCAGGAGCTGCTGATGGAGGGTCGGCGCCTGCTGCAGGAGCTGGACGCCGTGGCCAACCGCGTGCGCCGCATCGCCACCGGTTGGGAGAGCGAGCTGACGCTGGTGGTGGACGACGCCGTCGCGCGCCGCGCAGTGTTCGACCTCATGGAGGCCTTCTACGCCGAGCGTGGCGAGGATGGCAGCCCGCCGCCGACCCGGCTGAAGCTGCGCGTGGAGGTGCTGGCCGGCACCTGGGAGGCGCTGCTGCACGGCCAGGCCGACCTGGCCCTGGGCGTGCCGGCCCAGTCGGCCAGCAGCAGCATCCACTGCGAACCGGCCGGCGAGCTGGAGTTCGCCTTCTGCGTGGCGCCCCATCACCCGCTCGCCGAGCTGGCAGAGCCGCTGACGGCTGCGCAGATCGCCGAGCACCGCATCATTGCCGTGGCCGACAGCGCCCGCACGCTGGCGCCCATCACCGTGGGCCTGCTGCCCGGGCAGGACGTGCTGACCATGCCCTCCATGGCCACCAAGCTGGAGGCCATGCTGCGCGGCCTGGGCTGCGGCTCGCTGCCCATCAGCATGGTGCGCCGCCACGTCGACGCCGGCCGCCTGGTACGCAAGGCCACCTACGAAGGGCGCCGTGCGGGCGTCATGCACTACGCCTGGCGCGACACGGGCCAGGCGCCGGGCCGGGCGCTGGCCTGGTGGCTGGGTCGGCTGCGCAGCGAGACCACGCGCCGCGCCCTGCTGGAACAGCACGAAGGCCTGGTGTTGTGAAGCCTTACCGCGG
>CAMLKW010000263.1 GCA_946480605.1 uncultured Roseateles sp. | reverse complement strand
CGCGCATCGCCTCCAGCGACGTGGCCATGGCCGCCACGCTGCTGCGCATCGCCAACGGCCCGTTGTTCAAGCCCGTGGGCCTGCCCTGCACCACCGTGGGCCAGGCCATGAACCGCATCGGCCTGCGCGAGAGCGTGGCCGTGATGACCGGCTTCCTGGCGCGGCACGCCATTCCGGTCAATGCGCCGCAACTGGCACGCTTCTGGGAGCGCAGCACCAAGCGCGCCATCGCGATGGCCACCATCGCCCAGCAGCTGCCGGGCCTGTCGCCCGACCTGGCGCACAGCTTCGGCCTGTTCCTGCACGTGGGGCAGCCGGTGCTGCTGCAGAGCGTGCGCGGCTATGCCTCGACGATGGTGGAGGCCGGCGCCCGCATCGACCGCCCCTACATCGCCACCGAGAACGCCAACCACAAGACCGACCACGCGGTCGTCGGCGCGCTGGTCATCCGCGTGTGGAACCTGCCGCCGCCGCTGATGGCCGCGATCCGCCTGCACCACGACTTCTCCGCGCTGGGCCATGCCGACATCGAGCCCGAGATCCACACGCTGATCGCCGTGGGCCTGATCGCCGAGCACCTGATGCGCCGCCACGAAGGCCTGCCGGAAGACGCCGACTGGGCCGGCCACCATGCCGCCGCGATGGACTGGCTGCACATCGGCTGGGATGAGCTGGCGCAATGGGAAGAGGTGGTCAACGCGCAGTTCGACGCTGCCTGAGCCGCTGATGCGACTGCCGCGCCTGCGCGTCATCGTGCTCGCCGCCATGGTGTTGGCGACGCTGGCGACGCTGGGCTGGTGGATCTGGGGCCCGTCCGGCGTCTTCGTGGAGCTGACGCGGCGCAGCTGGCGCATGGAGATCGTCGTCGAGCGGCTGCGCACCGAGAGCGGCTCGGACTGGTGCGACGAGCTGCCCGAGGGCGCCTACGACATCAGCCGGCGCGTCATCACCGACCCCACCGGCACACGGGCCGAGCCCGCCGAGCATTGCCGCTACAGCCTGCTGGCCTGGCGGCGCAGCTGGATCGTGAAGAGCGAGGGGGGGCCCGACGACCGCCCCGAGTGGCCGCACCCGCCGCTGCGCGTGGCGCCGCCCGGCCAGCCCGGCAGCGAGCGCCTGGGCCGGCGCGAGGCCTACTACGAGATCACGCTGCGCCACGACGAGGATCACGGCTGGACCTGCCGCGTGACGCCGGAACGCTGGCAGCAGCTGCGGCCCGGCATGCGTTTTCGCATCCCGGTGGACCGCTTCGGCACGGCCAACTGCCCGGCCATGTACGAGTCGCGGATCTAGGGTCTGCTCACGTCAAGGCAGCATCGCGCCGTCCTTCACTGCGGCGATGAGGTCGCCGACCATGGCGCGGTCGGGGCCGCTCAGCGCGGCCGAGCGCATCAGCAGCTCGCGCTCCAGCTGACGCATGCGCCAGTGGAACTCGCGCAGCAGCGCCAGCACTTCCAGCTGCACCGGGCCTTCGTCGGCCACCAGGCGCTGCACCAGCGTCTCGGGGTGGTCGGCATCCAGGCCGGCGCTGCTGAAGGCGGCCTGCAGCTGCAGCATGCGCTGCAGGCACAGGTCCAGCAGACGGCGCAGCTCGGGGCTGGCGCCGACGGAACGCTCGCGCAGTTGCACCCGCGACGAACGGAAATGCGTCAGCAGTGCGGCCACGCGCAGCGCGCGCGGCAGCGCATCGGCCAGGCCGCGGTCCTCGTCCAGCACGTGGTCGGGGCCTTCGCAGCTGCGCGCGGCCTGGCGCAGGCAGTCCAGCAGCGCGTCGCTGAACTCGCCCGGGATGAGCTTGGCCGCCACGCTGCTGTGCGTGATGGGCAGCGAGCCGCCCTCGATCAGCCCCATCAACCATTCGGCTGCGGCCAGCATCTGGGCCTGCGGCGTAAAGTCGCGGCCCGCCAGCCCGCGCGGGTAGCCGAAACCGTCCATGCGCTCGTGGTGGCACAGCACCAGCTCCGCCAGCTCCGGGCCGCCGCCGTCCAGCTCGGACAGCACGCGATGGCCCACGACCGGGTGGCTGACGATCTGCCGCCACTGCTCGGCCTCCAGCTCACCGTCGCGGCGCAGCACCACCGGGTCCAGGTAGAGCTCGCCCACGTCGTGCATCAGGCCGGCCAGGCCCAGCAGGCGGTGGGCATGGATATCGCCCGGCAGCAGGTGGCGGCCCAGCGCCTTGGCGACCAGCGCCACGCCCACCGCATGGGCCAGCCGCTCGCCGGGCTGGTCGGCGTAGACGGTCAGCAGCGACTGCAGCGGCCCGCTGATCTTCAGGTTGCCCAGCGACTGCGCCAGCGGCAGCGCGCGCTCGTGCGCGGCCAGCGCGCGCAGCAGCGCATGGCGCTCCAGCAGCTGCTCGGCCACGGCCTGGATCTGAGCACCGCGCACGCCGTCGGCGATGCCCAGGCAGGCCTCCAGCGGCCGGCTCAGCTTGTGCGCCAGCAGGCGCTGCTGCAGGTCGGCGCCGACCCGCATGCCCTTGGCCAGCAGCTTGACGCCGCTGCCACTGACGATGTCCTCCGTGACCTCGACCTCGTGCTGCGCGGCACTGGCGGTCAGGTGGCTCAGGTAGTGGGGGTTGACGGCGCCGGCCGTCCCGGTCGCTGTGTTGTTCATGCTCGCCCCCGCCGTTGCTTTGAAGCCATTGTGGCGAGGCCCTTGCCCAGCGTCCAGCAAGGCCCGCCACGTCACCGCTAACCAGGTGGTCGAACGGCATCCAGCATCTGCCGCCACAGCGGCGCATAGGCCGGGTTGGCAATGCCCTCGCCGTGCGCGTCGCGGCCGGCGCGCACGGGCTGGTCCAGCGCATGCACCTGGGCCGGCGGAATGCCCAGCAGGCGGTAGCTCTGCGCCAGCAGGTCGGCCGCGCCTTCCTGCACGTGGTAGCTCGCATGCCAGCGCTCCGGCGGCGTCGCGCTGGCGCTGCGATACCAGCCGGCCAGTCCGCCTCCGGCCTCGCGGTCCCAGCCGCCGGAGAAGTCCAGCACCCCGGCCACGGTGCGCGTCTTCGCGATGAAGGCCGCCATGCCGCCGCCCTGCGACTGGCCGGCCAGCACGATGCGGCTCCAGCGCGGCTCGTCGCCGTCAAGGTAGCCCGCCCAGTGAGCAGCCGGGTCTTGTGCGGCGAGGTGCTTCAGCAGTTGCGTAAGCCGCGCCACGATGGCGTCCTCGGGCCGGTCGTCGATGGGCGAGTGGCGCGCATTGCCCCAAACGCGCTGCTGGCGCATCTTGGCCGCGCAGCCCTCGTGCCTGCGCAGCCGCGCACCGGCGCAGACCTGGCCGACGGCCCGGCTGTTCAGATAGGACAGGGCCACGACGCGGTAGCCGCCGTCCAGCGCCGCGCGCAGCACGCCCTTGGGCCCCTCGGCCGGACGCCCGTTGGTGCCCGGCAGCCAGACCAGCAAGGGCAAAGCCGCCGCCGGGTCGTAGACGACCCAGTGCGGCGGCTCGTCGGCGCCCAGGCGGGCGTCGGTGGCATGCGGGGGCACCGGCAACGAGCGCTGCTCGGCCTGGGCCTGCAGCGCGATCAGCGCCACCGCCGCGAACACCAGCAGGCGGCGCATGTCGCGGCTTACTTCTTGCGCACCGGCGGCACGTCCGTGCAGGAGCCGTGCGCCACTTCGGCGGCCATGCCCAGGCTTTCGCCCAGCGTCGGGTGCGGGTGGATGGTCTTGCCGATGTCCACCGCGTCCGCGCCCATCTCGATGGCCAGCGCGATCTCGCCGATCATGTCGCCGGCATGCGTGCCCACGATGCCGCCACCGAGGATGCGGTGGGACTCCGCGTCGAACAGCAGCTTGGTGAAGCCCTCATCGCGGGTGTTGGCAATGGCGCGGCCCGAGGCCGTCCACGGGAACAGGCCCTTCTTCACCTTGACGCCGCGCGCCTTGGCCTCGTCCTCGGTCAGGCCGACCCAGGCCACTTCCGGATCGGTGTAGGCCACGCTCGGGATCACGCGGGCGTCGAACTGGGCCTTGGTGTCGCCGGACGCCACCTCAGCCGCCACGTGCGCCTCGTGCACCGCCTTGTGCGCCAGCATCGGCTGGCCGACGATGTCGCCGATCGCGAAGATGTGCGGCACGTTGGTGCGCATCTGCACGTCCACCGGGATGAACCCACGGTCGGTCACCGACACACCCGCCTTCTCGGCACCGATCTTCTTGCCGTTGGGCACGCGACCCACCGCCTGCAGCACCAGGTCGTACAGCTGTGGTTCCTTCGGCGCGCCCTCGCCTTCGAACTTGACCAGAATCCCGTCCTTGGTCGCTTCCGCGCCGACCGTCTTGGTCTTCAACATGATGTTGTCGAAGCGCGAGGCGTTCATCTTCTGCCACACCCGCACGAGGTCGCGGTCGGCGCCCTGCATCAGGCCGTCGAGCATTTCGACCACATCGAGGCGCGCGCCGAGGGTGGAATACACCGTGCCCATCTCCAGGCCGATGATGCCGCCGCCGACGATGAGCATGCGCTCAGGCTTGACGCCCATCTCCAGCGCGCCAGTCGAATCGACGATGCGCGGGTCGTTGGGCAGGAAGGGCAGGCGCACGGCCTGCGAACCGGCCGCGATGATGAGACGCTTGAAGGCCACGGTCTGCACCGCGCCCGTCTTGGCCTGGCCTACGGCGCCTTCGGTCGCCTCGACCTTCAGGTTCTGCGCGTCCAGCAGCGAGCCGACACCGCGCAGCACGGTGACCTTGCGCATCTTGGCCATCGCGTTGAGGCCGTTGGTCAGCTTGCCGGTGACCTTGTTCTTGTGCGCGCGCAGCTTGTCGATGTCGACGGTGGGCGTGCCGAACACGACACCCAGGTCGGCCATGTGGCTGGCTTCGTCCATAACAGCCGCGACGTGCAGCAGCGCCTTGGACGGGATGCAGCCCACGTTCAGGCAGACGCCGCCCAGCGTCGCGTAGCGCTCAACGAGGGCGACCTTCAGGCCCAGGTCGGCGGCGCGGAACGCGGCCGAGTAGCCGCCGGGGCCGCCGCCCAGGACGACGACGTCGAAGGCCTGGTCGGCGCTACCGGAATAGGTCGCGGCCGCGGGCGCTTGCACGGGCGCAGCAGCAACCGGAGCCGGAGCCGGAGCAGCGGGCGCCGGCGCGGGCGCTGCCGCATCACTGCTTTCCAGCGACAGGATGACCGAGCCCTTGGCGACCTTGTCGCCCAGCTTGACCTTGATCTCCTTGACGACGCCGGCAGCGCTGGAGGGAATCTCCATCGACGCCTTGTCGCTCTCGACGGTGATCAGGCTCTGCTCGACCTTGACAGTGTCGCCGGCCTTGACCAGCACCTCGATGACGCCGACCTCGTCGAAGTCGCCGATGTCGGGAACTTGAACTTCAATGGTTGCCATGAGTTCAGCTCCCGATCACAGGGCGATGCGGCGGAAGTCCGCCAGCAGCGACGCGAAGTAGACGTTGAAGCGCGCGGCCGCGGCGCCGTCGATGACGCGGTGGTCCCACGACAGCGACAGCGGCAGGATCAGGCGCGGCACGAAGGCCTTGCCGTCCCACACGGGCTCCATCGAGCTCTTGCAGACGCCCATGATGGCCACTTCCGGCGCGTTGATGATGGGCGT
>CAMLKW010000262.1 GCA_946480605.1 uncultured Roseateles sp. | reverse complement strand
GTGTCGGCCGTGTCGGTCGCCATCCTGGCGCTGTCCAACCGATTCCTCCAACGTTCGCCCTCGCCATGAAAAGACTGCTCGTCGCCCTCACCTGTGCGCTGCCGCTGCTGGCCACCGCCCAACAGCTGACCGTCTCCGCTGCCGCCAGCCTGAGCGACGCCTTCAAGGAGATCGGCACGAAGTTCGAGGCCGCCAAACCGGGTACCACCGTGCGCTTCAACTTCGCCGCCTCGGGCGTGCTGCTGCAGCAGATCGCCCAGGGCGCGCCGGTGGACGTGTTCGCCAGCGCCGATCAGGACACGATGAACCGTGGCGCCGACCAGAAACTGATCGCCACCGACACGCGGCACGACTTCGCCGCCAACGAGCTGGTGCTGGTGACGCCGCCGGATGGCGCGGTCAAGGCCCTGCGCGAGTTGGCGCAGCCGGCCGTCAAGCGCATCGCCGTCGGCAAGCCGGCCTCGGTGCCGGCGGGCCGCTACACGCAGCAGGCGCTGGAAGCCGCGCAGCTGTGGGCGCCGCTGCAACCCAAGCTCGTGTTCGCCGACAACGTGCGCCAGGTGCTGGACTACGTGTCGCGCGGCGAGGTGGCGGCCGGCTTCGTCTACCGCACCGATGCCGGGCTGGCCAAGGACAAGGTGCGCATCGCGATGACCGTGGGCGGCCATGCGCCGGTGACCTACCCGGTCGCCGTGGTGGCCGACAGCAAGCAGGCCGCGCTGGCGCGCGAACTCGTCAACTTCCTCAACGCCGCCGAGGCCCAGGCCATCCTGGCGCGCTACGGCTTCGCCAAGCCTTGATCGACGTCGCGCTGCGGCTCTCGGTCTGCGACGCTGGAACTCGACACCAGCGCCGCTTCGACCTGGACATCGCCTTCGCCACCGACGCGCCCTTCGTCGCGCTGTACGGCCCGTCGGGCGCCGGCAAGTCGCTGACGCTGCAGGCCATGGCCGGGCTGCTGCCGGTGCAGGCCGGCCACGTGAAGCTGAACGGTCGCGCGCTGCTGGACACCGCCGCCGGCATCGACCTGCCGCCCGAGGTGCGCCGCGTGGGCTATCTGTTCCAGCACTACGCGCTGTTCCCCCACCTCAGCGTGCGCGACAACATCGCCTTCGGGCTGACGAGCTGGCGGAAGCGGCTCCAGGCCGACGACGCAGCGCGCGTGGACGCACTGATCGAATCCTTCGGCCTGACGGCCATGGCTGCCAGCCGGCCTGCGACGCTGTCCGGCGGCCAGCAGCAGCGCGTGGCGCTGGCCCGCGCCCTGGCCTGCCAGCCGCAGGTGCTGCTGCTCGACGAGCCGTTTGCCGCGCTGCACACGACGCTGCGCCGCCAGCTGCGCACCGAACTGCGCGAACTGCGCCAACGCCTGGGCATCCCGGCCGTCATCGTCAGCCACGACCCCGAGGACGTGATGGCGCTGGCCGACGAGGTCTTCCTGCTGGACGGCGGCGGCGTGCGGCGGCGGTTGCGGGCAGATGACCCGGGGCTGCGCGCGGCGCTGGAGGGCTTGGCGTGAGCGACGCGCCGGGCCGCCCCAAGCAAGCCCGCTCCCGCTCGGCGGGACAGGCCGAAGGCCGAAGGGTGCACCAGTGAGCGCCGGCGACCACCCGCTGCTGCAAGGCGACCTGCGCCTGGCAGGCCGGCTGGACGGCCGCTTCTTCGACCTGCTGGCTGCGTTGTCGCTGACCGGCTCGCTGCAGAAGGCGGCACGAGCCGCCGGCTACAGCTACAAGGGCGCGTGGCTGGTGCTGGACGCCGCCACCGCGCTGACCCATTCACCGCTGCTGGACAAGGCCGCCGGCGGTGCAGGCGGCGGGGGCACGCGGCTGACGGCCGAGGGCAACGCACTGCTGACGGCCTGGCGCACGCTGCAGGCGCGGCATGCGGCCTTCCTGCATGAACAGGCCGCCTGGCTGGCCACGCAACCGGCGCTGGACGCGCTGCTGAAAAGGATGAGCATGAAGACCACCGCCCGCAACCAGTTCCTCGGCCGCGTCTCGGCGGTCAACGCCGGCCCGGCCACCACCAGCGTGCGCGTTGCGCTGGAAGGCGGCCAGGAGGTCACGGCGTCGCTGACGACCGAGGCCGCGAAGGAACTGAAAGTGAAGAAGGGGCAGGAGGCGCTGGCCCTCGTGAAGTCCAGCGAGGTCGTGCTGGTGACGGACTTCGGCGGCTACCGGCTGTCGGCGCGCAACCAACTGGCCGGCACCGTGTCACGCGTGGAGCGCGGCGCGGTGTCGTCGCTGATCGGCGTGACGCTGCCGGGCGGCACGGTCGTGACGGCCAGCGTGACCAACGATGCGGTGGACGGGCTGGAGTTGGCCGCAGGCCAGCCGGCCACGGCGGTGTTCAAGGCCTATGCCGTGATGCTGGCCGTGCGCGCTTAAAGGCCCAGCTCACTCAGGCCCGGGTGGTCGTCGGGCCGCCGCCCCAGCGGCCAGAAGAACAGCCTTGCCGATTCGGCAATCGGCAGATCGTTGATGCTCGCGAAGCGCCGCCGCATCAAGCCCTCGTCCGTGAACTCCCAGTTCTCGTTGCCGTAGCTGCGGAACCAGTGGCCCGAGTCGTCGTGCCACTCGTAGGCGAAGCGCACGGCGATGCGGTTACCACCAAAGGCCCACAGCTCCTTGATGAGCCGGTAGTCCAGCTCCCTGGCCCACTTGCGCACGAGAAAGCCATGCACCTGCTCGCGGCCGACGGGAAACTCCGCGCGGTTGCGCCAGACCGTGTCGTCCGTGTAGACGCCGACGACGCGGTCGGGGTCGCGGCTGTTCCAGGCGTCTTCGGCCAGGCGCACCTTCTGCGCCGCCGATTCGTGCGTGAAGGGAGGCAGCGGCGGCTTCATCGCGATCAGTACGTCTTGTACGGGAGGAACTTGCCGCTCATCGTGATCGCCACGCGGTCCCCGGCCGCATTCGGCTCGCGCTGCAGGTCCATCTTGAAGTCGATGGCGCTCATGATGCCGTCGCCGAATTCCTCATGGATCAGCTCCTTGAAGGTGGTGCCGTAGACGCTGATCAGCTCGTAGAAGCGGTAGATCAGCGGGTCGGTCGGCACGCTGGTCGGCAGGCTGCCCTTGTAGGGCACGACCTTGAGCCACTGTGTCTCGGCTTCGGTCAGGTCGAAGGTCTTGGCCAGCTTGGCGGCCTGCTCGTCGTTGAAGGTCATCTGGCCCAGGCAGCCGGCGGTGACCCATTCCTTGGACAGACCGATGTCCTTGGCGACGTCGACCCACTTGATGCCCTTGGCAACCTTGGTGGCGATGATTTTTTCGGTGACTTCGAGGCGGCTCATGCTTGGCTCCTGAGTGGGGTGGGGACGGATTCGAGAGGGATGACTTCGGCGACCGGCGCGAGACCCGGCCGCACTTCGGGCGGATGCTCCGGCGCGCGGCCGTGCGACAGCGTGGCGCTGCGCTCGACGAGGAAATCGACGAGGTGGTTGCGGATGCGGTAGTACTGCGGGTCGTGGTGCAGCGAGGCGCGCTGACGGTCGCGCGGCATGGTGTTGACGACGATCTCCGCCACGCGCGCCTGCGGGCCGTTGGCCATCAGCAGGATGCGGTCGGCGAGCAGGATGGCTTCGTCCACATCGTGCGTGATCATGAAGACGGTCTGCTTGGTGGCGGCGCAGATCTTCAGCAGCTCGTCCTGGATGGTGCCGCGCGTCAGCGCGTCCAGCGCGCCAAAGGGCTCGTCCAGCAGCAGCATGCGCGGCTCGATGGCGAAGGCGCGCGCGATGCCCACGCGCTGCTTCATGCCGCCGGACAGTTGGCTGGGCTTCTTGTCCAGCGCGGGCGTGAGGCCGACGAGGGCCACGTACTTCTCGACCTGCGCATCGACTTGGTCACGCTTCCAGTCCGGCCACTTGCTGCGCACCGCGAACGCGATGTTCTGGCGCACGGTGAGCCAAGGCATCAGCGCATGGCCCTGGAACACGACGCCGCGCTCCAGCCCGGGTCCGCTCACCTCGCGGTTGGCCATGAAGACATGGCCGCTGCTGGCCTGCTCCAGCCCGGCCAGCACGTTGAGGATGGTGGTCTTGCCGCAGCCGCTGTGGCCGATGATGCAGACGAACTCGCCCTCGTTCAGCGTGAAGTTGACGCCGTCGAAGACGGTCGCGTCGCCATAGCGCTTGGCCAGGCCCTGGATCTGGACGAGTTCAGTCGGCATAGGTCACCGCCTTCTGGGCGCGGGCAAACAGCAGGTCCAGCGCCATGCCCACGAGGCCGATGACGAGGATGGCGAAGATGACGTTGGGCAGGCTGAGGTTGTTCCACTCGTTCCACACGAAGTAGCCGATGCCCGTGCCGCCCACCAGCATCTCGGCAGCCACGATGACCAGCCAGGCGATGCCCATGCTGATGCGCATGCCCGTCAGGATGGTGGGCGCCGCGGCCGGCAGGATCACCTCGAAGGCGCGCCGCAGCGGCGTGACCTCCAGCGTGCGCGCCACGTTCAGCCATTCGCGCCGCACGCCGGCCACGCCGAAGGCCGTGTTGATGAGCATGGGCCACAGGCTGCAGATGAAGATGACGAAGATGCCGCTCGCGGCCGAGTCCTTGATCGTGTAGAGCGCCAGCGGCATCCAGGCCAGCGGCGAGATGGGCTTGAGCACCTGGATGAACGGGTCCAGCGCCTTGTAGATCAGCGGGCTCATGCCGATGACGAAGCCCAGCGGAATGGCCACCAGCGCCGCCAGCAGATAGCCCAGGCCCACGCGGCCCAGCGAGTAGGCGAGCTGCAGGCCTATGCCCTTGTCGTTGGGGCCGCGGTCGAAGAACGGGTCGGACAGGTGCTGGGCCACCACGCTGCCCATCTGCCCGAGCGTCGGGAAGCCGCTCTTGGCGGGCGCCGGTGCCGCCGCATCGACGGGCTTGCCCATCAGCTTGGCGTACTCGATCTGCTCGGGCGTCATCGCCGCCGCCGGCCTGGCTGCCGGCACCGTGCCGAGCGTGGCCAGATGCCACAGGCCCAGCAAGCAACCCAGCAGCAGCAGCGACAGCAGGCCCGCGCGGAAGTTCAGGGACTTCTGCATGGTCAGCGCTTGATGGCGAAGCTGTTGACGTAGGCGTCAGGCTTGGCGGGATCGAACTCCTTGCCCATGACCTTGAACTTCGGATAGCCGCCCGCTTTGTCCTCCGGCACCGGGATGTCCAGCGCCTTCATCTGCTTCTTCGCGTCGGTCAGCAGGAACACCTTCTCGGCGATCTGCTTGTAGTTCACGTCGCCCTTGAGGTAACCCCAGCGCTTCATCTGGCTCAGCATCCACACGGCCATGCTCTGCCAAGGCATCGGGTTGAAGTCGGCGCGGTCGGGCACGACCTTGACGTTGCCCAGGCCGTCGGCGAACTTGCCCGTCAGCACTTGCGCGATGACCGTCTCCGGCTGGTTCAGATAGGCCTGCGGCGCGATGACCTTGGCGATCAGTTCGCGGTTCTTGGCCTCGCGCGCCATCGCGGCAGCCGTCAGCACCGCGCGGTACAGCGCGATGAAGGTGTTGGGATTCTTCTGGATGAACTCGGTGCTGGTGCCGAAGGCGCAGCAGGGGTGGCCGTCCCACAGCTCCTTGGTGAGGATGTGGATGAAGCCCACCTCCTCGAACAC
>CAMLKW010000261.1 GCA_946480605.1 uncultured Roseateles sp. | reverse complement strand
CCGGCGTGCCGATGAAGGCCCACGTGGCCGGCATCGCCATGGGCCTGATCAAGGACGGCAACCGCTTCGCCGTGCTGACCGACATCCTGGGTGACGAAGATCACCTGGGCGACATGGACTTCAAGGTGGCCGGCACGACGACCGGCATCACGGCCCTGCAGATGGACATCAAGATCCAGGGCATCACGAAGGAAATCATGCAGGTCGCGCTGGCCCAGGCCAAGGAGGCGCGCATGCACATCCTGGGCAAGATGCAGGAAGCCGTGGGCGAGGCGAAGACCGAGGTCTCGCAGTTCGCCCCGCGCCTGTACACGATGAAGATCAACCCGGAGAAGATCCGCGACGTGATCGGCAAGGGCGGCGCCACCATCCGCGCGCTGACCGAGGAAACCGGCACGACGATCGACATCGCCGAGGACGGCACCATCACGATCGCTTCGACGGACGGCGAAAAGGCCGCCCTCGCGAAGAAGCGCATCGAGGAGATCACCGCTGAAGTCGAAGTGGGCAAGGTCTATGAAGGCCCGGTCACCAAGATCCTCGACTTCGGTGCGCTCGTGAACCTGCTGCCCGGCAAGGACGGTCTGCTGCACATCAGCCAGATCGCCCACCAGCGCGTCGAGAAGGTCACCGACTTCCTGCAGGAAGGCCAGGTGGTCAAGGTCAAGGTGCTGGAGACCGACGAGAAGGGCCGCATCAAGCTGTCCATGAAGGCGCTGCTTGACCGTCCGGAGCGCGAAGCTGCCCCGGCTGCTGAGGCGACGCCGCCCGCAGCTGAGTAATTGCTCAAGCGATGAAAGCCATCGCAATCACCCGCCCCGGTGGGCCCGAGGTGCTGGAGTTGGCCGAACGGCCGGATCCAGTCGTGGGCCCGGGTGAGTGCCTGATCCGCGTTGCAGCCTCGGGCATCAACCGCCCGGACGTGCTGCAGCGCAAGGGCGCCTATCCGCCGCCGCCGGGGGCGAGTGAGCTGCCCGGTCTGGAGGTGGCCGGCGAGATCGTCGCCGGTGATGCTTCAGCCTTGGCTGCGCATGGCTTCAAGTTGGGTGACAAGGTCTGCGCGCTGGTCAATGGTGGCGGCTATGCCGAGTTGTGCGCCGCGCCAGTCGGCCAGTGCCTGCCGGTGCCCAAGGGCTGGACGCTGACGCAGGCGGCCACGCTGCCTGAAACCTGCTTCACCGTCTGGGCCAACGTGTTCGACCGCGCCGGCCTGAAGGCCGGCGAGACGCTGCTGATCCACGGTGGCTCCAGCGGCATCGGCGTGACGGCCATCCAGATCGCCAAGGCGCTGGGCGCTCGCGTGCTAGTGACGGTGGGCAGTGCCGACAAGGCCGAGGCCTGCAAGGCGCTCGGTGCCGACGTGGCGATCAACTACCGCGAGCAGGACTTCGTGGCTGTTGCCAAGGCTGCCACGGGCGGTCGTGGTGTCGACGTGATCCTGGACATGGTGGCCGGTGACTACATTGGCCGTGGCGTGCAAGCGCTAGCCGAAGACGGTCGTCTCGCGCTGATCGCCGTACAAGGCGGCGTGAAGTCGGAGATCGATGCCGGCCTCGTGCTGCGCAAGCGCCTGACCATCACGGGCTCGACGTTGCGTCCGCGCTCGGCCGGGTTCAAGGCCGACCTTGCGCGCTCGCTGTGCGACAAGGTCTGGCCGCTGATCGACGCGGGCCAGATCAGGCCCGTGATCTGCCGCGAACTGCCCGCGGCTCAGGCGGCCGAGGCGCATGCGTTGATGGAATCCAACCAACACATCGGCAAGATCGTGCTGACCTGGTGATGGAGAACGAGAGATGAGAAAGAAACTCGTCGTGGGCAACTGGAAGATGCATGGCAGCCGTGCTGCCAATGCCCAATTGCTGGCTGGCCTAAAAGAGGCTGGCCCCTGGAACGCCGACGTCGCCGTCTGCGTGCCCTTTCTGTACATCGCCGAGACGGCGTTGGCACTGACCGGCACGACGATCGCCTACGGTGCGCAGGACTGCTCGTCGCACGAGCAGGGTGCCTATACCGGCGAGGTGTCTTCGGCCATGCTCCATGACGTCGGCTGCCGCTACGTCATCGTGGGGCACTCAGAGCGCCGCGCCTACCACGCCGAGAGCGACCAGCTTGTTGCCGACAAGGCCAAGGCTGCGCTGGCGCACGGCGTGACGCCCATCGTCTGCGTCGGCGAGACGCGTGCCGAGCGCGAGGCCGGCCAGACCGAGGCCGTCGTCAAGCGCCAGCTCGCGGCCGTCATTCACACGCTGGGTCATTGCACCGGCGAGATGGTCGTCGCCTACGAGCCCGTCTGGGCCATCGGCACCGGCCTGACGGCGACGCCGGCCGAGGCTCAAGCCGTGCATGCGGTGTTGCGTGCCCAATTGCATGCGGCGACAGATCGCTCCGGCGTCATGCGCATTCTGTACGGAGGCAGCGTCAAGGCGGACAACGCGGCTGAGCTGTTTTCCCAGGCGGACATCGACGGCGGCCTCATTGGCGGTGCGTCGTTGAAGGTGGCCGACTTCGCGGCCATCTGCCGTGCAGCGGCGCACTGAGTTTCCAAGGCGCCCGCCGGCGGGTAGGGCGCCACAAGCGTTTTGATGGAGTGTTTGGAATGCAGTTCTTTGCAAATCTGGTTTTGATCGTTCAACTGCTGTCTGCCCTGGCGATCATCGGCCTGGTGCTGTTGCAGCAGGGTAAGGGTGCGGACATGGGTGCGTCCTTTGGTGGCGGAGCGTCCGGCAGCCTGTTTGGTGCCACGGGTAGTGCCAACTTCCTGTCGCGCAGCACGGCTGTTGCAGCGACGCTGTTCTTCGGCTGCACCCTGGGTCTGGCCTTCCTGTCCAACAGCGGTGTGTCGACTTCCGGCACGTCCGATACGGCGCTGGATCGCTCGCCGGCCGCTGTGGCGCCGGCCGCCTCGGGTGCCGCGGCCATCCCGGGAGCTATCGTGGCGCCTGCCGCGCCGGCCTCCGTTGCGGGCTCGGCCGCGGGCAGCTGATGTCTGACTAAAAGCCTCGTCGCTTCACCGGGATGTCCCCAATTTCCGGTATAGAATGCGAGGCTGTCTGGCAAGAAAACCCTCCCAGTTGCCAGCCAGAATGAATTCCTGCCGTCGTGGTGAAATTGGTAGACACGCTATCTTGAGGGGGTAGTGGCGAAAGCTGTGCGAGTTCGAGTCTCGCCGACGGCACCAAACATAGGTGATCCTTGCGTCTTGCGCAGGGAATCAGTCAAAGCGGCCTGTCGCCGAAGCTGCCTGCAAGGGTGGTGAGGCAAGGTTCAGGGCGGGCGCGATCCGCGAGCGATATCTTTCGATTCGCTGGTGGCGCGCCCGTTTGCTTTGGGGGCCTGCATTGCGGTCACCGTTGACAATCAGTCGTAGCCGACCCGGGAAAGCTTCATGAATCTCGATCAATACCTGCCCGTCATCCTCTTCATCTTGGTCGGCGCGGTGGTCGGGATCGCACCCCAGGTGCTCGGCGCGCTGCTAGGCCCCAATCGGCCGGATCAGGCCAAGAATTCCCCCTACGAATGCGGCTTCGAGGCCTTTGAAGACGCGCGCATGAAATTCGACGTGCGCTACTACCTCGTCGCCATCCTGTTCATTCTTTTCGACCTGGAAATTGCCTTCCTGTTTCCGTGGGCTGTTGCGCTCAAGGAAATCGGCCAGACGGGCTTCTGGGCGATGATGATCTTCCTCGGCATTCTGGTCGTGGGCTTTGCCTACGAATGGAAAAAAGGCGCCCTGGATTGGGAATAAGCGTCTGCCGACACAAGCTGGGAATTCCAAATGGGTATTGAAGGCGTCTTGAAAGAGGGCTTCGTCACCACGTCGGTCGACAAGCTCATCAACTGGTCCAAGACGGGCTCGCTGTGGCCGATGACGTTCGGCTTGGCGTGTTGCGCCGTGGAGATGATGCACGCGGGTGCCGCGCGCTACGACATCGACCGCTTCGGCATGCTGTTCCGTCCGAGCCCGCGCCAATCCGATCTGATGATCGTGGCCGGCACGCTGTGCAACAAGATGGCGCCGGCGCTGCGCAAGGTCTACGACCAGATGGCCGAGCCGCGCTGGGTGCTCTCCATGGGCTCCTGCGCCAACGGCGGCGGCTACTACCACTACAGCTATTCCGTCGTGCGCGGCTGCGATCGCATCGTGCCGGTGGACGTCTATGTGCCCGGCTGCCCGCCGACGGCCGAGGCGCTGCTGTACGGCATCCTGCAGCTGCAGACCAAGATCCGCCGCGAAAACACCATCGCCCGCTGAGCTGCAGGATGAGCCACAACCTTGAAACCCTGGCCCAGACGATTGGTGCCATCCTCGGCGAGCGTGTCGTCGAGTTGAAGAACGCTCTCGGCGAGCTGACGCTGACCGTGCGCGCCGCCGACTACCTCGACGTCGCGACCACGCTGCGCGACCACGCCGATCTCAAGCTCGAGCAGTTGATCGACCTCTGTGGCGTCGACTACAGCGATTACGGCAATGGCGGCTACGAAGGCCTGCGTTATGCGGTCGTCAGCCACCTGCTGTCCGTCACGCACAACTTCCGCCTGCGCCTGAAGGTCTTCGCGACCGATGACGACTTCCCCGCCGTGGCCTCGATCACGCCGGTGTGGAACTCAGCCAACTGGTTCGAGCGCGAAGCATTTGACATGTACGGCGTCATCTTCGACGGCCACAACGACCTGCGCCGCATCCTGACGGACTACGGCTTCATCGGTCACCCGATGCGCAAGGACTTCCCGGTGTCGGGCCACGTCGAGATGCGCTACGACGCCGAGCAGAAGCGCGTCATCTACCAGCCGGTGACCATCGAGCCGCGCGAGATCACGCCGCGCATCATCCGCGAAGACAAGTACGGCGGTCTGTAATGGCAGAAATCAAGAACTACACGCTGAACTTCGGTCCCCAGCATCCGGCCGCCCACGGCGTGCTGCGTCTGGTGCTGGAACTGGACGGCGAAGTCATCCAGCGCGCCGACCCGCACATCGGCCTGCTGCACCGCGCGACCGAGAAGCTCGCCGAGAGCAAGACCTTCATCCAGTCGCTGCCCTACATGGACCGCCTCGACTACGTGTCGATGATGTCCAACGAGCACGCCTACTGTCTGGCCATCGAGAAGATGCTGGGCATCCAGGTGCCGGAGCGCGCGCAGTACATCCGCGTGATGTTCGGCGAGCTGACCCGCATCCTGAACCACCTGCTCTGGCTGGGCTGCCACGGCCTGGACTGCGGTGCGATGAACATCCTCATCTACTGCTTCCGCGAGCGTGAGGACATCTTCGACATGTACGAGGCGGTGTCGGGGGCGCGCATGCACGCGGCCTACTTCCGTCCGGGTGGCGTCTACCGCGACCTGCCGGACAGCATGCCGCAATACCAGGTCAGCAAGATCCGCAATGCCAAGGCCATCGCGCAGCTGAACGAAAACCGTTCGGGCTCGCTGCTGGACTTCATCGAGGACTTCTGCAAGCGCTTCCCGAAGAACGTCGACGACTACGAGACGCTGCTGACCGACAACCGCATCTGGAAGCAGCGCACGGTTGGCATCGGCGTCGTGTCGCCCGAGCGCGCGCTCAACATGGGCTTCACCGGTGCGATGCTGCGCGGCTCGGGCATCGCCTGGGACCTGCGCAAGAAGCAGCCCTACGA
>CAMLKW010000260.1 GCA_946480605.1 uncultured Roseateles sp. | reverse complement strand
GATCCGACCAATCCGATAATCGAGCGCGCGGTTCGCTGGATGATGATCAATCGCTCGTCGGGCTATTGGTATTCGACGAAGCAGACGGCGATGGCGATCTACGGTTTGCTCGGGTTCATGCAGGCCCGCGGCGAAAGTGGTTCATGGCGGGCGTCGGGGGTGGGGGGGGGTGGCCCCCATCATTCCGGCCGCCCCGGCGCGGAGCATCTCGGCGCCGTATCGCCGGGTTTCGGTTTGTATCGGGGGCGACCCTTAAAATCGTCGGCTCCCTCCCATGACGACATCGCTCCGTGTGCACGGAGCGCCAGCCGAGATCGCCCCGTGACCGAACTTGCCAAGTCCTTCGAACCCGCCGCCCTGGAAGCCCACTGGGGCCCGAAGTGGGAGGCCGCCGGCCTGTATGCGCCGACGCTGGACCCGGCCAAGCCCTCGTTCAGCATCCAGCTGCCGCCGCCCAATGTGACCGGCACGCTGCACATGGGCCACGCCTTCAACCAGACGGTGATGGACTCGCTGACGCGCTACCACCGCATGCTGGGCGACAACACGCTGTGGGTGCCGGGCACCGACCACGCCGGCATCGCCACGCAGATCGTCGTGGAGCGCCAGCTGCAGGCCGCCGGCCAGAGCCGCCATGACCTGGGCCGCAAGAACTTCGTCGCCCGCGTGTGGGAGTGGAAGCAGCAGTCGGGCAACACCATCACCAGCCAGATGCGCCGCCTGGGCGACTCGGTCAGCTGGGCGCACGAGTACTTCACGATGGACGAGAAGCTGTCCAGCGTGGTCGTCGAGACCTTCGTGCGCCTGTACGAGGAAGGCCTGATCTACCGCGGCAAGCGCCTGGTGAGCTGGGACCCCATCCTGCAGTCCGCCGTCTCGGACCTGGAGGTGTCGTCCGAAGAGGAAGACGGCTCGCTGTGGCACATCCGCTATCCGCTGGCCGACGGCTCGGGCTCGCTGGTGGTTGCCACCACGCGGCCTGAGACGATGCTGGGCGACGTGGCCGTCATGGTCCACCCCGAGGACGAGCGCTATGCCGCGCTGATCGGCAAGCTCGTCACGCTGCCGCTGACCGACCGCGAGATCCCCGTCATCGCCGACGACTATGTGGACCGCGAGTTCGGCACCGGCGTCGTCAAGGTCACGCCGGCGCACGACACCAACGACTACGCCGTGGGCCAGCGCCACAAGCTGCCGATGATCTCGGTGCTGGACCTGCAGGCCAGGATCAACGACAACGCCCCCGAGACCTACCGCGGGCTGGACCGCTTCGTCGCGCGCAAGCGCGTGGTGGCCGACCTGGACGCGCTGGGCTTGCTGGTGGAAGTGAAGAAGCACAAGCTGCAGGTGCCGCGTTGCGAGCGCACCGGCCAGGTCATCGAGCCCATGCTGACCGACCAGTGGTTCGTCGCCGTCACCAAGCCCGGCAGCAGCGGCAAGAGCATTGCCGACGGCGCCATCGAGGCCGTGGCCAGCGGCGAGGTGAAGTTCTTCCCCGAGCAGTGGGTCAACACCTACAACCACTGGATGGGAAATTTGCAGGACTGGTGCATCTCGCGCCAGCTGTGGTGGGGCCATCAGATCCCGGCCTGGTACGGCACGAACGGCGAGCTGTTCGTCGCGCGCAGCGAGGAAGAAGCGCAAGCCCGCGCCAAGGCCGCCGGCTATGTGGGCGAGCTGACGCGCGACCCCGACGTGCTGGACACCTGGTACTCGTCGGCGCTGGTGCCGTTCTCGACGCTGGGCTGGCCCGACAAAACGGGCAAAAGCGCGCTGGAGCAGTCGCTGTTCCTGCCCTCCTCCGTGCTCGTGACCGGCTACGACATCATCTTCTTCTGGGTCGCCCGGATGATCATGATGACCAAGCACTTCACCGGCCAGGTGCCGTTCAAGGACGTCTACATCCACGGCCTGGTGCGCGACTCGCAGGGCCAGAAGATGAGCAAGTCCGAGGGCAATGTGCTGGACCCGGTGGACCTGATCCAGGGCTGCGACCTGGACACGCTGACGCAGAAGTCCACCACCGGCCTGCGCAAGCCCGAGACGGCGCCCAAGGTCGCCGCCCGCGTGAAGAAGGAGTTCCCCGACGGCATGCCGGCCTATGGCGCGGACGCGCTGCGCTTCACGATGGCGTCCTACGCCTCGCTGGGCCGCAACATCAACTTCGACACCAAGCGCTGCGAGGGCTACCGCAACTTCTGCAACAAGCTCTGGAACGCGACCCGCTTCGTGCTGATGAACTGCGAAGGCCAGGACTGCGGCCTCGCCAATGCGCAAGGCCACTGCCCGCCCGGCTACAACAAGTTCAGCCAGGCCGATCGCTGGATCGTCAGCGAGCTGCAGCGCGTGGAATCGGTGGTGGCGCAAGGCTTTGCCGAGTACCGCCTGGACAACGTCGCCAACGCGGTCTACAGCTTCGTCTGGGACGAGTACTGCGACTGGTATCTGGAGATCGCCAAGGTGCAGATCCAGACCGGCGACGAGGCCCAGCAGCGCGCCACCCGCCGCACGCTGATCCGCGTGCTGGAGACCACGCTGCGCCTGCTGCACCCCATCGCGCCCTTCATCACCGAGGAGCTGTGGCAGACCGTGGCGCCGGTGGCAGGCCGCAAGACGGTGGACTACATCACGCAGGCCGGCTACCCGCTGCCCGCGCCTGAACGCATCGACGCGAGCGCCGATGCGTGGATGGCCCAGTTGAAGGAAGTGGTGGGCACCTGCCGCAGCCTGCGCAGCGAGATGAACCTCAGCCCCGCCGAGCGCGTGCCGCTGCTGGTGGGCGGCGACCTGAGCTTCCTGAGCGAAGCGGCGGCCGTGCTGAAGGTGCTGGCCAAGCTCAGCAGCGTGGAGCTGATCGCCGACGAGGCCGAGTTCGCGAAGCAGAGCGCCACGTCGCCGGTGCTGGTGCACGGCGCGGCCAAGCTGGCGTTGAAGGTGGAGATCGACGTCGAGGCCGAGCGTGCGCGCCTCTCCAAGGAGATCACCCGTCTGGACGGCGAGATCACCAAGGCCGAGGCCAAGCTGGGCAACGAGAGCTTCGTCGCGCGTGCGCCGGCCGCCGTGGTGGAACAAGAGCGCGGCCGCGTGGCCGGGTTCAAGGAAACGGTCGCCCGCCTGCGCGAGCAACTGGCGCGGCTGGCCTAGTAGGCGACGGCGCGCTTCTTCGCTGCCTGCCCGGCGGCCGGCGCCTCGGCCAGCAGTTGGTCGATGGCCCGGGCCACCGCCCAGGCGGCGCGCACGCGGGACTCGCGCGTGGTGCCGGCCAGGCGCGGCGTCACCTGCAGCGTGGCGATGCCATGCAGCGGCCGGCCGGCGTCCACCCAGCCCGGCTCCAGGCAGTCGAACCACGCCGCCCGCACCTGACCGCCGCGCAGCGCGCGTGCCAGCGCTGCGTCATCGACCAGGCCGGACTGGCTCAGCACCACCAACACCTGGCCGGCACGCGCATGCTCCAGCTGGCGCGCGCCCAGCAAGCCGCGGAAGCGCTCGAAGTAAGGCAGCAGCAGCACCAGGCCGTCGCCCTGCTCCACCAGCTCCTTCAGGCCCACGGACTCGATGCCCCAGCGGGCCCAGATGCTGTCGTTGGGATGGCAGCCGGGGTCGTAGCCGATGACGCGGGCGCCAAAGGCCTGCAGCAACTGGGCCATCACACGGGCCGCGGGCGTCAGGCCCAGCAGACCAATCGTGGCGCAGCCCAGTTCGCGGCCCACTTTCAGGCCGTCACTGCCCTCCACCGGCACGCGCCGCAGCAGGCTCAGCAGCGCGCCCATCGCAAACTCGGCCTCGGCGCTGGCCGTGGAGGTCTGCGAGCGCACCACATCCACGCCGGCGTTGCGGCAGGCCTCGACATCGATGTTCTCCGCGCCGCCGCTGGCGCGGCCGATGGCGCGCAGCTGGCGCGCTTCGCGCAGCAGTTCGGCGTCGATGCGCACCTGGGGCGGGGCGACCAATGCGCGCGCCTGATGCAAGGCCGCCGCCAACCCCTCGGCGTCCCCCACCAATTCGGGTGCGAAGCGGGCATCGTGGCGCTCGGCCAGCCACTGCACGACTTCGGCTTCCAGGGGTTCCAGGATGAGGACGCTCATTGTTCTTTGTGCCCAACTCAGGGGTCAGGGCTGTCATCTTTGCCGTGACAGAATGGCCTGGACCTTGCTAACCCAGTGTAACCATGCCGTCTTCGCCCCGTTCGCCCATCACCAAGGCCATCTTCCCGGTCGCCGGCCTGGGCACCCGTTTCCTGCCGGCCACCAAGGCCCAGCCCAAGGAGATGCTGCCGGTGGTGGACAAGCCGCTGATCCAGTACGCGGTCGAGGAGGCTTATGAAGCGGGCGTGCGCGAGATGATCTTCGTGACCGGCCGCCACAAGCGCCCCATCGAAGACCATTTCGACATGACCTTCGAGCTGGAAGTGGCGCTGGAGAAGGCCGGCAAGCAGGAACTGCTGGACGTGGTGCGCAGCGTCAAGCCCGACGACATGGAGTGCATCTACGTGCGCCAGGCGCAGGCGCTGGGCCTGGGCCACGCCGTGCTGTGCGGCCAGCGCCTGGTCGGCAACGAGCCCTTCGCCGTGCTGCTGGCCGATGACTTGATGGTGGGCCCGCAGCCGGGCCGCGGCATCCTGAAGCAGATGGTGGAGCAGTTCGCCGACTGGCGCGCGTCCATCCTGGCCGTGCAGGAGGTGCCGGCCGAGCACACGCGCCGCTACGGCATCGTGGCCGGCACGCAGGTCAACGACAACCTGATGGACGTCAACCGCATCGTCGAGAAGCCCGCGCCCGAAAGTGCGCCGTCACGCCTGGGCGTGGCCGGCCGCTACATCCTGACGCCGGGCGTCTTCCACGAGATCGCCAACCAGCCACGCGGCGTGGGCGGCGAGATCCAGCTGACCGACGGCATCGCCGGCCTGCTGCGCCGCGAGAAGGTGTTCGCCTACCGCTACGAAGGCAAGCGCTATGACTGCGGCAGCAAGGAAGGTTTCCTGCAGGCCAATGTCGAACTGGCGCTCGCCCACCCGCAGCTGGGTGCAGGTTTCAGGGAATACCTGCAGAGCCTCGACCTCTGATCGTCGTATCAGCGGCGCCGCAGCACGTGGATGAACTCCGAGCCTGCGGTCTGCTGCTCGACCAGCTCGTTGCCCGTCTGACGCGCAAAGGCCTGGAAGTCGCGCAGCGAGCCCGGGTCGGTTGCGACCACGCGCAGCAACTCGCCGCTCAGCATCTCGGCCAGCGCCTTCTTGGCCTTCAGGATGGGCAGGGGGCAGTTCAGCCCCCGGGTGTCGATCTCGCGTTGCACGTCCATGGGTTCATTCTCGCTTCATGTCCGTGAGGTCGAGCCACTGCGGCTCGATACCGCGTGAGCGCAGCCACGTCGCCAGCGCCTGGCCCGTGCCCTGTGGCCAGCAACGCACCTGTTCGGGCGGGATCAGCTTGTACTCCGCCAGCTCGGGCGACAGCCGGATCTCGCCGTGCGCCGTCGCATGGTAGGCAATGATGATCTGGTTCATGCGCTGAAAGTCCCACACGCCCAGCAGCGCCAGCTGATCCACCTGCAGCGAGGTTTCCTCGGCGATCTCGCGGCGGATGCCGTCTTCAGGGGTCTCGCCGGCCTCCATGAAACCGGTGATCAGGCCGAAGAACCTGCCCGGCCATGCCGCGTTGCGGGCCAGCAGCACCTGGCCGTCGCGGTCCGTGCATTCGATGACCGCCGCCAGCACCGGCGTCGGGTTGTTCCAGTGCGTCC
>CAMLKW010000259.1 GCA_946480605.1 uncultured Roseateles sp. | reverse complement strand
TTCTCGCCCACGTAGCTGGAGATCATCTTCTTGATCTGGCGCGTCTCCAGCAGCTGGCCCAGGCCGAAGCCGTCCACGCCGGCGTTGTTGGAGATGACCGTCAGGTTCTTGACGCCGCTGTCGCGCAGCGCGGCGATCAAGGCCTCGGGGATGCCGCACAGGCCGAAGCCGCCCACGGCGAGCAACTGCCCGTCCCTCACGATGCCGCGCAGCGCCTCTTCGGCGCTCGGGTACAGCTTGTTCATGCCACCGTCTCCATCAGTGCAAAGCAAGGCGCACAGCGTAGCGGCGGCGGCCTACGTATGGCGTTACGTAGAATCGCCTAATCCCCCTTGGAGCAAGAAAGCCCATGCCGGTCTGGCGCTCGGTCCTCGTTGGCGGTTTGACGCTGCTCGCGATGGCTGCATCGGCGGCGGAGCTGGAGTTCAGCGGCTTCGGCACCGTGTCGGCCTACCAGGGCGACGACGAGACCGTGGCCGTGCGGCCCAAGCGCTTCGTCAGCGAGGCCTCGCGCGACGGCGACTGGCGCTGGGACGGCGACTCCGTGCTGGGCGTGCAGGCCCGCTGGACGCTGAACGATCAGGTCCAGCTGGTCTGGCAGCTGCAGGCGGCCGACGTCATCGACAAGCGCTGGCGACCCAGCACCGAATGGCTCTACCTGGGCTGGAACCTGTCGCCCGCCTGGACGCTGCGCGTGGGCCGCCAGCCTCAGCCGTTGCAGCAGCATTCCGAGACCGGCAGCGTGGGGCTGACGCGCGTGACCGTGCGGCCCATGGCCTCGGTCTACGAACTGATCTCCAACCGCCCCATCGACGGCGCCACGCTGAGCTGGAATGGCGACGCCGGCGGTGGCGCGCTGTTCATCGACGCGAGCCTGGGCCGCTTCGACATCCGCAGCAACTCGGGCCGCGCTGCCGGGCGCTACCTGGGCAGCGTCAGCGCCCGCTGGCAGCGCGGACCGGCCGTGCTGCGCGCCGGCTGGTCACGCGGCGGGCTGGACCTGCTGAACTCGTCGCTGGAAGCCACCGGCAACGCGCTGCGCCAGCCCGGCAGCCCCTGCAGCAACTGCGACGCGGTGTTCCGCGACCGCGTGCGCACGCAGGACATCGAGGTGGACCGCCTGACGCTGGGCCACACGCTGGACCTGCACGGCTGGACGCTGGACCTGGAATGGCTGCGCCGCGTCAGCAACTCCGTCGTGACGGCCAGCGCCGACGGCTGGTATGCGCTGCTGTCGCGCCGCCACGGCAAGCTGACGCCCTTCGCGGCCATCGGCGCCTCGCGCTACCGCGAGCCGCCGCTGGGGCTGCAGATCGCACCCGGCACGCCGCCGGCAGCGGCCGCCGGCATCGCCGCGCTGGACCGGCGGCTGCAGTCGCTGCAGGACCGGCGCATCCTGCTGGCCGGCCTGCGCTGGGACCTGCACGAGCAGGCCGCGCTGAAGCTGCAGTGGGAGCAATGGCGCTCCACGCGCGACACCACGCAGCCGCGCGACGACGAGATCATCCTGCCGGCCGGCTCGTCCGGCTGGGGTGGCCGCGTGCGCCTGCTGACCGTGGCGCTGGATTTCGTGTTCTGACCATGAAGCGCTGCTTCGCCGCCCTCACCCTGCTCGCCACGCTGCCCGTGCTCGCGCAGGACCGCCCGCTGCGCGTGGCCATCACGCAGTCGGCCAGCCCACCCTTCGTGCAGTGGCGCGACAACCAGCCCGTTGCCGGCCTGGACGTGGAGCTGGCCCGCGCCGTCGCCGCGCAACTGCGCCTGGGCGTGGAGCTGCTGCCGCTGCCGCGCCCGCGCATCGAGGCCGCGCTGGCGGCCGGCGATGCCGACCTGGCCTGCAACATCACGCCGCCCGCCGGCGCACGGGCGCTGCCCGCCAGCACCGTGCTGTTCGAGACGCAGGATCTGCTGGTGGGCCACGAGTCCATCGCCGCGCCGGACGTGCCCGAGCAGATCACGCCCGGCAGCGTGGTGGGCACCGTGCAGGGCCAGCCCCAGCCCCTGCTGGACCCCTGGTTCACCGAGGGTCGGCTGCGCCGAGACGAGGCACAGAACGACGAGAAGCTGCTGCGCAAGCTGGCGCTGAACCGCCACCCCTACGCGGTGGGCAGCCAGCCTTCGGTGAGCTGGTACACCAGCCAGGAGCCCATCGACGGCGTGGCGCCGTGGCGGCTGCAGCTGGGCGCGCGGCCCTACCGCTGCTTCGCGTCGCCACGCGGCCGCGTCGATGCGCGCCTGCTGCTGGCGGCCATCGAGCAGTTGCAGGCTGCAGGCCGCATCGACCAGCTCGTCGCCGAGCGCAATGCCGCACCGCTGGCGGTGGTCGTGTCCGCGCGCAGCGCGCTGCGCGGCATCTCGCATGCGCAGCTGGTGGAGCTGTTCATGGGCCAGCGCCAGCGCCTCTCCGACGGCAGCGCGCCCGCGCCGGTCATGAGCGGCGGCGCCGAGCGCGAGCAGTTCTTCAACACCGTGCTCAAACGTGGCGCCACGGAATACCGCAGCGCCTGGGCTGCCCAGCAGTTCGGCGGCCGGCGCCGCCCGCCACTGCAGCTCACGGGCACGGAGGCCGTCAAGGCGCACCTGCAGCGCCATGCCGACGCGATCGGCTACCTGCCGCTGGCCCTCGTCGATGCATCGCTGCGCATCGTCTACTTGCCATGACGGCACCTGACTACCAACTCGCCTTCGAGCTGGCCCCTATCGGCCTGATGCTGTCCGAGCAGCGCATCGTGCGCGACTGCAACCAGCATGTGCTGGCCATCTTCGGCGCGCGTCGCGAACAGATCGTGGGCAGGAGCTTCGAGCAGCTCTACCCCTCGCCCGACGAGTACCAGCGCACCGGCGAGCGCATCGTCGCCAGCCTGGACAGGCAGGGCCGCTACGGCGACGACCGCGTCATGAAGCGCTTCGACGGCAGCCTGTTCTGGTGCCACGTGACCGGCCGCGCGCTGGACCCGCGCGACCCGCATGCGCGCGGCATCTGGAGCTTCGAGGATCTCTCCGCCCGCCGCACGCTGACCGCCGAGCTGACGCCGCGCGAGCGCGAGATCGCCGCCTTGCTGATCGACGGCCTGACCAGCAAGCTGGTCGGCCGGCGTCTGGGCATCAGCCACCGCACGGTGGATGTCTACCGCGCACGGCTGATGAAGAAGTACAAGGCGTCCAGCACGCCCGACCTGATCCACAAACTGCTGTCCGCATGAGCCATTCGCGCGCACCCGAGCTGCCCTACTGCCGCAACTGCCACTTCACGCTCGCAACGCCACGACCCGTCTACTGCGGCCACTGCGGGCAGGAGACCGACCTGCATCCGCCGTCGGTGCGCGAGATGGCCACCGAGTACCTGGGCCACTACGTCGCCTTGGACGGACCGCTATGGCGCACGCTGTGGGCGCTGGTCTGCCTGCCGGGCCACTTGACCACCGCCTACTTCCACGGCGCGCGGCGGCGCTACGTGCTGCCGCTGCGCGTGTACCTGAGCGCGAGCTTCGTGTTCTTCGTCCTCTGGTCGACGCTGTTCCAGGGACCCACGCAGGTCGTCGAAACGCCCCCTGCCGCCGTCGCCGAGGCCGGCAAGGACAGACGCGTGACAGTCAAGCCGGACATGACACCGGCCGAAGCCGTGCGCATCGCCGAAGCGCAGGGCCGCGGTGCCAGCGTGTCATTCAGCACGACGGTCCTCGACTGCGACCCCGCCCTCAGGAAGGACTGCAACGGCGCGCAGCGCTTCTTGGCGCGGGCCATCGAGAAGGGCTCGAACATGACCCTCGCGCAATGGACCGCGCGCGCCCGGGCCACGGCGCCTTACGCGATGCTGCTGATGCAGCCGGTGTTCGCAGCGCTGCTGTCGCTGGTGTTCGTCGGCAGCGGCCGGCGCTACGCGGAGCACTTCGTGTTCTCGCTGCACAGCCACAGTCTGTGGCTGCCGGCCTTGTTGCTGGGCGCCGCCACGAACACGCCGGGACCGATGGCGCTGGCCCTGTTCGGCCATGGCGTGCTGGCGCTGCGGCGCGTCTACGGCCTGGGCGCGTGGGGCGCCATCTGGCGCGGCGTGCTGATCAGCGCCTGCTACTTCCTGGCGCTGGCCGTCGCCGTCGCGCTGCTGATCATCGGCATCGCCGCGACGGCGCACTGATGCGGCGCCGCTGCAGCGCCAGCGCGCCCAGGCAGGACAGCGCCAGCGCCAGCGACGCGGGCTCGGGCAGATCGTTCGTGGGCGCGCCGTCGGCGACGGTCACCATCAGCGTGTGCTCGGGCGTCCACGACACCGCGGCGCCGTTCTGGTCACGGAAGGTCAGTGCAAAGCCGCCACCCATGTAGTCGCCCGGCGCGAGCTTGCCGCCCACCGGCACCAGGCGGCCGAACACGAAGTCCATGCTCTGGCCCGGCGCCAGGTCCAGCATGGCGAACTGCTCGGCCACGGACACCAGCGGCCCCACGAAGTCGTAGGCGTCCTCGATGCCCTCGCCGAACGCCGCCACGAAACGGCTGCCCAGCAGGTGCTCGGTTGCCGAGGCCTCGTTGTAGACGGTCGCATGCAGCTCCAGCGTCTGGCTGGGCGTCGCGCTGAGGTGCCAGTTGCTCATGTCCCAGACCAGGCCGACGCCGGCATGGCTGGCGCCGCTGGCCGCGGCCAGCAGGCATGCGCCCAGCAGCGAACGCAGCCGGCGTCCCGGGCGGGAGAAAAGGGAAGTGAAAACCATCGTCGGACTCCATGCTTGAGATGAAGTCCGCACCTTAGGCCGGCGGCAACCGCCGGACATCGCCCATTGGAGCCATGGCCCGTTTTCTGACTTCCGGCACGGGTGCCATGGCCCGGCGTCAATGCAGCGGCGGGGCTGTCCGGCTCAGTTGAAAACGCCCTGGCGCAGCCACTTGGTCGCCACCCACTTCTCGCCCTCGATGACGGGCGAACCGCCGTGCAGGGTCTGCGTGGCCGGGTGCGGCCGGTCGTAGCTGAAGAAGACGGCATTGCCCTTGACGGGAGCCACATCCAGGCCGATGTCCGGGAAGATGGTCGAGCCGCCCGCCGTGGGCGTGTTCAGATAGATGACCAGCGTGGCCACGCGCTGGCCGCCGCGCTTGAGGATGTTGGGCGTGCTGACGTGGCCGGGGTCGAAGTAATCGTAGTGCGGCTGGTACTCGGCGCCGGGCCGGTAACGCAACACCTGCAGGCCTTCGCCGTGGTCCAGCGGCCAGCGCAGCAAGGTCGCGATGCGCGACTCGACGCGGCGGATCAGTTCGGTCTCGCAGCGCTCGAAGAACATGCCCTCGCTGGTGCGCGCGGCGTTCACCTCGCTGCCGTCGGTGCCGGTGGCCACGGTCTCGGAGCGCGCCAGGCGCTTGGTGGCCAGCGCGACGATGCCGTCGCATTCCTCGTGCGACAGCAGGTCGGAGAACACCACCACGCGCGGCTGGCGCAGCGCCATGACCACCTTGACCGGGCGGTCGCCAGCGTCGATGACGGGGGCGAAGCGGCTCAGGTCGGGCTCGGGCAGGCCCGGCGTCGCGCCGGGCGGCGCCGTCAGCGTGGCCGACTGGCCGAGCACGCGCGCCACCGCCTGACGGGCCACGCTTTCATCCCAGCCGCTGCTGAGCATGGCGCCCAGGATGGTCTCGGACGGGTGGCCCAGGCGGCTCTGCTCGGTGATCCACTCGCACAGTTCGGTGGTGATGACTTGTTGGCTCATGGCTTGCGGCGGAAGACGAGGCGGTCAGGCGAGGAGACTTCGGGGGCCAGACGATAACCGTCCAGATCGAACCCTTTCAGCCCCTCCGGCGTTTCAAGGCGCTGCTGGATGGCGTAGCGCGCC
>CAMLKW010000258.1 GCA_946480605.1 uncultured Roseateles sp. | reverse complement strand
GGGAGTTCGCCCCGGCGGGCGACCTACTTTCTGAGCGACCAGAAAGTAGGCAAAGAGTCGCCCCCGCTCCGTCGCCCCTCCGCTGCGCTGCGGGGTGCCCTGCGTGCCTTGCCGCTTGCATGCGGCAAGGCGTTCGGCAGGCGTCGCACAGCACGCAGGTGCTGTGCTCGGTCCGGCCTCACTGCGTCGAAGCCCAGGGCCGCGCTGAACTCACTTCGCTACGCTCCGTTCAAACAGTCATCGCGAAGTCAGTGCTTGAAGCGCGCTGCGCGCGCGCCCTGGGCTCCTGCGCTTCTCGGCTCCTCCAAAGGGGTGTGAAGGAGCAGCCAGAACAGCCGTTAGCGTCGTCTCGGAATCTCGGTGTCACTCGCGCACGCCGTCCGGTGGATGTATTTCGTCTTCCCCCCTTTAGCCCCGCCGAGGAACGGAAGACCTTGAAGGCGTGCGCGCAGCGCACTTCAAGAACTGACTCCGCACGGCTGTTCGAGCAGAGCGTAGCGGCGCGAGTTCCGGGCGGGCCTTCAAGGTCTGACGTACTGAGGCAGGACCGAGCACAGCACCTGCGTGCTGTGCGACGCCTGACGAAGGACTTGCCGCATGCAAGCGGCAAGGCACGCAGGGAACCCCGAGCAAAGCGAGGGGCGGGGCGGCCGGGGGCGCTTTCTTTGGTTACTTTCTTGTGCGCACAAGAAAGTGACTCGCCCGCGGGGGCGAACTCCCCGCTGGGCCGTGGCGCCAACCCAAAACAGCCACGCGCAGCGCCAACCCCATGACCCTCTGGCGCCACCTCACCTGGCCCACCTGGCGCGACCAGCCCGGCCGCCTCGTGCTAGCCATCGTCGCCGTGATGCTGGGCGTGGCGCTGGCCTTCGGCGTGCAACTGCTCAACGGTGCCGCCCTCACCGAGTTCGCAAGAGCCGCCCGCGGCATCAACGGCCAGCCCGATCTCATCGTCCGCGCGCAATCCGGCCCGCTGACCGACGCCGACCTCACGGAGCTGCTGAACCGCCCCGAAGTCGCCGCGGCCAACCCCGTCATCGAAGGCCGCGCGCTCTGGCCCGGCCAGAAGACGCGGCAGGGCATGGCCTTGTCGATCCAGCTCATCGGCGTGGACCCGCTCGCGCTGCTGGCCTCGGCCGCCGGCGCCCGGCCACTGGCGCCTGAGCTGGTGCCGCAGCTGGACGGCGCCGCCAGCCCGCAAGGCCTGGGCCTGCTGATGGGCGCACAGACGCTGCATCTCAACGCCGCCGCCCACCGCCTGCTGCCCGCCGGCCAAACCACGCTGACCCTGCGCCTGCCCCAGCCCAACGGCGCCGCGCCGCGCGACGTGACGTTCACCGTCGGCGGACGCATCGCCGCCGGCAACGCGCCGCTGGCCGTCATGGACATCGCCGACGCGCAGGCGCTGCTGGGCCGCCTGGGCGTGCTGGACCGCATCGACATCCAGCTCACCAACGGCGCCGACGCCGCGGCCTGGCAGCGCAGCCTGCCCGCCCGCTGGCGCGCCACGCCGCCCGGCGACGAGGGCGCGCGGCTGGCCGACATGACGCGCGCCTACCGCGTCAACCTCGGGCTGCTCGCGCTGATGGCGCTGTTCACCGGCAGCTTCCTGGTCTACGCCGTGCTTTCGCTGGCCACCGCGCAGCGGCTGCCGCAATGGGCGCTGGTGGGCGTGCTGGGCGTGTCGGCACGCATGCGCTGGCGGCTGATCCTGCTGGAAGGCGCCGTCATCGGCGCCCTCGGCAGCGCGCTGGGCCTGGCGCTGGGGCTGGGCCTCGCGGCCGGCGCGCTGCGGCTGATGGGCAGCGATCTGGGCCTGCACGGCGCCAGCAGCGACTCCAGCGCGCTGCTGTTCAACCAGCCGCTGCTGTTGCCGGCGCTGACCTGCGCCGCGCTGGGCCTGGCCGCCACGCTGCTGGCCGCGCTGGCGCCGGCGCTCACGGTGCGGCGCATCGCCCCCGCGCAGGTGCTCAAGGGCCTGGGCCTGCCGGCCGGCCGCGCGGTGCCGGCCTGGGCCGGCGCGGCGCTGCTGGCGTTGGGCGGCGCGCTGGCCTGGCTGCCGCCCGTGGCCGGCGGCCTGCCGGTGGGCGCCTACCTGTCCATGCTGTGCCTGTTGCTGGGCGGCCTGGCACTGGTGCCGGCGCTGGTGCGCGGGCTGTCCGCACTGCTGGGCCGGCTGCCGGCGGGCGCCTTGCTGCTGCTGGCCCGCGAGCGCAGCCGCGACCAGGCCGGCGAGGCGCGCCGTTCGCTGGCCGGCGTGCTGGTGGCGCTGGCGCTGGCCGTCGCGATGACGGTCATGATCGGCAGCTTCCGCGAGTCGCTGCAGCAATGGCTGGACGACGCACTGCCGGCCGACCTCTACCTGCGCAGCTCGCTGCAGGCGCCGCTGCCGCCGCCGCTGGTGGCGGCCATCCAGCGCGAGCCCGGCTTCGTCCGCGTGGCGCTGCAGCGCTCGTCGCGGCTGCGGCTGGCGCCGGGCGCCGAACCGGTGGCGCTGACCGCGCGCGAGCTGGACGGCAGCAGCCTGCCGCTGGTGGAGCGCTGGCGCGGCGCCACCGTGCCGGCGGCACTGCCCGTCTGGGTCAACGAGGCCGCCCGCGACCGCGACGGCCTGCACGCCGGCCGCGTGTTCCGCGCCGAGCTGCCGGACAGCGGCCGGCTGATGGACCTGCAGGTGATGGGCGTGTGGCGCGACTACGCGCGCATGACCAGCGCCGTCTGGATGAAGCTGCCCGACTACCGCCGCAACAGCAACGACCCGACCATCACCGAGCTGGCGCTGACGCTGGCCCCCGGCACCACGCTGGACGCCGCCCGCGCCACGCTGCGCCGGCTGGGCGGCGACGACATCGAGCTGGCCGCCGCGGGCGAGCTGCGCGCACTGTCGCTGCAGATCTTCGACCGCAGCTTTGCCATCACCGTGTGGCTGCAGGCCGTGGCGCTGGCCGTGGGGCTGTTCGGCGTCATCGCCAGCCAGTCGGCGCAGGCGCTGGCGCGCAAGCGCGAGTTCGGGCTGCTGCGCCACCTGGGCCTGTCGCGCCGCGCGCTGCTGAAGCTGCTGCTGCTGGAGGCCGGCCTGACCGGCGGCGCCGGCGCGCTGGCCGGGCTGGGCCTGGGGCTGGCGCTGTCGGCGGTGCTGGTGTTCGTCGTCAACCCGCAGAGCTTCCACTGGAGCATGGACATGCACCTGCCCGCCGCGCGGCTGGCGGTGCTGGTGGGGCTGGCGTTCGCGGCGGCGGTGGGCGCTTCGCTGCTGGCGGGGCGGCGGGCGCTGGGTGCCGATGCGGTTCGAGCCGTGCGGGAGGACGCATGAGACGGCGCTTGTTGTTGCTGGCCGCACTGCCGCTGCCCGTGCGCGCGGCGCTGAACTTCCCCGCCGACTTCGGCGCGCATCCGCGCCAGGGCATCGAGTGGTGGTACCTGACCGGCCTGCTGGGCGACGCCGGCGGCGCGCCGCGCTTTGGCTACCAGCTGACCTTCTTCAGCCTGCCCGGCACCGCGCCGGCCGACCACCCCAGCGGCCTGGCCGCGAAGCAGCTGCTGCTGGGCCATGTGGCGCTGTCCGACCTGAGCGCGAAGAAGCAGCGCCACACGCAGCGCCTGCTGCGCGCGCTGCCCGGCGTGGCGCAGGCGCAGGTCGGCGACTGCGACGTGAAGCTGCGCGACTGGACGCTCAAGCGCAGCGCCGACGGCTACCGCGCCGTCTTCAACGGCCCCGGCTTCACGATGCAGCTGCAGCTCGCAGCCCCAGAGCCGCCGCTGCAGCAGGGCGACGGCGGCCTGTCGCGCAAGGGCTCCAACCCCCAGCAGTTCAGCCACTACTACTCCCGCCCCCAGCTCGCCACGCAGGCGCAGATGACGCTGGACGGCCGCGCGCTGCAGCTGACCGGCCGCTCGTGGCTGGACCACGAATGGAGCGACAGCTACCTGGGCGACACCGCCGGCTGGGACTGGCTGGGCATCAACCTGCACGACGGCGGCGCGCTGACGCTGTTCCAGCTGCGCCGCGCCGACGGCTCGCGCGACTGGGCCGGCGGCAGCCTGCGCAGGCCGGGCCAGCCCGACCGCAGCTTCGGCGCCGACGAGGTGGACATGACGCCCACCCGCCACTGGACCAGCCCGGCCACCGGCGGGCGCTGGCCGGTGGAATGGCGGCTGAGAAGCCCGGCCGGCGAGCTGCGGCTGGTAGCGGCGTTCGACGACCAGGAGATCGACGCGCGGCGCAGCAGCGGGCTGGTCTATTGGGAGGGCGTGGCCTGGCTGCGGGATGGCAGCGGCCAGCAGGTCGGCGCCGGCTACCTGGAATTGACGGGCTATGTCGGTCGCCCGCCGCTGGTCTAATCCCCGCCCGATGAGCATCCGCCAACCCACGCGCCCCACCTTCGGCTGGGACAACCTCGGCGGCGACCGCCCCGCCGGCCTGCCCGCCGTGGACGACCTGCCCCACACCCGCCTGCTGACCAGCGGACGCGCCGCGCTGTTCGCCGCCTGCAAGGCGCTGGGCGTGCAGCCCGGCGACAGCGTGCTGGCCCCCAGCTACCACTGCCCCACGCTGGTCGCGCCGCTGCGCGCGGCGGGTGCGGACGTGCAGTTCTACCCGCTGGGGCCCGACGGCCTGCCGGCGCTGGACGCCATCACGCCCGCACCGCGCACGAAAGCCATCGTCGTCGCGCAGCTGTTCGGCCTGCCGCGCTCGCTGGCCGCCGTGCGCGCCTGGTGCGACCGGCACGGCATTGCGCTGGTGGAGGACTGCGCCCACACCTTCTTCGGCCAGGCCGGCGAGCGGCCCATCGGCCACTGGGGCGACCTGGCGACGGCCAGCGTGTCCAAGTTCTTCCCGGTGCCGGAAGCCGGCTTGCTGGCGTCGAACCAACCGCTGCCGCCGCAAGCGCTGCAGCCCGCCAGCGCCCGGCAACAGCTCAAGGCCTGGGTCAATGTGCTGGAGCGCAGCAGCGAGCACGGCCGGTTGACCGGCCTGAACACCGCACTGGGCGCGCTGTTCCGCGCCAAGAACGGCCCGCCGCGCCCGCCCGCGCCGGCTGCCCCGCCGCGCGTGCTCAGCGAGGCCGAGCACATGGCCGAATGCGACCTCAGCCGCAGCGAGCAGGCGCCCACGGGCGCGGCCCGGGCGCTGTTCGGGCTGCCGCGCGCCCGCATCGTCGCGCGCCGCCGCGCCCACTACGAGATGCTCTACCGCTGCGCGCAGAACCTGCCCGGCGCCCGCCCGCTGCTGGGCGCCCTGCCCGCACAGGCCGCCCCCTACGTGATGCCGCTGTGGGTGGACGACGCCGAGCCCGTCTACGCCGCGTTGCGCGCCGCCGGCTGCGCCGTGTTCCGCTGGGACCGCGTGTGGCCCGGCGTGCCGGACTTCCACGACGACCACGGCGCGCGCTGGCGCACCCATGTGCTGCAGCTGCTCTGCCATCAGGACTTGACCGATCCCATGCTCGCCCACACCTGCGGCGTGCTCACAAGAACACTGACCCGATGAGTTCCACGACCACCGAACGCCCGGCCTCCAAGCAGGCCCGCTCGCTGAGCGGCCTCGCGCCCTTCCTGCGGCCCTACCGCGGCCGCATTGCGCTGGCGCTGCTGGCGCTGGTGTGCGCCGCGCTGGCGACGCTGGCCTTCCCCATCGCACTGCGCGGCCTCATCGACGCCGGCTTCAGCGCCGAGAACTCCGGCGAGCGGCTGATGGCGCTGCGCGAGCACTTCCTCGCGATGTTCGCCGTGGGCGCCGCGCTGGGCCTGTTCTCGGCCTCGCGCTTCTACATGGTCACCTGGCTGGGCGAACGCGTCACGGCCGACCTGCGCAACGCCGTCTACACCCACGTG
>CAMLKW010000257.1 GCA_946480605.1 uncultured Roseateles sp. | reverse complement strand
ATGAAGTACTTCGTGCTGGGCGCGCTGGCCAGCGGCTTCCTGCTGTACGGCCTGTCCATGATGTATGGCGCCACCGGCTCGCTGACCATCCCCGAGGTGTTCGAGGTCATCTCCAAGGGCATCCCGAACAAGGCCGTGCTGGTGTTCGGCGTGGTCTTCGTCGTCGCCGGCCTGGCCTTCAAGCTGGGTGCCGCGCCCTTCCACATGTGGGTGCCCGACGTCTATCAGGGCGCGCCGACCGCCGTCACGCTGCTTATCGGCGGGGCGCCCAAGCTGGCCGCGTTCGCCATCACCGTGCGCCTGCTGGTGGAAGGCATGCTGGGGCTGGCCGTGGACTGGCAGCAGATGCTGGTCGTGCTGGCCGTCGTGTCGCTGCTCATCGGCAACCTGGCCGCCATCGCGCAGAACAACCTGAAGCGCATGCTGGCCTACTCGACCATCGCCAACATGGGCTTCATGCTGCTGGGCATGGCCTCGGGCGTCGTCAACAACGGCACCGAATGGGGACCCAACGCCTACAGCGCCGCGATGTTCTACGCCGTCACCTATGTGCTGACGACGCTGGGCACCTTCGGCATGGTCATCCTGCTGTCGCGCCAGGGCCATGAGGCCGAGGAGATCAAGGACCTGGCCGGCCTGGCCAAGCGCAGCCCGTGGTTCGCGCTGGTCATGACGATGTTCATGTTCTCGCTGGCCGGCGTGCCGCCCACCGTGGGCTTCTACGCCAAGCTGGCGGTGCTGCAGGCCATGGTCGCCACGGGTGTGGGCTTCTACCTGGGCCTGGCGATCTTCGCGGTCGTCGTGTCCCTGGTCGGCGCCTTCTACTACCTGCGCGTCGTCAAGGTCATGTTCTTCGACGCGCCCACCGACACGGCGCCGCTGGCCGCCCCCGGCGACGTGCGCCTGGTCATGTCGCTGAACGGCGCCGCCGTGCTGGTCTTCGGCCTGCTGCCGGGTGGCCTGCTGGAGCTGTGCAAGACCGCCATCCTGCGCGCACTGGCGACCTGATCCGGCCGTGGACCCGTCCGTCGCCGTCTGGCTGGTCCTGGCTGTGGCCGTCGTCGCGGCCAACCTGCCTTACTTCAACGAGCGTCTGCTGCTGGTGGGCCCGCGCCGCGCCTCCAAGGGCGCCGGCTGGCGGCTGCTGGAACTGGCGCTGATGGCGGTGCTGACCTACGCGTTGGGGGCGCTGCTCGAAGGCCGCATCGGCCAGCGGCACAGCCAGGGCTGGGAGTTCTACGCCGCCGGCGTGTGCCTGTTCATCACGCTGGGCTTCCCCGGCTTCGTCTGGAGGTATCTGCGCCGTGGCCGAGGCTGACGATCACCTGGTCGAGCGCCTGCTCGACGGCACGCAGGTCTTCCGGGGCCATTTCCTGGACGTGCGCCGCGACCGCGTGGCGCTGCCCGACGGCGGCACGGCCACGCGCGAGTACATCCGCCATCCCGGTGCCGTCATGGTCGTCCCCCTGCTGGACGACGGCCGCCTGCTGATGGAGCGCCAGTACCGCTACCCCATGGGCCGGGTCATGCTGGAGTTCCCGGCCGGCAAGCTCGATGCCGGCGAGGACCCGTTCGAGTGCGGCCGCCGCGAACTGCTGGAAGAAACGGGCTACAGCGCCGCCGAGTGGGCCTGTGCCGGCGTGCTGAACAACGCCATCGCCTACTCGGACGAAGGCATACACATCTACTTCGCGCGCGGCCTGCAGCGCGGCCAGCAGAAGCTCGATGACGGCGAGTTTCTCGAACTCGTCACGCACAGCGTGGACGAACTTGATCTGCTGGCCTCGCGCGGCGAGCTGACCGATGCCAAGACGTTGATCGGCCTGCTGTGGCTGCAGCGCTGGCGTCAGGGGGCGTGGACGCTGGACTGGCGTCGCGCCTGAGCGCAGCCGCGGCCGCTGGCGGGAAGGCATTGCGGCCTCCCGTAACCTGAATGACTCCCCGGTGCATGACCTCTGGCGTAACGTTGCCAGACGTTTAAGCTCGGGAGCTTTTGTTCGCCGCCCGCAATCCGATTTCTGAAGAAAGCTGCTCCATGAAGCGTGCAACGCCGATCCTGACTGCTCTGACCCTGGCCCTGACCCTCACCGCCTGCGGCAAGGGCGGCAAGCCCGACGAGGCCAAGGCCGCGACGGCCAAGGCGGCCGCACCGCTGCTGCTGGCGCCCGAGGATCTGCGCCAGGTGGGGCAGAGCGGCCTGATCGGCGCGCCCGTCATCAGCGGCGCCATCCAGCCCGCGCGTCGCGCCGACCTGCGCGCCGAGGTGGCCGCCGTCGTGCTGCAGGTGGCCAAGGACAACGGCGAGCGCGTGCGCGCCGGCGACCTCATCATCCGCCTGGACGCCACGGCCATCCGCGACAGCCTGACCTCCGCCGAGGAGGCGCTGCGCGCCGCCCAGCAGAGCTTCGAGCAGACCGAGCGCGTGCTGGTCCGTCAGCGCACGCTGAACCAGCAGGGCATGATCTCCATGCAAGGCCTGGAGGACGCCGAAGTGCGCCGCAACGCCGCGCAGAGCGAACTGGCCGCCGCCAAGGCCCGCCTCGTGACGGCGCGCCAGCAGGTCTCGCGCACAGAGGTGCGCGCACCGTTCGACGGTGTCGTCAGCGAGCGCAAGATCTCCGTCGGCGACACGGTGCAGGTGGGCCGCGAACTGGTCAAGGTCATTGACCCGTCGTCCATGCGCTTCGAGGGCCAGGTCTCGGCCGACCGCCTCGGTGAGCTGAAGCTGGGCCAGCCGGTGTCCTTCCGCATCAACGGCTTCGGCGATGCCGAGTTCCGCGGCAAGCTGGCGCGCATCGACGCCGCCGCCAACGCGACGACGCGCCAGGTCGAGCTCATCGCCGAGTTCACTGACAAGACCAAGGCGCCGCAGGTGGCCGGCCTCTATGCCGAAGGCCGCGTCGAGAGCGCGGACCGCCGCGCGCTGGTGCTGGCCGAGGGCTCCATCCAGCGGCAGGGCGACAACGCCTTCGTCTGGAAGCTGGAAGGCCATCAGATCAAGAAGGTGGCCGTGACGCTGGGCGAGCGCGACGACCGGCGCGGCGAGGTGGTGGTGGCCTCCGGCCTGGCCCTGGGCGACCAGGTGCTGCGCGCGCCCACGGGCAGCCTCATCGACGGCGCCCCGGTGCAGCGCGTCGCCGCCGGCGCCGCAGCCGCCTCGGCCGTGGCTGCTGCCCAGCCCGCCAGCAAGTAAACCGCAGGAGACCGTCCATGTTCCTGTCCAACTTCAGCATCAGCAGGCCCGTCGCGACCGTCGTCATGGTCATCGGGCTGATGCTGGTGGGCCTGCTGGCGCTGTCCAAGCTGCGGGTCAACCAGTTCCCCGACGTCGAGCCTCCCGTACTCGTCATCAACATCCCCTATCCGGGCGCCTCGCCCGAGACTGTGGAGCGCGAGGTCGTCAATCGCATCGAAAAGGCCTTGCAGAGCATCTCGGGAGTGGACCGCTCCAACTCCACGTCGCGCGAGGGCAGCGCCACCATCGTCCTGGTCTTCGACTTTTCAAAGAACATGATCGAGGCCGCCGACGAGGTGCGCAACGCGATCAACTCGGTGCGCTACAAGCTGCCCACCGAGATCCGCGAGCCCATCATCACGCGCGCCGACCCCGGTGCCCAGCCCATCCTGCAGCTGGCGCTGTCCAGCGACACGCTGACGCATGCCCAGCTCAGCCGGCTGGCCGAGGACCAGTTGGCCGAGCGCTTCCGCGCCATCCCGGGCGTGTCCGTCGTCAACGTGAACGGCGCGCTGCGCCGTGAGCTGTCCATCCTGCTGCGTGCCGACAAGCTGCGCGAGTTCGGCGTGTCGGTCACCGAGGTGCTGGGGGCCGTGCGCGCGCAGAACACGACCGCCCCCGTCGGCAAGGTGCGCGGTGCGCTGGAAGACCAGAGCATCCGCCTGCTGGGCCGGCTGGAGAGCCCGGCCGAGTTCGAGCAGATGATCATCAAGCGCAACGCCGGCCAGGTCATCCGCCTGGGCCAGGTGGCCGAGGTGCAGGACGGCTTTGCCGAGATGACCGGCTACAGCCTGCGCAACGGCCGGCCCAACGTCGGCATTTCGGTGACGCGCTCACGCGACGCCTCCACCGTCAGCGTGGCCGTCGCGGCGCGCAAGCTGGTCGAGGAGATCCGCAAGGAACTGCCCAAGGGCACGACCATGGACATCACGCAGGACGGCGGCGAGGACGCCGAGAACAGCCTGCACAACGTGACCCATGCGCTGGTGTTCGGCGCCGGCCTGACCATCTTCGTCGTCTACGCCTTCCTGAACAGCTGGCGCTCCACGCTGATCACGGCGCTGTCGCTGCCCACCTCGGTGCTGGCGGCCTTCATCGCCGTGTGGCTGATGGACTTCTCGCTGAACTTCATGAGCCTGCTGGGGCTGTCGCTGGCCATCGGCGTGCTCATCGACGATGCCATCGTGGTTCGAGAGAACATCGTGCGCCACATGGAGCGCGGCAGCGACCGCGTGACCGCGGCGCGCGAGGGCACGGCCGAGATCGGCCTGGCCGTGGCCGCCACCACCTTCGCCATCGTGGCCGTGTTCGTGCCGGTGGCCTTCATGGGCCAGGGCCCGGGTCAGTGGTTCAAGCCGTTCGCGCTGACCGTCGTGGCGTCGGTCATCGTGTCGCTGCTGATCAGCTTCACGCTGGACCCGATGCTGTCCGCCTACTGGGGTGACCCGCCGGGCTACCACGAGCAGCCCAAGAAGGGCTTCGGCAAGCTGCTGCAACGCTTCAACCACTGGTTCGACGGCGTCGCCGACCGCTACGGCCGCGTCATCGCCTGGGCGCTGCACCACCGCCGCTGGATGGCCGCCTTCGCGGTGCTGAGCTTCGTCGGCGCCATCGTGCTGCAGGGCAAGTTCGGCGGCTCCAGCTTCCTGCCCAAGGCCGATGCCGGCTTCCTGGTCATCGACGTGCGCAGCCCGGCCTCCAGCAGCCTGGACTACTCCAAGCTCAAGCTGGACGCCGCCGCCGCCCTGGCGCGGGCGCTGCCCGAGACCAAGGCGACCATGGCCTATCCCAACGCCAGCGGTGGACGCATCTACGTGGACATCGGCAAGAGCACCGAGCGCAAGCGCTCGGCGGACGACGTCGCCAGGGACTTGCGCGAGAAGGTCGGGCGCCTGGTCGGCGCCGAGTACGTCGTGCTGGACGACCTGAACAACGGCGCGCAGAAGCCGGTGCAGATCCGCTTCTACGGTACCGACAGCCGCAAGCTGCAGGAGCTGACGCTGGAGTTCCAGAAGACGCTGCGCAGCGTGCGCGGCGCCGTGGACGTGGGCTACTCCGAGCAGGACCCGCAGAACGAGCTGCAGATCGAGCTGGACCGCGGACTGGCCAACCAGATGGGCATCTCGGTCAACGACGCGGCCCAGGCGCTGCGCGTGGCCTTCGCGGGCGTGGAGGCCGGCGACTGGATCGACCCCACCGGCGAGGCACGCGACGTGGCCATCCGCCTGCATCCGGCGGACCGCGTGGACGCTGCCAACATCGAGCGCCTGCCCATCGCGGTGTCGGGCACCAACCGCATGGTGCCGCTGGACCAGATCGCCACGGTGACCATGGGCAAGGGCCCGGGCCAGATCCAGCATGGCGACGGCAAGCGCACCATCACGGTCAGCGCCAACGCCCAGGGCCGTTCGGCCGGCGAGATCACCGCCGAGGCGCAGAAGCTGGCCAAGGCCATCAACTTCCCGCCGGGCTACGGCATCGAGCTGGCCGGTTCGGCGCGTGACCAGGAGGTGGTCTTCACGGCCATGATCACGGCGCTGCTGTCGGGCATCGCGCTGATGTACTTCGTGCTGGTCATCCAGTTCAACAGCTTCACCGCGCCGC
>CAMLKW010000256.1 GCA_946480605.1 uncultured Roseateles sp. | reverse complement strand
GCAGACCTGCATGTCGGCCACGTAGCGGCTCTTGCGCTCGTGGAAGCCGATCAGCACCACGCCCTTCTTCTGCACATAGCGCACCGAGAAGCGAGCGCGGTAGCGATAACCCCAGGTCGGGCCCTCGATGGGGCGCAGCAGCACCTCGGGCTTGACCTTGCCGAGATGCCAGAGCTGGTCCTCGACGACACGCTGCTTGACCGCCACCTGCGCCCCGGCCTGCAAGTGCTGCATCTTGCAGCCGCCGCAGGCGCCGGCGTGCAGCCCGAAGTGCGGGCAGCCCGGCGTCACGCGCAGCGGGCTTTCCTTCTTGATCTCGGTGAGCTGGCCCTGCTCCCAGTTGTTCTTGCGGCGCGCAATCGCCGCCCTCACGATCTCGCCCGGCAGGGCGCCGTCGATGAACACCACCTTGCCCTCGGCGTTGTGCGCCACGCCCTGCGCCTCAAGCTCGATGCTCTCGACCTTGAGCCAATCTGTCGTCTGATTCATCCTCGGATTATCCGAGGTGGCGGCAAGGACTCAGAAGATCGAGTCCCGGTCCACGCCGTGGCGCATCATGTTGCGCTTGAGCTTGGCCAGCGCCTCCAGCTGGATCTGGCGGATGCGCTCGCGCGTGAGCTTCAGGCGTATGGCCAGCACATCCAGCGTCTCCGGCTCGCGGTCGGACAGCCCGTAGCGTCCGGACAGCACCTCACGCTCGCGATCATTGAGACTGGCCAGGCCGTGCTGCAACAGCTGCTCGACCTCGTGCGACAGGCGCAGGCCCATGGGGTCGATGGCCTGCTCGTCGGCCACCAGGTCCAGCATGGATTCACCGCCCTCGCCGTTGCGGTCCACCGGCGAGTCCAACGAACTGGGCAGCTCGGCATAGGCCAGCAGCTCGGCCACTTCGTCGACCGGCCGGCCCAGCGCCTGCGCCACGTCCTCGGCACGCACGCGCCCCTCGGCACCCTGCGCGCTCTGCAAGGCCTCCAGCGCGCGACGCGCCTTCAGAACCTGGTTCAGCTCGCGCACGATGTGCACAGGCAACCGCACCAGACGGGCCTGGTGCATCAACGCACGCTCGATGCTCTGGCGTATCCACCAGCTGGAATAGGTCGAGAAGCGGAAGCCTCGTTCGGGCTCGAACTTGCTGATGGCATGCATCAGCCCCAGGTTGCCCTCCTCGATGAGGTCGCTCATCGGCAGGCCGCGCCCCAGGTAGTTCTTCGCGATGCTGACGACCAAGCGCAGGTTGTGCTCGATCATGGTCTGGCGGGCCTGGAAGTCGCCGGCGCGCGCGGCCTGAGCCGTGTCGAACTCCTGCTGCGGCGTCAGCAGCGGTGTGCGCCGGATGTCGCGCAGATAGGCCTGCAGCGCATTGCCCACGTCGACATCGTCGCCGGTGGCTCGCAGCGCCTGCCCCTCATCCTCCGCGGCCCCTGAAGCGGCCTCGGCCTCAGTGCCGCCGCTCATGCTCAAGATGACGCCGGGCCTGTGGCTGGCACCGTCATGGCCGTTGGACTTGGGCGCAGCGCGTTTCATGGCGTGTGGCTGGCCCGTTAGAGGTTGGAGGTGCCGAGCGCCTTCTCAGCGCGGCGGCAGCAGCTTGGCCGGGTCGACGGGCTTGCCCAGTTTGCGCACTTCGAAGTGCAGCTTGACGGTGTCGCTTTCGGTGGAACCCATCTCGGCAATCCTCTGGCCCTTGCGAACCACCTGATCCTGTTCGACCAACATCGCCCGGTTGTGGGCATACGCGGTCAGGTAGGTGTTGTTGTGCTTGATGATGACCAAGTTGCCGTAGCCGCGCAAGCCCGAACCTGCGTAAACAACGCGACCATCGGCGACAGCCAACACCGGGTCGCCCGGCTTGCCGGCGAAGTCCAGCCCCTTGTTGCGCTGCTCGTCAAAACCGGCGCTAACGGGCTGCGAGACGGGCCAGGCCCAGGCCAGATTGTCGTCGTCGGAGGCCGAGTCCTTGGCAGCGTCCTTGACCACTTCCTTGGGCGCTGCGGCCGTGGCTGCTGCGGAGGCGGCACTCGCCGACGCCACCGGCGGCTTGGCATCCAGCGGACGGGTCTCGGTCTTGGCCACACTCGCAATCGGCCGGGCCGTCGCAGTGCCCGGCTCCACACCCGGCGGCACAACGCGCAGCACCTGCCCCACCTCGATGCGGTTCGGGTTCTCCAGGCCGTTCCACTTGGCCACATCGCGCCAGCTCTGGCCGTTGTCCAGCGCAATGCGGATCAGCGCATCGCCAGGCTTCACGGTGTAGTAGCCCGGCTTGCCTGCGTGCTCGGCGCCCGGTGGCGGCTTGACCTCGGGAGCCGGGGCCGAAGCTGCCGGAGCGGGCGGCACGGCCGCTGCCTTGGGCGGTTGGGGATTGCGATCCTCGACGGGTGCCTGGTTCAGCGAGACGCTGCTGCAGGCGCTGAGCAGCAGTGCGGAGGTGAGGATGAAAAAAGATAGGCGCAAGCTAGAGGGCATCGTGTGTGGCACGTTGAGGGCCGACCCGATTGTGCGGCGCGGTGCGCCAGCGGCCCCGTCAGACGACGCCGGATTTTAGGGGGACGAAAAGCACCGCCTCGTGTTCGCTGCGAACCCAGCGACTGACGCCCCCGTCGACGACATGGTCCAGCACGACAAGCACCTGGCCGCGCGTGCCCGAATGCGTCGGCGCGATCAGCCGCCCGCCGGGAGCCAGTTGCTCCATCCAGGCCGGCGGAATGTCCTCGCCGCCGGCTGCCGCGATGAGGCTGTCGAACGGCCCGCTGGCGGCGTGGCCCACGCGGCCATCGCCCCAGATGAGGCGCGGCGCGCGCGGTAGCACGACGCGCTGCAAGTTGGCCTTGGCCTTGTCGTGCAAGCCCTGCAACCGTTCGATGGAGATCACCTGACGCGCCAACAGCGCGATGACGGCGGCCTGGTAGCCGCAGCCGGTGCCGATCTCCAGCACGCGACCCAGCGACCCGTGCTGGCGCGCACCGCTGCCAGCCATCAGCAGGCCCAGCATGTGGGCCACAACCGAGGGTTTGGAGATGGTCTGACCGTGGCCGATGGGCAGGGCCGTGTCTTCATAGGCTTGCGCGGCCAGTGCGCTGTCGACGAACTCATGGCGCGGCACGGCAGCCATCGCCGCCAGCACCTGCTCGTTGAACTTGCCTTCGGCCCGCAGCCGGTTGACCATGCGCTCGCGCACGGCGCCACTGTCCAGGCCGCCACCACTGGGCCGAGCCAGCCGCGCCGCGTCGGCGGTGGCCTGGCGCAAATGCCGCTGCGGCATCAGCAACTCGCGCTGCGGCGCGGCGGCCGATTTCAGGCTGGCCGGGAATCGCTTCGGCGTCGACATTCAGAGGCCCAGGCGCTGCGCCCAGGAGCCGAGCGATGCATGCTCGGTCAGGTCCACCTGCAGCGGCGTGATCGACACCTGGCCGTTGGCGGTCGCATGGAAGTCGGTGCCCTCGCCGGCATCCTTGGCGTCGCCCGCCGGACCGATCCAGTAGATGGTCTCGCCGCGCGGGTTGATCTGCTCGACGATGCCTTCGGCGGCATGGCGCCGGCCCAAGCGCGTGATCTTGCGCGGCAACTGATCGGCATCGGCGCGATTGGGGATGTTGACGTTCAGCAGAAAGCCCTGCCCCAGACCGCCCGCAATCACCTGCTCGACGACGCTGCGCGCCGCGCGCGCCGCGGCTTCGAGCTCGACCCAGCCCTTCTCGACCTGGGAAAACGCGATGGACGGGATGCCGAACAGGTAGCCCTCGGTGGCAGCGGCGACGGTGCCGGAGTACAGCGTGTCGTCACCCATGTTGGCGCCGTTGTTGATGCCCGAGAGCACCAGATCGGGCCGGTAACCCAGCAGACCGGTCAACGCCAGGTGCACACCATCGGACGGCGTGCCACTGACATAACGAAAGCCGTTGGCGGCACGGTAGAGGTTCAGCGGGCGGTTCAGCGTCAGCGAGTTGGACGTGCCGCTGGCGTTCTGCTCGGGGGCGATGACGTCGATCTCGCCCAGGCCTTCGCAGGCCTTCACGAGAGCCGCCAGGCCAGGGGCCAGGTAACCGTCGTCGTTGGAAATCAGGATGCGCATGGTTGCCAATTGTAGGGAGGGCGTCACCTGCGAGACCGGGTGTAACCACCCTGATTCCTATCATGACCAGTTCTTGAGAACAGGAGACGACGATGAAGGCTTGGCTCTGTGAAAACCCGGTGGGCGTCGAGGCGCTGCAATGGCTGGACCTGCCGACACCGGCGCTGCCCGCCGGGCAGATTCGCGTGCAGATCAAGGCAGCCAGCCTGAACTTTCCAGACCTGCTCATCGTGCAGAACAAGTATCAAATGAAACCGCCGCTGCCCTTCGTGCCAGGCACGGAGTTCTCGGGCTTTGTCACCGAGGTGGGCGAAGGGGTCAAGGGTTTCGCCGTCGGCCAGCGCGTCGCGGCCTTCGGCGGTCTGGGCGGCTTCGCGACGGAAGTCTGCATTCCAGCGATGCTGGCCATGCCACTGCCCGACGGATTCGCGTTCGAGGACGCCGCGGCGTTCATCTGCACCTATGCCACCAGCCACCACGCACTGATGGACCGCGGCGCACTGCAGACCGGCGAGACGGTGCTCATCCTGGGCGCCGCCGGTGGTGTCGGCACGGCCGCCATCCAGATCGCCAGGGCTGCCGGTGCGCGCGTCATCGCCGCCGCCGGCAGTGATGCCAAGTGCGCCGCCTGCAAGGCGCTGGGCGCCGACGCCACGATCAACTACGCCACACAGAACCTGCGCGACGAACTGAAGGCGCTGACCGCGGGCAAGGGCCCCGACGTCATCTACGACCCGGTCGGCGGTGACCTGGCCGAGGCCGCCTTCCGCTCCATCGCGTGGCGCGGCCGCTATCTGGTCATCGGCTTCGCCCAGGGCCAGATCCCGGCGCTGCCGCTGAACCTGACGCTGCTGAAGGGCGCGTCCATCGTCGGTGTGTTCTGGGGCGAGTTCGCCAAGCGCGAGCCAGACCGCAACGCGAGGATGCTGGGCGAACTGGCCGCCTGGTACGCCAGCGGCAGGATCAAGCCCGTGCTTGACCGCGTGCTGCCCATGGAGCAATTGCCGGCAGCCTTCGCGCGCATGGCGGCGCGGGAGGTCATAGGCAAGGTAGTTCTCACCAACGCGTGAAGCCTGAAACGGGGGCGTCGCCCCCCGCGATCTCGCGGGGTTTCCACAGGGCCGTGCGCTACATTCGTCGGTCGAAACGACAGCCGCCGCTTCCGCCGCCATGACCGTCAAAGTCCTGATCATCGAAGACAACCCCGTCGCCCGCAGCTTCCTGTGCCGCGTGGTGCGAGAGAGCTTCAGCGATGCGATGGAGATCACCGAGGTCGGCGATCTCGAAAACGCGCGCCGGCAGGTGAGCAAGTTCTCGGGCAGCGCGCCCGACACGGGCTTCAAGCTCATCCTCGTGGACCTGGAACTGCCGGACGGCAACGGCATGGAGTTCCTGACGGAACTGGCCGGCTCCACGGCAATCAAGATCGTCACGACGCTGTACTCCGACGACGACCACCTGTTCCCGGCGCTGCAGTGCGGTGCGGATGGCTATCTGTTGAAGGAAGACCGCTTCGAGGTGCTGGTTGAAGAGCTGCAGCGCATCGTGCGCGGCCAGCCGCCGCTGTCGCCGGCCATTGCCCGCCGCCTGCTGTCGCACTTCCGGCCGTCATCCAGCGACAGCGGCACCATGCCGCTGAACTCGGGCTTCGGCTCGCTGTCGTCGTCGCACGCCCCCTTCAGCAACAGCCGCAGCGTCGCGCTGGACCCGCCGCCCGAGTGGGAGCGCCTGACGCCGCGCGAGAGCGAGGTGCTCACCTACCTGAGC
>CAMLKW010000255.1 GCA_946480605.1 uncultured Roseateles sp. | reverse complement strand
GCAGCAGGCGGGCGGTGGCGCGGGTGTAGCCCGGGTCCTTCTCGATCAGCGTGCGCGCAGCCAGGATGGCGGCCTTGTAGACCTCGTCGATGGCGACGCCGTCGTACAGGTTGCGCTGCGTCTCGGCCAGCACGGGCTCGGGTCGCACGTCGGCGCCGAGGTTCTCGCAGGCCGAGGCGATCAGCGACTTCAGCGCGCCGAGGTCCAGCGGGCGGCGCTCACCGCCGTCCATCACCATGAATTGCGGCTCGGCAGCACGGGCGGCCTCGCCCTGGGCGGCGCGCTCCTGCGCGCGGCGCTCGCGGTAGAGCACGTAGGCCCGGGCGACCTCGTGGTGGCCGCTGCGCATCAGGCCCAGTTCGACCTGATCCTGCACGTCTTCGATGTGGAAGGTGCCACCGCTCGGGCGCGAGCGCAGCAGCGCGCGCACGACGTTCTGGGTCAGCTGCTCCACCGTCTCGCGCACGCTGGCCGATGCAGCGCCGCTGGTGCCGTGCACCGCCAGGAAGGCCTTCATCAGCGCGACGGCGATCTTGCTCGGCTCGAACGAGACCACGGCGCCATTGCGGCGAATGATCTGGTAGGCCTGGTAGCTCGACCCCGAGGGGGCGCTGGGGGCGGTGGCGTCGGATCCAAACGCGACCGGGGAGACCGAGGCGGGGTTAGCCTGGCTCGTGGCGGCTTCATGCAGCATGAGGGAATCCTTTTAGCGAGAAAAGACGGGCAAATGCGCGGCACAGACCCGGTCAAGGGTCGACGCGTCGCGCGTTGCTGGGGTGGAGGTGTTTCGGCCCTGCCGGTCCATTGCCAGGCCGGCGTTCCGGCTGGTTCCTCGGGTGCATTGCTGCCGCGGCCTGGCCACGGCGAACAGCGATTCCGAGAAGGTGGTCATGGGGTCGACTGGGTCCGCAGGATATCACGAAGGGACACTATATCTATGGCCCCAAGCCCCCTCAAGCACTACCCCTAGTGTCAAACCCTGGCCATCTTGCTGCTGAAAAAATGACCTGTGCGCAGCTTGGCCCGATCAATACGGGGCTCGCCGCGCGCGACCCGCATCAGCACTGGGCCGGCGGGTCCATGCCCCCCGCGAAGCCGCGCCGTTGCTGGGTTTGACGAGATCGCCTTGTGCACCGCGCAGGATTCAAGCAGGGCAAATCCCGAGGCTTCACCAAGCGTAAGAATTTACGCGCCGAGCGCCGGGTCACCCCTGTGGTGGACCGACCAGGCTCGGCCGCGTTCAGCAAAGCGCTGGCGGGGTCAACTGTCCCCGGCCGAAATCGCCAGCCGCGCCATGCGGTAGCGGATCTGGCGCAGCGACAGCCCCAGGCTGGCCGCCGCCGCCGTGCGGTTGAAGCGGTGGGCTTCGAGGGCGCGCAGCAGGATGGCGCGCTCCACTTCGTCCAGATAGAGCGCCAGGTCGCTGGGCAACTGCTCGGGCAGCGACAAGCCTTCGGCCACCGGCGCGACCGCGATGGGCGTCTCCAGCGCCGCAAACTGCGACACGCTGCCGCCGTCGTCCAGCAGCACATCCGGCAGATCCAGGTCCTCGGCGTCTATCCACTCGCCGCCGGCCAGCGCCAGCGCGCGGTGCAGCAGGTTTTCCAGCTCGCGCACATTGCCAGGGAAGGCATAGCGCGCCAGCGTCTGCAGCGCGGCACTGGTGAGGCGCGGCGCCGGCGATACGCCTGCATCCTGCGCGATGCGCGCCAACACGCGCGTGCTGATCAGCCCCAGGTCCTCCAGCCGCTCGCGCAGCGGCGGCACGCGGATCTGGATGACGTTGAGGCGGTAGAACAAGTCCTGCCGGAAACGGCCGGCCGCCACCTCGGCCGCCAGATCCTTGTGCGTGGCGCTGACGATGCGCACATTGACCGGGTTCTCCGCCGTCGCGCCGACCGGGCGCACCGAGCGCTCCTGGATGACGCGCAACAGCTTGCTCTGCATGGCCAGCGGCAGGTCGCCGATCTCGTCGAGGAACAGCGTGCCGCCGTCGGCCGCCTGGAAGAAGCCCTCGCGGTCCTCGTTCGCGCCGGTGAACGCGCCCTTGCGGTAGCCGAAGAACTCGGCCTCCAGCAGGTTCTCGGGAATGGCACCGCAGTTCACGGCAACGAAGCGCTGGCCCGCACGCGTGCCGTGGTCGTGGATGGCACGCGCCACCAGTTCCTTGCCGGTGCCCGACTCGCCATTCACCAGCACCGGCGCCATGCTGCGCGCCACCTTGTCGATCAAGGCCCGCACCGCGCGGATGGCCGGCGACTCGCCCACCAGGCGCAGCGCCGTCGCCGCCGCGACGCCGGCCTCGGCCGGCGGCTGTGGCTCGGGCGCCTTGGCGACCGCGGGCTGTCGCCCCAGCGCCGAAGCCACCACCTGGCGGAACTGGCGCAGGTCCACCGGCTTGGTCAGATAGTCGAAGGCACCGGCCTTCAGCGCCTCCACCGCGTTCTCGGCCGAGCCGAAGGCGGTGATGACGATGGCCTTCTCCGGCCGGCCCGCCTGCTCCAGCCAGCGCAGCACGCCCAGGCCCGAGCCGTCGGGCAGCTTCATGTCGGTGATGACGGCGCTGTACTGGGCGCCCTGCAGTTGCTGCAAGGCCTCGGTCACCGAGCCGGCGCTGTCGACTTCGTAGCCCTCGCGCATCAGCGTCAGCTCGTACAGCGTGCGCAGGTCGGGTTCGTCGTCGATGACCAGCAGGCGCTCGGTGTTGGAAGTGCTCATGGTCTCAGACACCCGGCGTGCGCAGTTGCACGCAGAACTCGTTGGCCGCCGCGTCGCTGGCACGGCGGTAGTCGATGCGGGCGCCATGGCGCTCGCACAGCTCGCGGCAAATATAGAGGCCCAGCCCGGTGCCGCGGCTGCGCGTCGAGAAGAAGGGCTCGAACAGATGGCGCTCGATCTCCGGCGGCACTGGCGGACCGGCGCTGCGCACCACCAGCTCCAGCCCGCCGCCGCTGCGCGCCAGCCGCACGCCTATGGTGTCGGCGCCCTCTTCCGCGTGGCGCAGCGCGTTGTCCAGCAGGTTGACGAGGATGCGGCGCAGATGCTCGGCGTCGAACAGCGCAGTCAGCTCGGGCTCGGCCACCTGCAGCCGGAAGCGGCTGTGCGGCCCGGCCTCGATGCCGTTGACCAGCACCCAGTCCACGCAGGTCTCGTGCACCAACTCGCTGACGTCCAGCGCCAGCGTGTCGGGCTGCACACCGGGCGCCACCTCGGTCACATCGTCCACCAGCCGCTTCAGCCGCTGCACGTTGGACGCCACCATGCGCGTCAGCTGCTCGGCGCGCATGCCGGCAACGTCCTCGGCGATCAGCGCGTTGGCCTGCGCTATTGCCGCAAGCGGGTTGCGGATCTCGTGCGCAATGCCGGCCGAGACGCGGCCCATGGCCGCCAGCTTCTCCTGGCGCGAGCGGGCCAGCAGCTCGCGGTTGTCCTCCAGGAACAGCACGCACAACTCCTCGCTGCCCTCGCGCTGGCGCGTGAAGCGCAGCCGCAGTCGCAGGCTGCGGCTGACGCCGCCGTCCATAGGCAGCGTCACGTCCAGCTCGGCACCGCGCCCGCCGACATAGGCCTCCTCCAGCGCCAGCGCCAGCGGCTGCCAGTCGCTGCGGCCGCGCAGCTGCCAGCTCAGTTCGCCATGCGCGGCCCCCAGCAGCGCACGCGCCGCCGGGTTGCTGGCCCGCACCCGGCCACGGCGGTCCACCACCAGCACGCCTTCCTGCATCTCGTCGATGACCAGCCGGTTCAGCTGCTCCTGCTGCCGCGCCAGCGCCAGGCTGCCGCGCGCCGCCTTCTCCTCGCGGGCCAGCCGTGCACTCAGCTCACTGGCCAGCAGGCTGACGGCGAACAGGCCACCACCCACCAGGCCGGCCTGCGTCGTCTTCAGGCTCACGTCAGCCCCCAGCAGCAACAAGGACCAGCCCGCCGCGGCCAGCAGGGCCAGCGTCGCGATGGCCGCCGTCGCCAGCGCCAGCATGCGTGGGCTCAGCACCGCCGCCATCAGCACCGGCATGACGAACAGCGCACCGTAGTTCACGCCGCTGGGATCCAGCGCATGCAGCACGCCGAACAGCATCAGGTCCAGGCCGATGGCCGCCCACCAGTGCGGGCTGCTGATGCGGGCCAGGCTGCGCGCCGTCACGCCGCGGCGCAGCTGCGGCAGCATCCACAGCGCCACGGCGGCCAGCGCATACGAGGCACTGAGCGCCAGCGTGGACGGCGCCGGCGGCGTGGCCAGCGCTGCCGCCACCAGCTGCGCGCCGATCAGCGCCATGCCCAGCGCCGCGCGCGCCGCCAGAAAGGCCCGGTAGAGCCGGTCGAAGGCGCCACTGCCCTCGGCGGCATCGGACGGCGGCGCCTCGACGAACCAGCTGCCGCGCACGGACACCGGGTCCAGGCCCGAGGACAACGTCGAGTCCGCGCTCAAGCCGGCCCCTGGCGCGCCTCGAAGCTGGACCGGTGCGCCGCGCTGCAGAACACGCCGCCCTTGCCCGGCAGCGCCTCGTCGGCCGGCAGGTGCATGCCGCACTCCGCGCAGCTCACCATGGCTTGCGGCCGGGCCGGCGGCGGCGCCGCCGGGCGGCGCGCCTCGGGCTCGCGGGGCCGCGCACGCTTGACGCCCAGCACGAAGAACAGCAGGGCCAGCAAGGCCAGCAACAGCAGGTATTTCATGCGCCCGAGCCCCGCTGCAGCACGACCTCCAGCACGAAGCGCGACCCCGCATACGACAGCAGCAGCAGCGCCGCGCCGGCGTACAGCCAGCGTGTCGCGCGCCGACCGCGCCAGCCGTAGATGCGCCGCCCCACCAGCAGCCCGGTCAGCACCAACCAGCCCAGCACGGCCAACAGGTTCTTGTGGTCCCACTTCCATTGCGGCGTGAACCACCAGCCCAGCAGGATGGCCAGCGACAGCACACCCACGCCGGCGGCGACGAAGTTGAAGGTCAAGCGCTCCAGCTGCAGAAGCGGCAGGCCGCCCGGCCGGGCCTGCTTGTGGCGCAACCGGGCCTCGGCGCGATTCATCAGCGCCGCATGAAGCACGGCCACGCCGAACAGGCCATAGGACGCCAGGCCCAGCACCCAGTGCAGCGGCGCCCAGGGTGAGGCCGCCGTCGGCCGGCTCTCGCCGGGGAAGCTCCAGGCCAGCAGCACCGCGGCAGCCGCCAGCCAGGCCAGCACGCGGCGCACGCTGTGCAACGGCAGGAAGCGGCTTTCGATCAGATAGACCGTCAGCACCAGCCAGGCCGTCATGGACAGCGCCGGCGCAAAGCCGAAGCGCGCGCCCGGCGTGGCCAGGCCGTAGCCGCTGATGTCGATGAACAGCGCTGCGAACTGCGCCGTCCAGGCCAGCGCCATGGGCGGCACGGAACGCAGCGGCCGACGCACGACGACCTCGCCCTCCGGCGCCCGCGCGCGCAACAACCCCACCCACACATAGCCCAGCAGCGCCAGCCCGCTGGCCACCGCGAGCGCCACGCCCGGGTCGAGGCCTCCAGCACCGGCAACGGCGTCTCCGAGAGGGGCGGGCGATAAACTCATGGACGCAGTGTACTTTTGGCCTCACGCCGTTCTGGCGAACCGGCCCCTCCCAAACCCATGGCATCCAACCTCACCGACCGCCTGAGTCGCCTCGTCAAGACGATGCGCGGCCAGGCCCGCATCACCGAGAGCAACGTCCAGGACATGCTGCGCGAGGTGCGCATGGCGCTGCTCGAAGCGGACGTGGCCCTGCCGGTGGTGCGCGACTTCATCGCCCGCGTGAAGGAGAAGGCGCTGGGCCAGGAGGTGGTGGGCTCGCTGAACCCGGGCCAGGTGCTGGTGTCCGTCGTCCACAAGGAACTCGCCGCGACCATGGGCGAGGGCGTGGCCGACATCAACCTGGCCGCCCAGCCGCCCGCC
>CAMLKW010000254.1 GCA_946480605.1 uncultured Roseateles sp. | reverse complement strand
ATGCTGGCCTGCGCGCGCATCGGCGCCATCCATTCGGTGGTGTTCGGCGGCTTCGCTTCGGTCAGCCTGGCCAGCCGCATCGACGACGCCGTGCCCACGCTCATCATCAGCGCCGACGCCGGCAGCCGCGCCGGCAAGCGCATTGCGTACAAGCCGCTGCTGGACGAGGCCCTCGCGCTGTGCGAGCACAAGCCCGCCGCGGTGCTGATGGTGGACCGCGGCCTCGTGCCCTTCGAGCGCGTGGCCGGTCGCGACCTGGACTACGCCGAACTGCGTCGCCGCCACGACGGCGCGTGCGTGCCCTGCGTCTGGCTGGAGTCCAACAGCGTCAGCTACACGCTCTACACCAGCGGCACCACCGGCAAGCCGAAGGGCGTGCAGCGCGACGTGGGCGGCTACGCGGTGGCGCTGGCCACCAGCATGGACTGGATCTTCGGTGGCAGGCCGGGCGAGACCTACTTCTCCACCAGCGACATCGGCTGGGTGGTGGGCCACAGCTACATCGTCTACGGCCCGCTGATCCACGGCATGGCCACGCTGATGTACGAGGGCACGCCGGTCAACCCCGACGCCGCGGTGCTGTGGAGCCTGGTGGAGAAGTACCGCGTGACGGTAATGTTCAGCGCCCCCACCGCCGTGCGCGTGCTGAAGAAACATGACGCGGCGCTGCTGAAGCGCCACGACCTGTCGTCCTTGCGCGCGCTGTTTCTGGCCGGCGAGCCGCTGGACGAGCCCACCGCGCGCTGGATCGCCGAGGGTCTGGGCGTGCCCATCGTCGACAACTACTGGCAGACCGAGACCGGCTGGCCGCTGCTGACCGTGGCCCACCACATCCCCGGTGTGCAGGCCGTGCCGACGCGACTGGGCTCCCCCGGCGTGCCCATGTACGGCTACGACGTGAAGCTGCTGGACGAGCAGACCGGCGCGGAGCTGGCCGGACCTGACCGAAAGGGCGTGCTGGCCATCGCCCATCCGCTGCCGCCGGGGACGCTGCAGACCGTGTGGGGCGACGACGCGCGCTTCGTCAACACCTACTGGCGCAGTGTGCCGGGCCGCGAGGTGTACTCCACCTTCGACTGGGCCACGCGCGATGCCGACGGCTACACCTTCATCCTTGGGCGCACCGACGACGTCATCAACGTGGCCGGCCACCGGCTGGGCACGCGCGAGATCGAGGAGTGCATCTCCGGCCATGCGGCCGTGGCCGAGGTGGCCGTGGTGGGCGTGGCCGATCAGCTGAAGGGCCAGGTCGCCATCGCCTTCGCCGTGCTGCGTGACCCGTCGCTGGCATCGCCCGCGCTGGAGGGGGCCTTGATGAAGCATGTGGACGCCCAGCTGGGCGCGGTCGCACGGCCAGCGCGCGTGCTGTTCGTGACCCTGCTGCCCAAGACCCGCTCCGGCAAGCTGCTGCGTCGTGCGCTGCAGGCGGTGGCCGAAGGCCGCGACCCGGGCGACCTGACGACGCTGGACGACCCCGCCGCGCTGGCCCAGGTGCGCGAGCGCCTGCAGGGTTAGCCTCAGCGGCTGCCGGACTCGTACCAGACCGTGACGCGGCGGTCGTCCTCGCAGTCGTTGCCGCAGGCGGGCTGCCCGCGCGTCTGCCCGGTCCGTGGGCCGGGGCGTGGTGCGAGCGTATCGACCATCACGCGCTCCGGGGTCAGCCGATGCAGCGCAGGCAGCTCGCGCGAGCAGGCCTGCAGCATTGCCAGCGCCGTGTGGGCGCGGCCGCGCGCCAGCGACAAGCTGGTCTCCATGGCGGCGCGCTGGCGCGGGCCCAGCGGCTGGCGGTCGGCGCCGGCCACCAGTCGCATGACGTCGCTGGCGCGCGGGTCGGGTCTGTCCTGCCAGTACCTGAGTACGCCCCCAGCCCAGGCCGCGCCCGTGCCGGCGCAGGCGTCCGAGACCGCTGCAGGCGCGGGGCTCCACAGGTGGTCGCCGCTGGCAAAGGCGGGACTGGGCTCCGGATGCAGCACCCAGGCGCGGCTGCTGGCGGGTGCTGTGGGTGGCTTGGGCGGGTTGTCGATGGACTGCAGCCGCGGCAGCACCACGTGCAGGCACAGCATCACCCAGAACGCATAGGTGACCGCCGGCAGGCCGCGGGATGCCGAGTGCTTGAGCATCACCAGCGGCGAGTCCTCGGCCAGTCCCGTTCTCGGGATGGCGAAGCGTTGCAGCAGCTCGTCCTCCGCTGCATCACGGGCCTGTCGCAGCTGCCAGATGTAGCCGTGGCCCAGGCATACGCCCACCACCACGATGTAGGACACCAGGATGCCCAGCATGCACACCAGCAGCAGGGCGATGGGTACAACGGGATGCTGCGGCATCGGCGCCAGCAGCAGCGCGCCGAGGGTGCCCAGCAAGAAGGCTTGTCCAGCGAAGGACCACCCCACACGCTGCCCGATGTTGTTGAACTCCTCGTTCATCGCGGCCTGCAACAAGGCGCGCACCTTGCCGATCTCCTCGCGCAGGCTTTGGGCCGAGGTCAGCTTGGATTCCAAGGCCGCGATGTCGAAGCGCTCGGCCGGCGTCTGCTGGCCGACGCAGACCTTGCCTGCCCAGACGATCACCCATTCGTAGCCGAGCAGCAGACCGAGCGCGACGATCAGCGTGATGCAGAGCCAGGTACTGCCGGCCGGCAATGGCGAGGGCAGTTGTGGCAGGAAAGGGGCTGCCAGCCAGGGCAGGACAGCCAGCAGCAGCAAGGCCAACCTCGCGCTCACCGTGGACATCTGGGTCTTCATCCTTGGCCCTCCCAAGCTGCTGGGCTGCATGCTGCCGGGCACGGGGCATTGACGTCAATCGCCGCGGCCGGGGTGTGTCGAACGGCAGGTTCGGCAACGCGGGCCAGAATGGCCGCCTTCCCACAAGGAGCTCTCGATGAAACCCGTGTTGACGACAACGCTTGCGGCGCTGGCCCTGAGCGCCGCCGCGCAGGCCGCACCCAAGCTGCCCGGCCCCAACTTCCCCGCCTACAGCGGCGTTGCCGACGTGCAGACCCGCTGCGACGCGGGCCTGAAGGGCGCCAAGCAGCGCGTCGCGCAGCTGGAGCAGCGCAAGGTCGATGCCGGCTGGCTGGCCGCGCTGGACGACCTGACGGTCTTCTTCGAGGACCACCAGTACCCCAACGATTTCATCCTCAATGTGCATCCGGACAAGGCCATCCGCGATGCGGCCCAGGCCTGTTCGCTGCGCTGGGCCGACTTCAACTCCAGCCTGGGCCAGAACGAGAAGCTGTACCGCGCGCTGCAGAAGGCGCCCAAGGTGGATGGCATCGACGCCGAGTTCGTGCGCCTGGCCTCGGCCCAGTTCGAGGACAGCGGCGTCGCGCTGCCCAAGGACAAGCGCGCACGCGCCAAGCAGATCCTGGACAAGCTGACCGAGTTGGACCAGCAGTTCAACAAGAACATCCGCGACGCCGGCACCCGCGTGGCCTTCACCGAGGCCGAGCTGAAGGGCGTGCCCGCCAGCGTGTGGGACAAGGCCAAGCGCGACGACCAGGGCCGCATCGTGCTGGGTGTGGACTACCCCAGCTACGTGCCGGTGATGCGCAGCGCCGAGAGCGAGGCCGCGCGCCAGCGCATGTGGCTGGCCAAGACCAACGAGGGCGGCCAGGCCAACCTGGACCTGCTGGCCCGGATCGTCACGCTGCGCGGTGAGTACGCCAGGCTGTTCGGCTTCGACAACTACGTGGACTTCAACCTGCGCCGCCGCATGGCCAAGGACGGCGCGACGGCCACCCGCTTCCTCGATTCGGTGACCGGCGCGGTCAATGCACGCGAGAAGGCCGAGTTGCAGGAGCTGCGTGCCGCCAAGGCCCAGCAGGTGGGCGCGGCGCTCGCGGACACGACCGTGCAGCGCTGGGACGCCACCTTCTACAGCGAGCGCGTGAAGCGCGAGAAGTTCAGCGTGGACCAGAACGCGTTCCGGCCCTACTTCCCGCCGCAGGCCAGCCTGGAGTTCTCGATGCGCATCATCGAGCAGCTGATGGGCGTGAAGTACCAGCGCGTGGACAACAAGCTGTGGCACGACGAGGTGCAGACCTACGTCGTCAGCGACGCGGCGTCGGGCCAGCCCATTGCGCAGATGTATGTGGACCTGTATCCGCGCGACGGCAAGTACAACCACGCGGCGGTGTGGCCGCTGCGCGGCAGCGCCACGCGCGCGGGCCGCACGCCGGCCGCGGCGCTGGTCGTCAACTTCGACCGCCAAGGCCTGACGCTGGACGAGGTCGAGACGCTGCTGCACGAGCTGGGGCACGCGGTGCACGTGAACCTGTCCAAGACCCGCTACGCCGCGACCGCCGGCACGGCCGTCATGCATGACTTCGTCGAGGCGCCGTCGCAGATGCTGGAGGACTGGGTCTACGACAAGAACGTGCTGAAGCTGATGCAAGCCGTCTGCGCAGACTGCAAGCCGGTGCCGGACGCGATGGTGGCGCAGGCCCAGGCCGCCAAGCACTACGGCAAGGGCGGCCAGTTCGGCCGCCAGCACCTGTACGCGAGCTACGACATCACGCTGCATCAGCAGGCCAAGCCGGAGCCGATGCCGCTGTGGGCACGCATGGAAGGTGCGACGCCGCTGGGCCATGTGAAGGACACCAAGTTCCCGGCCGGCTTCGCGCACATCGCCGGCGGCTATGGCGCGGGCTACTACGGCTACCTGTGGAGCCTGGTCGTCGCGATGGACCTGCGCACGGCGTTCGCGGCCGACAAGCTGGGTGCCGATGTCGGCAAGCGCTACCGCGACAAGGTGCTGGGCCAGGGCGCGCAGAAGCCGGCGCCGGAGCTGGTCAAGGACTTCCTGGGCCGCGAGTCCAACTCGCAGGCTTTCTTCGACTACCTGAAGAAGTAGGTCCTCAGTGGCCGCAGCTGCTGGCGCCGCAGCTTGAGCCTGCGGCTGCCGCCGGCTCGCGGCATTCACCGGTTACCGGGTCGAAGCCGCGCTGCTCCATCGTGAACACCAGCGCCGCGTCCATCATCTCGGCGTGCTGTGGAAACCAACCCGCCAGCTCGGTGCGCAGGATGTTCAGCGGCTCGCGGTCGTTCAGCTCGGTGGCGTAGCGCAGCGCCTCGCGCATGACGTTCAGCACCATCGCGTGCTGGCCGCTGTGGCAGTTCTGCGGCTCGAAGCCGCAGCGTGCCATCCAGTCCTCCTCCATCGCGAAGTGGGCCTCGGTGTGGGCCAGCAGCGCGTGGTAGGCGGGCAGGGCGTCCACGCCCGCATCCAGCGCGGCGCCGAAGGCGTTCAGGTGTTCGACGAACTCCTGGTGCGTGGTGTCCAGCGTCGGCTGGTTCAGGACGAGCTTGTCGGTCCAGGCGAGGGTAGTCATGGCGTGATGCTAGTCAGGCAGTCGGGGCGGCGCCTTGACGCCGCGCAAAACGTCGATCAGGCCAGGCGTGCGCGGTGGCGGGCCACCTGGGCCCGCACCTGCGCCGGCGCGGTGCCGCCCAGCACGTTGCGGGCATTCAGCGAGCCTTCCAGCGACAGCACGTCGAACACGTCGGCCTCCACGCGGGCGTCGAAGGCCTTCAGCTCGTCCAGCGACAGCGCGGCCAGGTCCACGCCCTTGGCGGTCGCGGACTTCACCGCATGCGCGACGACCTCGTGCGCGTCGCGGAAGGGCAGGCCCTTCTTGACCAAGTAGTCGGCCAGGTCGGTCGCCGTTGCGTGGCCCTTCAGCGCCGCGGCGCGCATCGCCTCGGGCTTTGGGGTCAGGCCGGCCAACATGTCGGCAAAGATGCGCAGCGTGTCCTTCAAGGTGTCCACCGTGTCGAACAAGGGCTCCTTGTCCTCCTGGTTGTCCTTGTTGTAGGCCAGGGGCTGGCCCTTCATCAGCGTGACCAGGCCCACCAGGTGGCCCACCACCCGGCCGGTCTTGCCGCGCGCCAGCTCGGGCACGTCGGGGTTCTTCTTCTGCGGCATGATCGACGAGCCGGTGCAGAAG
>CAMLKW010000253.1 GCA_946480605.1 uncultured Roseateles sp. | reverse complement strand
TAACCACCGCCGCTGATTCCAGTAATCGACTGTCTACTTGACAGGGAAGCTTACGAAATCACGCGCGGCAGTCGTTGAACTTGCCGCACAAGGTGCGCGACTTGGCTTCTTCCTGTCGATTGGAAGTTGATGGACCTCGATCACTTAGTTTCCTCAAACAGCCTTGCAAAACAATCTGCGCAGCGAGCAACGGACTACTAGGCACAACCTCACGGGCTCTTCCCGAAGTGCGACAAATCAACGAAGTCTAACGACCACTGTCGCTGCATAACGAACTACCTGCTGCGATCCTGGATCGGAGCAAGGCCGCCCGGCCGCCGGCTACGGCCCGCTACGGCCGGTGGCCGACGAGGCCACGGGCCTGCCGCTGCTGATGCTGCCCGAGGGCTTCCGCTACCGCAGGTTCGGCTGGGCCGGTGAGGCGCTCGTCAATGGAGGCGTGATGCCGGGCGCGGCTGATGGCATGGGCATCGTCAAAAGCCCGGTACGTTGGGGTGAGCCTGCGAACCCCAACGCCAGGGTCATCCCAATCGACACCCCTTGTGGCCGAACGGCAGCTGCGCAGCTCGCTACACGCTAAGAATGTCAATCTTTGACATTTCCGCTAGAGTCCCAGCAGCGTTTTATCGAAGGATCAGCGCCATGGGCATGAACGTCAACCTCACCCCGCAGCTCGAAGAACTCGTCCGCGCCAAGGTGGACTCGGGCATGTACTCGTCGGCCAGCGAAGTGGTGCGCGAAGCGTTGCGGCTGATGGACGAGCAAGACCGACTGCGGCAGGCCAAGCTGGACGAGCTGCGAGCCGCCGTGCGGCAAGGTGTGGACAGCGGCGCCAGCGAACCCTGGGATACCGCAGCCGTGAAGCAGAAGGCGCGCGCCCGGCGCGCGGCCAAGGCGCCAGCCGCCTGATGGCGCGCATCACCCGCCGGCCGCTTGCCGAGGCGGACATCCTCGACATCTGGGACTACATCGCTGAAGACAGCCTCGCCGAAGCGGATCGCTGGCTGGACAGGCTGGACGAGAAGCTGTCGCTCTGGGCAACGCAGCCGATGATGGGACGCCCGCGGGATGAACTGGCGCCCGGCTTACGCAGCTTCGCGTTTGGTCGCTACGTCGTCTTCATCCAGCCGCTGGCGGATGGCATTGACGTCGTCCGCGTGTTGCACGGCTCACGCGACATCGACGCGACGTTCGGGCAGTAGGCAAGTCGGCAGAAAGCGAACGCATCGCCGCGCGGGGATATTGGCCGGCACGACGAAGCAAGGCATGCCGGGGCAGATCGGCACGCGCGAGCCGGTGTCGCCCGCCCTAACGCCCCTGCGGCGCGTCGAAGTAATACGCCTGCCGCTTGCGCGGCGACAGGTAGTCGTAGACGGGCTGGGGCAGCTGCTGCGGCTTGAGCGTGCGGACGATGCTGAGTTCGGGCTCCTGCTCCAGCTCCACCAGCACCGCGCTCTCCTTGGGCACGTTGGCGTCGTAGACCAGCACCGTGGGCTTGAGCGGCCGGCTGCTGTTGACCGAGGTGACGATGCCCATGGAGTCGTTGGACAGCACCACCAGCGTGCCCGGCGGGTAGACGCCCATGCAGCGCACGAAGGTGGACAGCGCCGTCGCGTCGAAGCGCGAGCGCTGCTGCGCGAACAGCACCGACAGCGCCTCATGCGGCGTCAGCGCCTGGGAGATGTGGTTGGGGTTGCAGAGGTTGTCGTAGGCGTTCACCAGGCCCACCATGCGCGCCAGCATCGAGATGGCCTGGCCCTGCAGCCCCTTGGGGTAGCCGGTGCCGTCCATGAACTCGTGATGCTGGGCAATGATGGCCGAGGCTTCGGCGGACAAGCCCAGCTTGGCCGCGATGTCGATGCCGTAGGCGCAGTGCTGCTGGTACAGGCTGCGCTCGGGCTTGCTCAGCGCCTCGGTCTTGCGCACCAGCGAGTCGGGCAGTTCCAGCTTGCCGATGTCGTGGAAGAGCGCGCCCATGCCCATCACGCGGATGGCCTCGGGCGGCGCCTTCAGCTCCTTGGCCAGCATCATGGCCAGCAGCGTGACGTTGAGGGCGTGGTGGTAGGTCTCCTCGCCGCCGATCTTGTCCTTCATCAGGTTGATGGCGACGTCGGCGTCGGTCAGCATGGAGTCGGCCATGGTCTTGATCAGCGCCATGCCTTCCTCGCGCGCCTGGTCGGGTCGCGCGAACACGTTCTGCGTCATCGCCTTCAGCGCCCGCGCCGCCGACAGGAACTCGCGCTCGCAGGCCGCCGCGCGCTGCTGCTGCGCCAGCAGCCGCTCGATGCGCGCCCGCTTGGCCGCGTAGGCCGCGTCGCTCTCCACCGACAGCGGCGGCGGCATCGGCGGCGACTCGGCCGGCAGCGCCAGCGGCTCGCCGTCGCTCTTGGCCCGCGAGTAGCGGATGCGCTCCAGGCCCAGCGACTGCAGCGTCATGACCTGCTCCAGGCTCTTGATCTTGAAGCTGGAGAACGTGAACGGGTGCTGGGTCCAGGGCAGGTCCAGGTGCACATGCAGGCCGATGGTCAGCTGCACGGGCGAGATATAGGCGTCGTCGCTCATGGCGATTTGGTGTTGCCAGGGGTCACGAGTTTCTACCGCATGCGTCGAGTCGTCACCGGTGTCGGCGGGCGCAGGCCGCGTCAAGAAGCCGTGACCCTGTCACGCAAAGCAGAGCCATGCGATGGATGGACAAGCCGGACGGGATTCGGCGGGCCAAGCCGGGCCGCCCGTTGCGCCAAGGTCTGGGCTGCGGCGCCAATGCCCCCTGGATGCCGCAGCCGTGAAGCAAGTGGGCGGGCGGCCTGCGCGACTGCCGCCTGATGACACGCGCCCGGTGGGCACCTCTCACGGCCTCACGGTGATACTCCCCCCATGCAACGCCGCCCCCTGCTCCAAGCCCTCGCGCTGAGCCCCCTGGCCAGTGCCTTCACCACCAGCGCCCAGACGCGCCAGCAAGGCCGCCCGGCGGCCGGCTACGGCCCGCTGCGGCCGGTGGCCGACGAGGCCACGGGCCTGCCGCTGCTGATGCTGCCCGAGGGCTTCAGCTACCGCAGCTTTGGCTGGGCCGGCGAGCCGCTGGCGAATGGCGGCGTGGTGCCGGGCGCCGCCGATGGCATGGGCATCGTGAAGGCCGAAGGCGAGACCTTCACGCTGGTACGCAACCACGAGATCCTGGGCGTGGGCGGTGGCTTCGGGCCGGCGGCCAGCCACTACGACGCCGGTTGCGACGGCGGCACGGTGACGCTGCGCTACGACCGCGCGGCGGGCAAGTTGCTGGAGATGCGCGGCTCGCTGTCCGGCACGCTGGTGAACTGCGCCGGCGGCACCACGCCCTGGGGCAGCTGGCTGTCGTGCGAGGAGATCGTCACGCCGGCCGGGCACACGGGCCAGCTGCGCGGCCAGCCGTTCAAGCTGGAGAAGCCGCATGGCTTCGTGTTCGAGGTGCCGGCCGATGGCGCCTCCAAGGCGCAGGCGCTGACGGCGCTGGGCCAGTTCAAGCACGAGGCCGCGCTGGTGGACGTGGACGGCACCGTCTACCTGACCGAAGACGCGCAGCCGGCCGGCTTCTACCGCCTGCTGCCGGCGAAGAAGGGCAACCTGGCGGCCGGCGGGCGCCTGCAGATGCTGCGCGCCCGCAAGGCCGCCGACCTGCGCACCGGCCTGAAGCCGGGCCAGCGCTTCGACGTGGACTGGGTGGACATCGAGCGCCCGGCCGACGGCGTGGGCGACAACGGCCACAACGGCGTGCTGAACCAGGGCCGCGCTCAAGGCGGCAGCCTGTTCACGCGGCTGGAGGGCCTGCATGCGGGGCGCGACGAGATCTTCTTCACCAGCACCGACGGCGGCGATGCAAAAGCAGGCCAGGTCTGGCGCTTCGTGCCCAGCCAGCAACGGCTGGAGCTGTTCGTCGAGTCGCCGGGGGCCAGTGCGTTCGACTACCCCGACAACCTCTGCCTGCATCCGCGCAGCGGCCTGATCGTCGTGTGCGAGGACAGCAAGCAGCCGGTGCAGCGCCTGTACGGCCTGCGCCGCGAGGGCGGGCTGGACGGCCTGTTCGAGCTGGCGCGCAACAACGTGCAGCTGGCCGGCGGCGAGCTGGAGAAGTTGCCCAACCTGAAGGGCGATTTCCGCGGCGCCGAATGGGCCGGCACCTGCTTCAGCGCCGACGGCAAGACCTTGTTCGCCAACGTCTACCGGCCCGGCTTCACGGTGGCGATCAGCGGGCCGTTCTAGAAAAACTCACGGTGGCATCGACCAGGCGACCATCGAGGGCAGTCACAAGCGCATGATTCGTGCGCATCATCCATGGAGCCTGGCCATGCCCAGAATCGCCGACGCCCCCAAACGCGCAGCCAATCTCAGCCTGAACAGCAAGGTGCTGGACATGGCCAAGGAACTCGGCATGAACGTCTCCGCCACGGTTGACGCGCTGCTGGCGGCGGAGGTGGAGAAGCGCTATTGGGAACGCTGGAACGACCAGAACCGGCAGGCCATCCAGGACTACAACGCCCGCATCGAACGTGAAGGGCTGCCGCTGGCCCAGTTCCGCAGCTTCGCCAAGGAAGACTGATGCCGCGTTTTGACGTCTACGCCAACCCGAGCGTGCGCGAGCGCAAGACGACGCCCTTGCTGCTGGATGTTCAGAACGACTACATCGACGGCCTGGCAACGCGCGGGGTGATCCCACTGCGCAGCGAGGCCTACTTCGGTGCACGTGCGGATCGGTTGAATCCGCTGGTGCGCGTGGCCGACGAGGCAGTCGTGCTGGACACGGCCGCCATGGGCGCCGTGCCGCTGAACCTGCTCAAGCGCCCGCTGACCAACCTGCGTTCAGCGCAGGACGACATCACGACCGCGCTGGACACGCTTTTCGGTGCGTCCTAAGCACATAGCCACCCACTCCGGCGGAGAACCCGGTGCCGCATCTGACACTTCCACCCACACGCCAGTTCGGCAAGGCCATGCTGCTTTCATCGGTCGGCTGGAGCGTCTACCTCTCCTGTGCGACGGTCTATTGCCTGGCTCATCAGGTCTTCGTTCTCTACAACTCGTCCATCGACCTGATGGCATCCCTGCGCTGGGCAATGGTCGAGTGGGGTGCCTGGTGGGCGTTGACGCCGATGATGTTTGCGGCGTTTGACCGAGCGGGCTCTCGCCAGCGTGCGCCGCTGTACTACGCGGCCATTGCAAGTGGCGCCGTGGTTCTGTCGCTGGCCTACCGGCTCGGCCTGGACCTTGGCGCGCATGACAACGGCCTGGCCGAACGGATCGTCTATTTCTTCCCCCGGTATCTGGTGGCGTCGATCCTCGTTCTGTTTGCTTGGCAGATTTTCTTGCGCAGGAAAGAAGTGGCCGGGAGTACCCAAGCGCCGCCCGCCGACCAAGCTGATGTTCTGGCAGCACCGCAAATCACCACCTTGCGCGTCAGCAAGGGCGTCGATGAATGTTTGCTGGAAATCGGTCAGATCGACTGTTTCAGCGCCGCAGGAAACTATGTGGACATCATGGCCGGGCGCGATGCGTATCTGCTCCGCGCGACGTTGAGGCAGATCGAGGAATCCGTGCCGGCATCGCTGTTCGTGCGGACCCACCGCTCCCACATCGTCCGCATCCAGGCCGTCGAGCGAATCAGAACCAGCGCGAATGGTGGCGGCACGGTGGACCTGAAGGGCGGCCAGTCCGTCAAGCTGAGCAAGACCTACCACGTGCTGTTGAAGCGGCGGTTCGCGCTGCTGCCCCAGGTCAGCGAAGAGGCCCAGGCTCAATAGCAGGCCGTTCGGCCCTACCTGGGCGCGCCTCACCTTCCACTCGTCCCACCCGGCGTGCGGTCATCACAAACCGCAACGCCGTCGGCCAGTGCGCCGATACAACGATCTCCTTGATTGGCGTCGGCCGAAAGGAGATTTCAGTGGAAAGCAAAGAGAGTTTGGAGCGCCTCAGCGTGG
>CAMLKW010000252.1 GCA_946480605.1 uncultured Roseateles sp. | reverse complement strand
GGTGGCCGCATCCTCGGCAGCAAGATCATCAAGGCCAGCGGCGATGCCGAATGGGACCGCGCCGTGCTGCGCGCCATCGAGAAGGCCGAGACGCTGCCTCGCGACACCGATGGCCGGGTGCCGTCGATCATCCTGCTGGGCTTCACGCGGAACGAGTAGCCAGCCAGCGGTCCACGGACCAGCGCCCCGCGCCCCACAGCGCGATGACGACCGCCAGCACACCCCAGAGCGTGTGCTGGGCCTCGGCGGCCGGCGAAAAATCGTCGGCCGACAGCGACAGCGCCGCCATCAGGTTGACGACGAACAGCCCCGCGCCGGCAAAGCGTGTGGACAGGCCCAGCGCCAGCAGCACCGGCAACACCAGCTCGCCGCCCGTGCCCAGGTAGGCCGCCAGCGCCGGCGGCAGCAACGGCACCTGGTAGACGTCGTTGAACAAGGCCAGCGTGGACGACCAGTCACGCAGCTTGGTCAGGCCGGACAGGAAGAAGATCTTGGCGACGTACAGGCGCGCAGCCAGCAATGCCGCCGACTGCAGGTGGCTGACGACGCCCTCCAGTGCTGCCGGCATTCGGGACGGCGTGAGCCCCGGGTCGGTGAAGGCGCGCAGCGCGAAGGTGACGAGTGCTTTCATGGCGAGGGGGCTCCGTGCGTTTGGGGCTTGGTCAGGACGGCTTGCAGCCAGGCGTTCTGCAGCGCGGCCTGAAGCCACGCACCGAAGTCGAAGTCGGCTTCGGCGCCCGAACCTTTCACCACCAGCGCCGTTTCAAGCGCTGCAGCAAGGTTCACCCCGGCCAGCAGCGCCCGCATGAAGGCCGCGTCCGCCTCCTGCAAGGCCCGCGACACGCCACGCCAGCCCTCGCGCCAGACCAGTACCGCGCTCTCGCGCTGCGCCACCACGGCAACGCCGGGCCTCAGCAGCAGCCACAAGCCTTCCGGGGCGGACGAGCCGAGCAGGTTCAAAGACAGCGCGTCCAGCTCGGCGTCCGCCGCGCGCTCGGCGACATGCAGGGCCCAGTCCAGGCGCGCCAGGTCGGGCAGGCCCGAGTCCTCGCCCGCCCGCTCGATCAGGAAGGCCTCCAGCGCGCTGCCCCACTCGCCCAGATCACCGCCGGTGGGCGGATGGGCGCGCCAGAAGCTCCAGGCCAGCGGGGCGAAATCATCGTCCCCCAGCGCCTCGCGCAGCCGGGCGTAGGGCACGGCCAGCGCCTGCGCGGACAGCGCGCGCAGGTTGTTGCGATAGGCCGCCAGGCCGCGTTCGCCGCCGGTCAGTGTGGCCGGTGCATCGCCACGCCCCAGCAGCGCATCGACGAAGGCCTGCTGCTGCGCCTTCATCGCTGCAGCGCCTCGGCCCGACGGGCTTCGGCCAGCAGCACGCCCAGTTCGGGGACGGCCGTGTCCCACTCGACCAGCGTGGGCGTGGGGCCGAAACGGGCGATCGCGTGTTCGTAGACGCGCCAGACCTCGTCGCGCACGTGGCTGCCGTGGTCGTCGATGACCAGGCCGTCGCCCTGCTCGGCGTGGCCGGCCACATGGATCTCGCCGACGCTTGCGGGCCGGATCGCGTCGACCCAGCGCCGGGCCTCGCGCGCCGCGGCGTCCGGTTCATGGCCCGCGTTGCGTGCGTTGACGACCAGGTTGTTCACGTCCAGCAGCAGGCCGCAGCCGCTGCGCCGCGTCAGTTCGTTGAAGAACTCGGGCTCGGCCAGCGTGTCGCCCGCCCAGCCCACATAGGCGCTGAGGTTCTCGACCAGCATCGTGCGGCCCAGGCGCTGCTGAACCTGGTCCACATGCCGACACATCAGCGCCAGCGACTCGTCGTTGAAGGGGATGGGCAGCAGGTCCGCCGCGTGCAGGCCGGAGCCCACCCGCGCGAAGCAGGCATGGTCCGACACCCAGCGCGGCTGCATGCGCTCGACCAGACGCGCCAGCCGCCCCAGATGCGCCGCATCCAGCCCGGCGGCCGAACCCAGCGCCAGGCCCACGCCGTGCAGGCTCAGCTCGTAGGCCGCGCGGCCGGCTTCGAGCACGGCCAGCGCGACGCCGCCGTCGGCGAAGAAGTTCTCGGAATGGACCTCGATGAAGCCCAGCGCCGGCTTCTCGGCCAGCAGGGACTCGTAATGTGCATGGCGCCAGCCGATGCCGACGCAAGGGACAGGCGCCATCGGAGCGTGCTTACTTCTTGGCCGGCGCCTTGGTCGAGCCGCCTTCCTTCTCGCAGCTGCCCTTGGCGACGTACTTCCACTCGTTGGGGTCCTTGTCGGTCTTGGCCTGGCCGGCGCAGGAGTGGCTGCCGTTGGCCGAGGCGCAGTCGTTCTGGCCGGCCTTGGCGACGCCGAAACACTTTTCCTTGGCGGCCTTGTCCTGCGCCTGGGCCTGGGCCACGAGGCCGAGGGACAGCGCGGCGGCCAGGGCCGAGGACACGAGGGCTTGGTTCTTCATGAGCGGATCTCCGATGGGTTGGGGGGGTGAGGAAAGCGGCCGATGATGCGGCGGCGGGAATGATGTCGCAAGAGCCCGACTAGTCCTTACACTGCGCGCCGCCATGACCGACCCCGCGGACTACTGTCGCCAGATCGAAGCCCTGCGCCCGGTACTGCTGAAGTACGCGCGGCTGCAGCTGCGCAACGAGGCCTGGGCCGAGGACGCGGTCTCCGAGACGCTGCTGGCCGCGTTGGAGAAACCGCATGCCTTCGGCGGCCAGAGCCAGCTCAAGACCTGGCTCATCGGCATCCTGAAGCACAAGCTCGTCGACCAGATCCGCAAGAACAGCCGCGAGCTGTCGACCACGGCCGGCGACGACGGCGAGGATCTGGAGAACCTGCTGTTCGCCAGTGACGGCCACTGGCGCGAGGCCCAGCATGACTGGGGCAACCCCGAGGACGCGCTGCGCCAGGTCGATTTCATGAAGGTGCTTGAGGCCTGCGTCGAGAAGCTGCCGGGCCAGCAGGGGCGGTTGTTCATGATGCGCGAATGGCTGGAGCTGGAGTCCGAAGAGATCTGTAAGGAGCTGGCCATCACGCCGACCAACCTGTGGGTCATGCTGCACCGCGCCCGCCTGCGGCTCAGGGAGTGTCTGCAGCTGGGCTGGTTCGGGGCGGCGTCCAGCGGAGGAAGGACGTGATCAAACCCGTGATCAGCTGCCGCGAAGCGACGCGCATCCTGCTGCAGAGCGAGGATCGCGGCGTGCCGCTCACCGAGCGCCTGGCGATGCGGCTGCACCAGCGCACCTGCAGCAACTGCCGGCGCTTTGCGCGCCAGGTGGAGCTGATGCGCAAGGCCAGCCAGCGCTGGCGGCAATACTCGCAGGAGTGACTCAGCTGGTGGGCGCGCCCTCGTCGGGCGCCGCCGCCACGTCCACGGTGCCCAGCGCGATCTCCAGTGCCAGCTGCAGGGCCGCGATCTGCGCGCCCAGGCCCATGCTGGGCAGGCTGCCGCTCTCGCGCGCGGCCTGCTCGGGCAGCGCCGGCAAGTGGATGAAGCCGCTGCGCACGCCCTGCCCCGCCAGCCGGTGCTGCAGCGCGAAAAACACCTGGTTGCAGACGAAGGCGCCGGCCGTCAACGACAGCCCGGCAGGATGCCCTGCGGCGCGCAGGCCGTCGCGCATGGCCTTGACGGGCAGCGTCGAGAAGTAGGCGGCCGGTGCACCGGCGATGACGGGCTGGTCCAGCGGCCGGTCGCCGGCGTTGTCGGGAAGGCGCGCATCGATCAGGTTGACGGCCACACGTTCGATGGAAATTTCGCTGCGACCGCTGGCCTGGCCCAGCGCGACGACCAGGCCCGGCCGGATCGTGTCCAGCGCGCTCGCCAGCACCCGCGGCGCCGCGCCGAACGCGGTGGGCAGGCGCTGCGCCCGCACACGCGCGCCGCCCAGGTGCTGGCCGTCCAGCGCCCGTGCCACCTCCCAGGAAGGGTTGATGCAGTCGCCGCCGAAGGGCTCGAAGCCGGTGATCAGGATGTCCATGGCGATGATTGTGCGGCGTGGCCGAGACGCTGCTTGTCGTCGCGGCCGGCATCGGCACGGCCCTCCATAATCGCCGCCGAGCCCACCCGCCCTGCCCATGAACGATCCATCCCAGCCCCTGTCCTGGCCTCATGGCAACGCCGAACCCGCAGCCGCCGGACCGGGTGCCCCGGTGTCGGGCTTTCTGTGGCCCAGCCCGCCCTACGCCGCCTATCCCGAGCCGCAGCACCAGCGTGGCCCCGAGACCTGCGAGATCCTGGGCCTGAACAACAGCCGCAGCAGCGGCCAACTGCTGGAGCTGGACGCCGCCGAGCGCACCATACGCATCAACGTGCCGCCCGCGCGCAACAGCATGCCGCTGAAGTTCAGCCAGTTCCGCGCCGTCAAGATCCTGGCGCCTGTGACCGTGCCGCCGCGCGACGCCGACGACCACGCCGCCCCGCTGAGCCTGGACCAGCGCCCGCGCACGCCGTTCCGCGTCGTGTTCGCCGGCGGCGACGAGCTCAAGGGCATCACCATCGGCCACCACCACGACAAGCTGGGCCTGTTCCTGTTCCCGCCGCTGTCGGAGGCCGACGACTCGGTGCGCCGGGTCTTCATCCCGCGCGAGGTGCTGACGCATTTCGAGATCGGCGAGCGCATCGGCGATCTGCTGCTGAAAGACCAGTTGGTCACGCCCGAGCAGCTGTCGGCCGCCGCCGTCGAACAGACCGGCCTGCGCCAGCGCCGCGTCGGCGACATCCTGGTCGAGCAGCACATCGTCACCGCCGACCAGCTGTTGCTGGCCATCGAGCAGCAGGCCAAGATGCCCATGGTGCGCATCGGCGAGGCGCTGCTGGCGCTGGAGCTGGTCACGACCGAGCAGCTGGAGCTGGCGCTGGCGCAGCAACGCGAGGACCGCTCGGTGCCGCTGGGCGAGTTGCTGGTGCGCAAGGGCGTCATCAGCCGCGGCCAGCTGCAGTCGGCGCTGGCGCGCAAGATGGGCTACCCCATCGTGGACGTCGAGAAGTTCGCCATCGAGCCCGATGCGGTGCGCAAGCTGCCGCATGCGGTGGCCAAGCGGCTGGAGGTGCTGCCGCTGGTGCTGCGCGATGGCCGGCTCATCGTGGCGATGGAAGACCCGACGCGGCGCGATGCGCTCGACGAGGTGGAGTTCATCACCCAGCTCAAGGTCGTGCCCACGCTGACCCGGCTGGGCACATTGCAGTTCGCCATCCCCAGCGCCTTCGACCGCTTCGGCGCCGACGCGCTGCCGCGCAGCAACACCGACCCGCTGCCCGACTTCCAGCCCGACTTCGCGCTGGAAAGCTCCAACAAGCTCATCGAGAGCCTGGAGCGCGACAGCAGCGAGCGCGGCGGCCGCGAGGACGAATCGCCCATCGAGCAGAGCGACAACTCGCTGGTGCGGCTGATCAACTCCATGATCATCGAGGCGCACAACCAGGGCGTGTCCGACATCCACATCGAGACCCACCCCGGCCGCGAGAAGCTGAAGATCCGCTTCCGCCGCGACGGCCAGCTGCACCCCCACCTGGAGCTGCCGCACACCTACCGCAACGCGATGATCGCGCGCATCAAGATCATGTGCGACCTCGACATCTCCGAGCGCCGCAAGCCGCAGGACGGCAAGATCAACTTCGCGCGCTTCTCGGCCCAGCACAAGCTGGAGCTGCGCGTGGCCACCATCCCGACCAACAACGGGCTGGAGGACGTGGTGATGCGCATCCTGGCCAGCAGCAAGCCGCTGCCGCTGGACGGCATCGGCCTGTCACCGGCCAACCTGGACGCGCTCAAGACCGCCGTCGCGCGGCCCTACGGCATGGTGCTGTGCGTCGGGCCCACCGGCTCCGGCAAGACCACCACGCTGCACTCGGCGCTCAGTCACATCAACACGGCGGACCGCAAGATCTGGACGGCCGAGGACCCGATCGAAATCACGCAGCCCGGGCTGCGCCAGGTCCAGGTCAACCCCAAGATCGACTGGACCTTCGCCAAGGCGCTGCGCGCCTTCCTGC
>CAMLKW010000251.1 GCA_946480605.1 uncultured Roseateles sp. | reverse complement strand
GCGGGCGCGGCCAGGCGATCCCCCGAGGGGATGGCGATGCTCGCGGGGCTTGCCCCGCTCGCACATCGCTCACGCGGGCCGGCTTGGGGCGGCCCTTCGCTCGGCCCGAAATACAAATCCAATAGTCCCTATGGCCTCCTTATCTTTGGGTCGACGACGTGTGCTCCCCGGCTTCGCGCCGACACTGGGCTTCACGCTGTTCTACCTGTCGCTCATCGTGCTGGTGCCGCTGGCCGCGGTGTTCCTGAAGTCGTCCGGCCATGGCTGGGACGCCTTCTGGGCGGCGGCCACGTCGCCGCGCGTGATGGCCTCCTACCGCTTGAGCTTCGGCGCATCGTTGATCGCGGCAGCCATCAACCTCGTCTTCGGCCTCATCCTGGCCTGGTGCATCGTGCGCTACGAGTTCCCGGGCAAGAAGCTGGTCGACGCGCTGATCGACCTGCCCTTCGCGCTGCCCACCGCCGTCGCCGGCATCGCGCTGACGGCGCTTTACGCGCCCAACGGCTGGGTGGGCTCGCTGTTCGCGCCGGGCGGCGCGCTGGCCTTCCTGTTCGGCCCTGAGGGCACCAAGATCGCCTTCACGCCGCTGGGCGTGCTGCTGGCGCTGATCTTCATCGGCCTGCCCTTCATCGTGCGCACGGTGCAGCCGGTGCTGGAGGACATGGAGACCGAGCTGGAAGAAGCCGCGGCCTCACTCGGCGCGCAGCGCTGGACCACCTTCCGCTTCGTCGTGCTACCCACGCTGCTGCCCGCGCTGCTGACCGGCTTCGCGCTGGCCTTCGCGCGCGCCGTCGGCGAGTACGGCTCGGTGATCTTCATCGCCGGCAACATCCCCATGGTCAGCGAGATCACACCGCTGATGATCATCTCCAAGCTGGAGCAGTACGACTATGTCGGTGCCACCGCCATCGCCACCGTCATGCTGATCGTCAGCTTCGTGCTGCTGCTCGTCATCAACGGCCTGCAGGCCTGGACGTCCAAGCGAGGTGCACGATGAGTGCAGCACTGCATCTCGCCCCGGCTCGTGCGCGAGCGAAGTACCAGGACAACCCCGCCACCCGCGAGACGCCGCTGGTGCGCTTCACGCTGCTGACGCTCGGCCTGGGCTTCTTCGCCATCTTCCTGGTGCTGCCGCTGGTGGCCGTGTTCACCGAGGCGCTGCGCAAGGGCTGGGAGGTCTACTTCGCGTCGCTGGTCGACGAGGAAACCTTCTCGGCCATCAAGCTGACGCTGATCGCCGCCGCCATCGCCGTGCCGCTGAATCTCGCGTTCGGCCTGGCCGCCTCATGGGCCATCGCCAAGCACGACTTCCGCGGCAAGCAACTGCTGATCACCTTCATCGACCTGCCCTTCTCGGTGTCCCCGGTGGTAGCCGGCCTGATGTACGTGCTGGTGTTCGGCGCCAACGGCTGGTTAGGGCCCTGGCTGCAAGAGAACGACATCAAGATCATCTTCGCCGTGCCCGGCATCGTGCTGGCCACCGTGTTCGTGACCTTCCCCTTCGTCGCCCGCGAGCTGATTCCGCTGATGCAGGCCCAGGGCAAGGACGAAGAAGAAGCCGCCACGGTGCTGGGCGCCAGCGGCTGGCAGACCTTCCGCCGCGTGACGCTGCCCAACATCAAGTGGGGCCTGCTGTACGGCGTCATCCTGTGCAATGCGCGGGCGATGGGCGAGTTCGGCGCGGTGTCGGTCGTGTCGGGCCACATCCGCGGCCTGACCAACACGCTGCCGCTGCACGTCGAGATCCTCTACAACGAATACCAGTTCGCCGCTGCCTTCGCCGTGGCCTCGCTGCTGGCGCTGCTGGCGCTGGTGACGCTGGTGATCAAGCAATTCATCGAGTGGCGTGCCGAGCAGGCCGGCGCTGCGAACAAGGAAGCGTCGTGATCAAACGCAGCCATCAATTGGAGCGGGCCGAGCGCCGGGCCGCTCCCAAGCCGGACCGCATCCCCTCGGGGGATCGGCTGGCGTACTCGCCAGTCGAGGGGTAAACATATGGGCATTCAAGTCCAAAACATCCACAAGAGCTTCGGCAACTTCACCGCCCTGGGCGATGTGTCGCTGGACTTCCCGCGCGGCGAGCTGGTCGCGCTGCTGGGCCCGTCGGGCTGCGGCAAGACCACGCTGCTGCGCATCATTGCCGGCCTGGAGCAGGCTGACCGCGGTCGCGTGCTGCTGGACGGCCAGGACGCGTCCGACACCCATGTGCGCGAGCGCCAGGTGGGCTTCGTGTTCCAGCACTACGCGCTGTTCCGTCACATGACGGTGTTCGACAACGTCGCATTCGGCCTGCGTGTGAAGCCGCGCAAGCAGCGACTGCCCGAGGCCGAGATCAGGAAGCGCGTCACCGAGTTGCTGAAGCTCGTGCAACTGGACTGGCTGGGCGACCGCTTCCCGCCGCAGCTGTCGGGTGGCCAGCGCCAGCGCATCGCGCTGGCCCGTGCGCTGGCCGTGGAGCCGCGCGTGCTGCTGCTGGACGAGCCCTTCGGCGCGCTGGACGCCAAGGTCCGCAAGGAGCTGCGCCGCTGGCTGCGCCGCCTGCACGACGAGCTGCACATCACCAGCATCTTCGTCACGCACGACCAGGACGAGGCGCTCGAAGTGGCCGACCGCATCGTGCTGATGGACCACGGCCGCGTGGAACAGGTCGGCACGCCGCAGGAGGTCTACGAGCGCCCGGCGACGCCCTTCGTCTACGGCTTCCTCGGCGCGGTGAACCGCTTCGTCGGCCACGCCCGCGGCGGCGTGCTGCACATCGGCGAGCACCAGCTGCCGCACGAGGGCAAGCACGGCGACGGCGAGGTGCAGGCCTATGCCCGCCCGCACGAACTGCAGATCGTCACCGACGAGTCCTCACCGGGCCTCTCGGCCACGGTGGAGCGCGTGCTGTCCTTCGGCGCCAGCGCCCGCGTGGAGCTGGTGGGACCGGACGGCCAGCCGCTGGAAGCCGAGCTGACGCGCGACCAGGCCGAGGCGCTGCAACTGCGCGGCGGTCAGCGCGTCAAGCTGAGCGCGGCCAAGCTCAGCCTGTTCGAGGCCGGTGCGGGCATCTGAAGTCGCGCGGCCGGCTACGAGACCTCGCGCCCGCCCGCCGTCACCCACGGCCCCGTGAGCCCGTCCAGCTCACAGTCCCACAGCGCCTGCGCGTCCATCGCGTCGACGACGCCCTCGCCGTACACCTTCAGCGCCAGGCTGCGCAGCATGATGACCATGCCGCGCACAAAGGCCGCCCGCCCCGCCTCGCCGGCCACCCCCAGCAGCACCGAGGCGTCCAGCTTCACGTAGTCCAGCCCTGCCTGGTACAGCCGCTCCACCTCGGCCAAGCCGGCCCCGGCATGCTCCAGCCCGAGCTTGACCCCCAACGGACGCAGCTGCCGTCCCAGTTCCAGCAGGCGCTCGAAATGCTCGGTCGCCGCCGTCTCGGCCACGTCCAGCAGCAGGCCGCGCGCGGCCTGCGGCGACTGGGCCAGCAGCTCGCGCAGCTGCGGCAGCAGCGCCGCGTCGGCCAATGAGGCCGGCGCGATGTTGATGCAGCGCGGCTGGCCGTCGGCCGCGATGGCCTTCAGTGCCAGGCCTACGGCGAACAGGTCCACCGACGCCGTCAACCGCGCGCGCGCCGCCAGCGGCAGCCAGCCGGATGCAGGCAGGAAGTCACCGCCCGGCTCCAGCGCCAGCTGCAGCGGGCATTCCAGATGCAGCACCTGCCCCTCGCGGTCGCGCACGGCGAACTCGGCCAGACGGCCACGCCGCGCGGCCACCGCCTCGTGCAGCTGCGCCCGCCACAGGCCCTCGCCCTGCTCGCGGCCCACGCCGGCGTCGGCCACGACGTCCACGACGAAGCCGCCACGCGTCTGGCTGACCAGCTCGGCGCGCGCCAGCGCGGCATCCGCCTCACCCAGCCAGACGCTGCCAGGCCGCTCGCGCGGCAGCTGCACCGCGCCCAACGCCACCTGCACGCCAGACCCGAAGGCCGGCAGGCTGGCGCGCAGCGCGTCGGCCAGGGCCTGCGCCGTCTCGCCGGCCACGCCTTCGGCGGGCAGCCACAACGCGAAGTCGCCGCCGTTGAGCCGACCCACGCGGCAACCCGGCACGCGCTGCGGATAGGCCTGCAGCGCGCCGACGATGGTCAGCAGCACGTCGTCCACCGCACGGCGCCCCAGCCGGGTGTTCAGCCCGGCCAGATCGCGCAGCCGCAGCAGCACCAGGCCCGCGACGACCGGGCCGTCGTCACGGCGCAGCGCCGCCTCCAGCTCGGCCAGGAAGTGCTTGCGCGTGGACACACCGGTCAGCGGGTCATGGTGGGTCTGCTCGCGCAGCACCAGCAGTTGGCCGGCCTGGGCCTCGAACAGCTCGCGCACGCGCTGCACCATCGCGTTCATCGCGCGCGTCAGCCGCTGCATCTCCGGCACGCGCGGCTCCAGCACCTGGCCGTAGCGGCCGGCCAGCACACCCTCGGCCTGGGCCACGGCGGCGTCCAGCGGCCGGCGGATGCGCCGCAGGCCCGCCCAGGCCAGCACGGCCGCGACGATGCCCACGCCCAGCAGCCAGGCCAGCAGCCGGCGCGCACTCAGCCACAGCTCGTCGTAGGCATAGCTGGCATGGCTTTTCAGCTCCACCGCGCCAATGGCGTTCCAGCCGCTGGACAGCTGGGCCACGCCGGCCGGTGCGTCCAGCGCCACCAGCGAGCGGAACCAGCCCGGCGCCTGGCCGGCCTTGGCGCTGCCGCTGCGCTCGTACAGCGCCTCGCCCTTGGCACCGCGCCAGCGCACGAACTCGTAGGCACCGGTGTCGTACTGGGCCGAGATCAGCAGCTTGATCAGCTCCGCGTCGCCCTGCTGCTGCGACAACGCCAGCGCCAGTGCCTGGGCGTTGTCGGCGTTCTTCAACTGCAGCTGGGTCTGCATCAGCTGGCGCGCCGACAGCGTGGACAGGCCGACCGCGCCCACCAGCGCCGCCAGCACCACGCCCAGCACCAGCCAGGCAATCTGCCGCATCAGGGACATGTCTTGTTCCTCATGTCTTCTTCAATCGATGAAACCTTCGGCACGGGCCTTGACCACCAGCTCGCGCCACAGCGACAGCCGCACCAGCGGGTCGCCCTGCGTGACCTGGCCCACGCCCTGCCACAGCCCTTCGGTGTTGAAGCTGAACACCGGCGTCAGGTCGCCGCGCTGCGATGCCGGCAGCACCTCGGGGCGCAGGTTGTCCAGGATCAGCGGCTCGGCACCCGGCTCGGCATAGTAGGCCAGCACCATGTGCGGCAACGCCTGGCCGTCCATGCGGGCACGCACGTAGACCATGCGCAGCCGCGCCGTCGGCACACCCGCGCCGGCCAGCGCGAAGTACTTGGCGATGGCGTAGTCCTCGCAGTCGCCGGCGCGGCGCTCCAGCGTCTCCAGCGGCGAGGCCCAGTAGTCGGGCATGCCCCAGGTCTGCGCGTCGTCGCGGAAAGCCAGGCGGCGGTTGAAGAAGTCGTTGATGTCCTTCAGCCGCTGCGCTTCAGCCTGCGTGCCGCTGCGCTCGATCTGCTGCACCAGCGCCTGCGCCTGCTCCACCACGCGCGGCCCGCGCCGGGCGGCCGCCTCCAGCACCCGCGCCGCGTCATAGGCGGCGGCCAGCAGCACCGGGCTGGCGATCAGCGCGGCCAGCCACCAGCGGCGCAGCCGGCGAATCGGGGCGAGACAGGTGGGCGAAGTCGGCAAGATTGACGGCGGGCTGCGATTGATTTCACTGTACCCGGCCCGCACGCGCCTCCGCCGCCTCTAAGATTTTCGGCTATGCAGAACCCGGCACCTTCCCACGCCAAGCCCGCCGTCGGCTCGCGCGCGCAGCAGATCCGCGACGACCTCGACCAATCCCGCCGCCGCGGCCCGCTGCAGCACATCCAGATCCCGCCCTGCCCCGAGCTGCTGGCCCAGCTGCAGCAGGCCATGAGCACGCCCGAGCCCGACCTGAACCTGGTCGCGCGCATCGCCTCCAGC
>CAMLKW010000250.1 GCA_946480605.1 uncultured Roseateles sp. | reverse complement strand
CGCTGGAACACAAGTCGCGCCGCCAGGACGTGCTGGTGGACGACGAGCTGATCTACGCCTTCTACGACGACAAGCTGCCGGCCCACGTGTTCAGCGGCGCCACGCTGCTGAAGTGGTGGCGCGAGGCCAGCAAGGCCGATGACAAGCTGCTGCAGCTCAGCCAGGACGAGCTGATGCGCCACGAGGCGTCGGGCGTCACCAGCGAGGCCTTCCCCAAGGTCATCCGCCTGGGCGGCGTCGACTGCGCGGCAACCTATCTGCACCAGCCCGGCGACGCCCGCGACGGCCTGACGGTGACCGTGCCCATCTTTGCGCTGAACCAGGTCAGCGAGGAGCGCGCCGAGTGGCTGGTGCCCGGCATGCTGGCGGCCAAGGTGACGGCGCTGCTGAAGAGCCTGCACCAGAAGCCGCGTGCGCGGCTGACGCCGCTGCCGGACTTCGTCGCCGAGTTCATCGAGCTGCAGCCCTTCTGCCAGGGCGGCCTGGTGGACACGCTGCTGCGCGCCGTCAAGGACCGCACCCAGCTTGCCGTGCAGCGCAACGACTTCAAGCTGGAGCAGCTGCCGCCCCACCTGTTCATGAACTTCCGCGTCGTCGACGAGCACGGCCGCCAGCTCGGCCAGGGCCGGCAGCTCGCCGCGCTGAAGGCGGAGCTGGGTGGGCAGGCACGCTCGGCCTTCCAGGCGTTGGCGGCGTTGAAGCTGCCGGCCGCCGAAGCGCCCAAACCGGCGGCAGCCTCCGTGGCGGGCAAGGGGCTCCGCGCCGAGGTCGTCAAGAAGCCTGAGCCGGCTCGCGATGCAAGCACCGCTTACACCGATTGGACCTTCGGCGAACTCCCCGAGCTGCTGGAAGTGCGCAAGGGCGGCCAGACGCTGATCGGCTTCCCGGCGCTGATCGACAAGGGCAACCACGTCGAGATCGAGGTGTTCGACGAGCCCGAGGTGGCCGCCGCCAAGCACCGCGCCGGCCTGCGCCGGCTGGTCGCGCTGCAGCTCAAGGAGCCGCTGAAGTTCCTGGAAAAGAACATCCCCGACCTGCAGCGCATGTCCGTGCTGTTCATGGGCCTGGGCACGGCCGAGGACTTGCGCGACCAGATCATCGGCGTCGCGCTGGACCGCGCCTTCCTGGCCGATCCGCTGCCCACCGACCCGACGTCGTTCAAGAAGCGCATTGACGAGGGCCGCAGCCGGCTCAACCTCATCGCGCAGGAAGTCGCGCGTGCCGTGCATGCCGTGCTGCAGGAACTGGCCAACGCCAGCCGCAAGCTGAAGGACTCGCGTGCGGCCAAGGACGTGTCCGACGACATCGCCGCGCAATTGCAACGCCTGGTGCCCAAGCGCTTCGCGCTCGATACGCCGTGGGCGCAGTTGCAACATCTGCCGCGCTACCTGAAGGCCGTCACCGCGCGGCTGGACAAGCTGCGCGCCGACGCCGCCCGCGACGCCAAGCTGATGAGCGAGGTCAAGCCGCTGGAGCAGCGTTACACACGCCGGCTTGCCGAGCTGAAGGGCGTGCGCGATGCTCGGCTTGATGATTTCCGCTGGCAGCTGGAGGAATTGCGCGTCAGCCTGTTTGCGCAGGAGCTGCGCACGCCGCAGCCCGTCAGCGTCAAACGGCTGGACAAAGTCTGGAGTCAGCTGGCAAGCTGACGCCAGCTTTGCGGCGCAGACTCATTTGCCGCAGGCAAGTGATGTCGCAGCCACAAGGTCTGGTCGCAGCTGACAAGCTGAGCCCGGGCCCGGATCGTGAGCTGGTGCACACAAGACCTGGCTTGCGGGCGGCTGGGGAGGAAATCCGCCGCATTTCGACGCTTGGCTGCAAGCTCCCACCCTCTAGCCTGGAGTCCAATGCAGGGACACCGTCTGTTACAGCCTCCCGCAACCTGCCGTGTCTGAGTCCAGTCCTGCCGCCCCACCGACACCCTTGAGGAGCTTTGGCCGCTTCGAGCTGCGCGCCTTGCTGTCCAAGAGTGCGCGCAGCCTGATCTGGCGCGTGTTCGACACCCGCCAGGGCCAGGAGCTGATGCTGTGCATGCCGCGCGAAAAGCCCAACAGCGCGGCGGCGCTGGAACACTGGCTGCGCATGGCGCAGGGCGCCGAGCGCGTGCAACACCCCAACCTCGCGACGCCGTTCGAGATCGGCCAGGTCGAGAATTGGCCCTATGTCGCCTACGACCGCGCGCTGGGCGAGACGCTGGACGAGCGCCTGGCCCGCCAGTCCGCGCCGCTGCCGCTGGATTCCGCCGGCTGGGTGGCCCAACTGCTGGAAGGCCTGGCTTTTGCCCACGAGGCCGGTCACGCCCACCGCGACATCCAGACCACCAGCCTCGTCATCGACGCCAATGACAAGGTGCGCCTCGTCGGCCTGGAGGTGGCGCAGGAGGTGTTCCCCGCCAACGTGGACTACAACACCGTGACCCGCCGCGCCGTGCGCGAGTCGGCCGAGGAAGACGTGCTGTGCGTGGGCCTGCTGCTGAACCGCATCCTCAGCGGCAAGCCGGTGCTGGAAGAGAACGACCTGCAGCACGTGGTGCAGCAGATGCAACCCATAGGCCGCGAGATGGTGCGCCTGGGCTGGGAGACGCCGCACCCCATTCCCGACCCGCTGCGCGCCATCTGCAACCGTGCGACGGACCGCCAGCTGCGCCAGCGCTACCACCTGGCCCGCAGCTTCCTGCGCGCGCTGGACGGCTGGCGCCAGGCCGCCGCGCACGACGACGGCGGCCCCATCGTGCTGCTGCTGGACAAGCTGCAGCGTTCGGGCCACCTGCCGACGACGACGACCGGCCTGCACCGCTTCACCGGTGGTTCCGGGCTGGAGGCGCAGCACACGGGTGCGCTGTCCGAGATGGTGCTGAAGGACATGGCCCTGAGCCTGGAGCTGGTGCGGCGCGTCAACAACGCACTCAAGCTCAGCGGCCACGCCGACGGCACCGTGCTGAACCTGCAGCGCGCCATCCAGATGATCGGCCTGGACGGGCTGCAGCTGGCCGCCAACGCGCTCAAGCCCTGGCCGGGCACGCTGCAGCCGGTGGCGGCCGAGATGCTGCGTCAGCTGATGGCCCGCGTGAGCAAGGCCTGCCAGGTCGCGCAAGCGCTGCGCCCGGCCGGCTACGACGGCGAAGTGGTGCACCTCATCACGCTGATGCAGAACCTGGGCCGGCTGCTGCTGCAGTACCACTTCCCGGACGACGCGCAGCAGGTCCGCCAGCTGATGCTGCCGCCCGAACCCACCGAGGACCAGCCCAACCCGCCGTCCATGAGCGAGCAGGCCGCGGCCTACGCCGTGCTGGGCTGCGACCTGGACGCGCTGGGTGCCGCCGTGGCCCGCCACTGGGGCCTGGGCGACGAGCTGCTGCAGATGATCCGCCGCCAGCCGCTGGACGCGACCGTGCACCCGCCGCGCAGCGACGCCGACACGCTGCGCCTGACCTGTAGCCTGGCCAACGAGCTGATTGATGCGCTGGCGCTGCCCGAGGCCAGGCGGCGTGCCGGCGTGGAGGTGGCGACGCGGCGCTACGCCAAGGCGCTGGGCCTGGGCCTGCGCGAGGTCATGGAGGCGCTCAACCCCGGCGCGCAGCGGCCCGGCACCGCCGCGCCGGCCGCCACCGCGCCGTCGGCGCCCGCCGGCTCGCTGCGCGAACGCCTGGCGGCCCGCGGCGGCTCCTGAACACACCACCATGGCTGAAGACCTGCCCCAACTCGGCCGTTTCCGGCTGCTGCAGCGCCTGGGCGAAGGCGCCCAGGCCGTCGTCTGGCTGGCCCACGACCCGCTGCTGGACCGCGAGGTGGCCGTCAAGCTGCTGAAGACCAACGCGGTGGACGCCAGCGAGCCCGGCACGGTGGATGAATGGCTGCACGAGGCGCGCGCCGTGTCGCGGCTGACCCATCCCAACATCGTGCCGGTGTTCGAGGCCGACACCCAGGGCGGGCGCTCCTACATGGTGTTCGAGTACGTCAGCGGCGGCACGCTGAGCCAGCGCCTGCGCGCCGGCCCGCCGCTGAAGGCGGCCGAGGCCGTCACGCTGCTGATGGGCGTGCTGGACGGCCTGACCGCCGCGCATGCCGCCGGCCTGGTGCATCGCGATCTCAAGCCCAGCAACATCCTGCTGGACGCCAGCGGCCGTGCGCGCGTGATGGACTTCGGCATCGCGGCGCGCGTGTCGCCGGACGCCCAGCACCCGGCCCGCATCGTCGGCACGCCGGGCTACATCTCGCCCGAGGCCGCGCGCGGCGCGGCGCCGCATCCGCAGATGGACGTGTTCGCCGCGGCCGTCATGCTGGCCGAGATGCTCAGCGGCCAGCGTCTCAACCACGACCCCGATCCCTGGCGCGCCATCCAGCGCGTGCAGAGCACCGACCTGGTCCTGCCCTCGGGCCTGGACAGCAGCGTGGACGACGCGCTGCGCGCCATCGTGCAGCGCGGCCTGGCGCGCGAGCCGTCGGCGCGCTGGCCCAGCGCCCAGCAGATGCGCGACGCGCTGGCCGCCTGGCTGCGCCCGGTCTCCGAGCCCGACGCCGACGCCCAGGACGCGCCGGTGCTGGACTTCCTGCTGCGGCGCATGCGCCACAAGAGCGACTTCCCGGCGCTGTCCGACTCCATCGGCCGCATCCAGCGGATGACGCAGTCAGAGAACGAGAGCCTGGCCAGCCTGTCCAACGAGATCCTGACCGACGTGGCGCTGACGCAGAAGCTGCTGCGCCTGGTCAACACGGCGGCCTACCGGCACGCCGGTGGCGGCGGCATCAGCACCGTGTCGCGCGCCGTCGCGCTGATCGGCTTTGCCGGCATCCGCAACCTGGCGCTCAGCCTGGTGCTGCTGGAACGCATGGAGAACAAGGGCCATGCCCAGCGCCTGCGCGAGGACTTCCTGCGCTCGCTGATGGCGGCCTCGCTGGCCCGCGAGCTGTGCGCCAGCCAGCGCGAGGCCGAGGAGGCCTTCCTCGGCGCCATGCTGCACCACCTGGGCCGCACGCTGACCGAGTTCTATTTCCCCGAGGAGGCCGACGCCGTGCGCCGCCTCGTCAGCCCTGCAGGCGAGGCCGGCACGGCGCTCAGCGAGGCTGCTGCCTCGGCCCAGGTGCTGGGCATGAGCTACGAGGCGCTGGGCCTGGGCGTGGCCCGCCAGTGGGGCCTGCCCGACAGCCTGCAGCGCGCCATGCGCCGGCCCAGCGGGGAGCCGCCCACCCGGCTGGTCGACGACGCCGCCGAGCGCCAGCGCTGGCTGGCGCGGGCCGCCAACGAGATGGCCGACATCATCCTGCTGACGCCGCCCGAGCAGGCGCATGCCAAGCTCAAGGCCATGGCGCAGCGCCATGCCCGCGCGCTGGGCATCAGTGCCGACAGCTTCGAGCATGCCGCCGACACGGCGCGCCAGCATCTGGCCCAGATGACCCAGGCGCTGGAGCTGAAGCTGCCGCAGAACTCGCGCGCCCAGCGCCTGCTGGCGCCGCTGACGCCGTCCGTGGACGACTCTCTGGCCGCCCATGAGCTGGCACCCACGCAGGTGCTGGAGCGCACCGCCGTCGCCGGCGAGTCGCCCGACCCGGCGCTGGCCAGCCAGTTGCTGGCCGCCGGCATCCAGGAGATCACCGACGCCATGGTCAACGGCTTCCAGCTCAACGGCGTGCTGCGCATGATCCTGGAGACCATCTACCGCGCGCTGGGCCTGCGCCGCGTCGTCTTCTGCCTGCGCGACGCGCGCGGCCAGGTGCTGACCGGGCGCCTGGGCGTGGGCGCCGACGTCGACCGTCTGCAGGCCCAGGTGCGCATCGACCTGACCGGCCAGCCGCCCGACCTGCTGGCCGCCGTCTGCCTCAAGGGCGTCGACACGCTGATCCAGGACGCCCGCGCCGCCAACGTCGCCGCGCGCCTGCCCGGCTGGTTCAAGGGCGAGCTGCAGGCGCAGAGCTTTTTGCTGCTGCCGCTGATGCTCAAGGGCGCGCCGCTGGGCCTGATCTACGCCGACCATGCCCAGGCCGGGCTGGGACCGGCGGTCGGCATCGAGGACGAAGC
>CAMLKW010000249.1 GCA_946480605.1 uncultured Roseateles sp. | reverse complement strand
CAACGCCGCCGTGCGCAAGGCGCTGGAGATCGCCGACGTGAAGAAGCGCATCGAGGACACCGGCTCGCTGATCGTGGCCAACACGCCGGAGCAGTTCGCGGTGCAGATCGCGGCGGAGTTCGAGGTCTACAAGAAGGTCGTCGCGCAGCAGAAGCTCAGCCTGGAGTGATTGACCCGGCGATCGAGTCCTTCATCGAGGCGCTCTGGCTGGAAGACGGCCTGAGCGCCAACACGCAGGCGGCCTACCGGCGCGACCTGGCCGCGTTGGCCGCGCTGATCGCGCCGCGGCCGCTGGACCACTGCACCGAGCAGGACTTGCTGCAACTGGCGGTCGCCAAGGCTGGCGGCAAGACCAGCAGCGCCAACCGGCGGCTGTCCGCCATCAAGCGCTACTTCCGCTGGGCATTGCGGGAAGGCCGCGTGGCGGCCGACCCCACGCTGAAGCTGGCGGCGGCCAAGGCGGGCATGCGCAACATCAAGACGCTCAGCGAGGCCCAGGTGACAGCCTTGCTGGAGGCGCCCGACGTGGACACGCCCCTGGGTCTGCGCGACCGCGCGATGCTGGAGCTGATGTATGCCTGCGGGCTGCGCGTGTCCGAACTGGTGACGCTGAAGAGCGCCTACGTGGCGTTCAAGGACGCGGCGCTGCACATCACCGGCAAGGGCTCCAAGGGCCGCATCGTGCCCTTCGGCCAGCATGCGGCGGAGTGGATGGCCCGCTACGTGCGCGAGGCGCGCGGCGCGATCCTGGCCGGCCAGAGCAGCGACGACCTGTTCGTCACCGCCCGCGGCGCCGGCATGACGCGGCAGATGTTCTGGACCCTGGTCAAGCGACACGCGCTGGCGGCCGGCGTCACGGCGCCGCTGTCGCCGCACACGCTGCGCCACGCGTTCGCGACGCACCTGCTCAACCATGGTGCAGATCTGCGCGCGGTGCAGCTGCTTTTGGGGCATGCGGACCTGTCCACGACGCAGATCTACACCCATGTGGCGCGGGAGCGCCTCAAGGCCTTGCACGCGGCGCACCACCCGCGCGGCTGACGCCGTGCCGAGGCCGCCGCGTAGCACGCGGGCTTCGAAAGTTTCATTGGTTTCAATCCTGTCGGCGGGCGACAACAAGAGGCTCCGCGGCGGGCTTGCCGCGCGCAAACTCCGCCGCCATCAACCACCCCACGGAGTTCCCGCCATGCACGCTACCCGCCTGCTGCCGACCGCGCTCGCCGCGCTCAGTCTCTTCGGCACCACCGCTGCCACCGCCCAGGAGGCCAGCAGCCTCGAACGTGTCACCGTCGTCGGTTCCCGCAAGACGCTGCCCGCCGCGTCCAGCACCGACACGCTGGTTCCCGTGGATATCTATTCGATGAGCAAGGTGACCGAGGGTGGCGGCCAGTTCGATCTGGCGCAGACGCTGCAATACCTGTCCCCGTCGTTCAACTCGACGCGCCAGACCGGCGCCGACGGCGCCGACCTGATCGACTCGGCCGCGCTGCGCGGCCTGGGCTCGGACCAGACGCTGGTGCTGGTCAACGGCAAGCGCCGCCACACGGTGGCGCTGGTGAACCTGTTCGGCGCGCGCAACCGCGGCTCGACAGGCACGGACATGAACTCGCTGCCGCTGCTGGCCATCGACAACGTGCAGGTGCTGCGCGACGGCGCCGCGGCGCAGTACGGCTCGGACGCCATCGCCGGCGTCATCAACATCCAGCTGAAGAAGCGCGCCGGCTGCGAGGCGGTGGCCGGCTACGGCCAGTACTCGGCCGGCGACGGCAAGAACTACCTGGCCTCGGCCTACTGCGGCGTGAAGCTGGGCGGCGGCACGCTTGCCATCACTGGCGAATGGCAGGACCGTGGCCGCTCCAACCGCAACGACCCCAACGACGAGAACATCGGGCCGCGCCTCATCGGCGACACGGCGGTCAAGAACAAGACCGTCTACCTGAACGGCGAGTTCCCCGTCACCGGCGATAGCAAGCTCTACCTGACGGCCGGCGCGCAGGACCGCGACGCCTCCTCCGGTGCCTGGACGCGCGGCGGCGTGGGCTCCGACGACATCCCCAGCCGCAACTCGGCCGCGATGTATCCCAGCGGCTTCGTGCCCTTCATCAACGGCGACATCGAGGACCGCTACGTCATCGTCGGCTGGAAGTCCACGTTCGCCGGCTGGGACACCGACCTGTCGCAGACCTACGGCTCCAACAAGATGCGCTACGACATCAGCAACACGCTGAACGCATCCATCGCCAACAAGGATCTGCTGGCCGGTGGCAAAGGCATCAGCGCCAGCCGCTTCGACGCCGGCGGCTTCGGCTTCAGCCAGGCGACGACCAACTTCGACGTCAGCCGCTTCTTCCCGGATCTGCTGGGCGGCAGCAACATCGCCTTCGGCGCCGAGTACCGCCGCGAGAAGTACGACATCGTCGCCGGCGAGCCCGGTTCCTACATCGACGCCGACGGCCTGGGGCAGGGCGGCAATGCCGGCAGCCAGGGCTTCCCGGGCTTCCAGCCGGCCGATGCCACCAAGCGCAGCCGCGACAGCCAGGCCGTCTACCTCGACTGGGAGGCCGGCCTGACGCCCGCGCTGACGCTGGATGCCGCCATCCGCGCCGAGCACTTCAGCGACTTCGGCTCCACGACCACCGCCAAGCTGGCCGGCAGCTACAAGCTCAGCAAGCAACTGCTGCTGCGCGGCGCCGCCAGCACGGGCTTCCGCGCACCCAGCCTGCAGCAGCTGTACTTCTCGTCCACCTTCACCGACTTCATCAACCAGCAGCCGCTGGACGTGGTGCTGGCGCCCAACGGTAGCGTCATCACCAACGCCGCGGGCGTGCCGGCGCTGAAGCAGGAGAAGTCCAAGAACCTGACCGTGGGCTTCACCTTCAAGCCCAGCGCCGACACGGCCATCACGGCCGACCTCTACCAGATCAACATCCGCGACCGCATCGTGCTGTCGGGCCGCTTCGACGACGGCAACTACCCGGCGCTGGGCGCCATCCTGCAAGGCCTGGGCGTGGGGCAGGCGCAGTTCTTCGTGAACTCGGTCGACACGCGCACGCGCGGCCTGGACCTGACCGCGTCCACGCGCGCCAAGCTGGGCGCGGGTCAGCTCAGCACCTTCCTGGCGCTGAACATCAGCCGCACGACGGTGACGGCCATCCACGCGCCGACCTCGCTGAAGGGCTATGAGGACGTGCTGCTGTCCGAGCGCGAGCGCCTGTTCATCGAGCAGGCCGGCCCGCGCGCCAAGGCCACGCTGGGCTTCGAGTACGCCCAGGGTGCCTGGACCGGCGAGGCCAGGATCATCCACTTCGGCAGCCAGACCCAGGGCACGTTCTCGGGCCCGCCGGTGCCCAACCTGCACTACAAGCCCAAGACCTCCATGGACCTGGCCTTCAGCTGGCAGGCCACGCCGGCGCTCAAGCTCAGCGTGGGCGGCAACAACGTGTTCAACGTCAAGCCCACGCGCCAGGACCCGTTCGAGACCGACAACGGCTTCTACTACGACAGCGTGCAGTTCGGCCTGAATGGCGCGTCCTACTTCGCGCGGGCCCATTACCGCTTCTGACGAGGTCCCGGACAATCAGGGCGGATGGACCACAGCTTTCTTTCCGCCCTGATCCTGCTGTTGCTGGTGCTGGACCCGCTCGGCAGCCTGCCCATCTTCATCTCGGTGATGCGCGGCGTGCCGCGCGAGCGGCGCACCCGCGTGGCCATGCGCGAGGTGGGCATCGCCTTCTGCGTGCTGTTCGCCTTCATGTTTCTGGGCGAAGGCTTTTTGCGCGTGATGCACCTGTCCGAGCGCTCGCTGGAGGTGGCCGGCGGCGTGATCCTGATGATCATCGCCATCCGCATGATCTTCGGCGGGTCGAGCGAGTCGGCCTATGGCCTGGAGGCGGGCAAGGAGCCGCTGATCTTCCCTTTGGCCGTGCCGCTGCTGGCCGGCCCGTCGGCCATGGCCACGGTGCTGCTGCTGGCATCCCGCCAGCCGGAGCGCATCTACGAATGGATAGGCGCCTTGAGCGCCGCCATGCTGGTCTCGGGCGTGGTGCTGGTGCTGGCCGACCGCATCCGCCGGCTGCTGGGCGATTCGGTCGTGTCGGCCATCGAGAAGCTGATGGGCCTGGTGCTGACCGCCATTGCGGTGGAAATGGTGCTGGCCGGCCTGAAGCGCTACTTCATCGGTGGGCTGTGACGCCGCCGGCCAGCAGGCCGGCTCACTTGTTCTTCTTGGCTTCCTTGCCCTTGGGGATCACCGAGGTCATCGGCGCCACCGGGCGGTCGGAGCCGGCCGTCTTGGCGGGGCCCGTGTCCTTCTTGGGCTTCTTCGCCATCTTGTTGCTGCGCTGTTCGGTGTTGGCCATGGGTCCTCCGTGCAAAGAGTGAAAAAAGCAGAAGGCCGGACTATGCCTCAGCGTCGTAGCGGTCCTTGGCCGCACTTGCCGCCCATTGAAGGGCCGTGACGTCGTAGCGGGCGCAGTCCATGTCGTACCAGCGGCCGATGCCGGTGAAGCTCATGCCCAAGCGTTCCATGACGGTGGAGGAGGCCGTGTTCTGCGGCTGGCAGACGGCGCAGACCCGTTCCGGCTGCAGCGTTGCAAAGGCCCAGCCGACCATGTGGCGGGCGGCTTCGCTGGCGTAGCCCTGGCCCCAGGCGTCCTGGCGCAGCCGCCAGCCGGTCTCCAGCGGCCCGGCCGGGTCGCGGTTCAGGTGCTGGATGCAGCCGCTGCCGATCAACCGGCCGTCGTCGCGGCGGATGAAGCCCCACCATGAGTAGCCGAACTCGGCCCAGCGCGCCTTCACGCGCTCGATCATCAGCCGGGTGTCCTCGGGCGTGTCGGGCCGGCCGGTGATGTAGCGCATCACCACCGGGTCGCGGTTCAGTTCGTGCAGCCCGGCGAAATGGTCGTCGTTGAGCGGCTCCAGCCGCAGGCGGGGCGTGGTCAAGAGGGTCATGGCTTGATTCTGAAACCGGCTGTTCTCACGATTCAAAAGTCACCTTTCGGATCGTGAAATGCTGGCGTGCTGCACTGCCGCATGATTTCTCATTATGAAGAAATGCTTTTTGTTATTTGAAATTCAATGCGCAAGTCATTGTTTTTAAATGACAAACTTTTTTGTCTTCTATAAGACTTGAGGGGCCGCAAGAGGTGAGCGGAGGACTAGTCTTGCGTCATCGGTTTTCGATGTTTGCAAGGAGCTTCCATGACCCGCCTCACCCGTGAACAACAGATCGCAGCCCTGGAAAAAGACTGGGCCGAGAACCCGCGCTGGAAAGGTATCAAGCGCGGCTACAGCGCCGCCGACGTCGTGCGCCTGCGCGGCAGCATCGACATCGAGCACACGCTGGCCAAGCGGGGTGCCGAGAAGCTGTGGAACCTGGTCAACACCGAGCCCTTCATCAACGCGCTGGGCGCGCTGACCGGCAACCAGGCCATGCAGCAGGTCAAGGCCGGCCTGAAGGCCATCTATCTGTCGGGCTGGCAGGTGGCCGGCGACGCCAACAGCAACGGCGAGATGTATCCCGACCAGTCGCTGTACTCGGTGGACTCGGTGCCGAAGGTGGTCAAGCGCATCAACGCGACCTTCAAGCGCGCCGACGAGATCCAGTGGAGCGAAGGCAAGAACGACATCGACTACTTCGCCCCGATCGTGGCGGACGCGGAAGCCGGCTTCGGCGGCGTGCTGAACGCCTTCGAGCTGATGAAGGGCATGATCGACGCGGGCGCCGCGGGCGTGCACTTCGAGGACCAACTGGCCGCCGCCAAGAAGTGCGGCCACATGGGCGGCAAGGTGCTGGTCCCGACGCGTGAAGCGGTGGCCAAGCTGGTCGCGGCGCGCCTGGCGGCCGACACCATGGGCGTGCCCACCGTGCTGCTGGCCCGCACCGACGCCGAGGCCGGCGACCTGGTGACCAGCGACATCGACGACAACGACAAGCCCTTCTGCACCGGCGAGCGCACCGTCGAAGGCTTCTACCGCACCCGCAACGGCCTGGACCAGGCGATCAGCCGCGGCCTGGCCTACGCGCCCTATGCGGATCTGATCTGGTGCGAGACCGGCAAGCCCGACCTGGCCTTCGCCAAGGCCTTCGCCGA
>CAMLKW010000248.1 GCA_946480605.1 uncultured Roseateles sp. | reverse complement strand
GAAGTGCCCGCCAAGTTCGGCATCCGCGGCATCCCGACGCTGATGCTGTTCAAGGACGGCCAGCTCGCCGCGACCAAGGTCGGCGCTCTCTCCAAGGCCCAGTTGACCGCCTTCCTCGACGCGAACCTATAATCGCGCCAACTGCTGCGGCGCTCCTGGCGCCCACGGCGCCCCGCCGCAGCAGCCAAAGCCAACACGCCCCGGGCTCCAAGACGGAATCCAGCCAGCGTGGCCTCGGCTCCTCCTCCCCAACTCTCTTGTCTGCATCCGCGCCGCTGTCGTTTGAGCGGTAGCTGATCGGTCCTTTCCCCGGGGCAGCCGTGGAATCGCCGTTGCGCCTTGGCTGGCGCTGCGGCCCCTGACGGGTATCCACCCATGCATCTTTCCGAACTCAAAGCGCTCCATGTTTCCGCCCTCATCAAGATGGGCGAGGAACTGGAGATCGACAACGTCACCCGCCTGCGCAAGCAGGAGCTGATGTTCGCCATCATGAAGAAGCGCGCCAAGGGCGGCGAGCAGGTCTTCGGCGATGGCGTGCTCGAAGTCCTGCCCGACGGCTTCGGCTTCCTGCGCTCGATCGAGGCCAGCTTCATGGCCTCGACGGACGACATCTACCTGTCGCCCAGCCAGATCCGCCGCTTCAACCTGCACACCGGCGACCTGGTGGAAGGCGAGGTGCGCGTGCCCAAGGACGGCGAGCGCTACTTCGCCCTCGTGAAGGTGGACCGTGTCAACGGCCAGACGCCCGAGGAGAGCAAGAACAAGATAATGTTCGAGAACCTGACGCCGCTGTTTCCCAAGGAACAGTTCCGTCTCGAACGTGAAGGCTTCAAGGGCGAAGAGAACATCACCGGCCGCATCATCGACCTGGTGGCGCCCATCGGCAAAGGCCAGCGCGCACTGATCGTCGCCCAGCCCAAGACCGGCAAGACCGAAATGATGAAGAGCATCGCGCATGCCCTCGTCGCCAACGCGCCGGACTGCCACCTCATCGTGCTGCTGGTCGACGAGCGCCCGGAAGAAGTGACGGAGATGATCCGCACCGTGCGCGGCGAGGTCATCAGCTCCACGTTCGACGAGCCCGCCGCCCGCCATGTGCAGGTGGCCGAGATGGTCATCGAGCGCGCCAAGCGCCTGGTGGAGCTGAAGAAGGACGTGATCATCCTGCTGGACTCGATCACACGCCTGGCCCGCGCCTACAACAACGTGCTGCCCTCTTCCGGCAAGGTCATGTCCGGCGGCGTGGACTCCAATGCGCTGCAGCGCCCCAAGCGCTTCTTCGGCGCCGCGCGCAACATCGAGGAAGGCGGTTCGCTGACCATCATCGGCACCGCGCTGATCGACACCGGTTCGCTGATGGACCAGGTCATCTACGAAGAGTTCAAGGGCACCGGCAACTGCGAAATCCATCTGGATCGCCGCATGGCCGAGAAGCGCGTCTACCCGTCCATCCTGATCAACAAGTCCGGCACCCGCCGCGAAGAGCTGCTGCTCAAGCCCGAGATCCTGCAAAAGAGCTGGATCCTGCGCAAGCTGCTCTACAACATGGACGAGATCGAGGCGATGGAGTTCATCCTCGACAAGATGAAGGCGTCGAAGAACAACCTGGACTTCTTCGACATGATGCGGCGCGGCGGGTAACTTCAGCCCACACCTAGCCAGACCGCAGGGAAGCCCGCTACAATCACGGGTTTTCCGCCCCAGAACACCCGGAAAGTGCGTCACACACATTCACAACAGCGTGTGGCGTGGCTCCCGACCTAAGCCAAGAGGTTCCCATGAAAGAAGGCATTCACCCCAACTACCGCGACGTCGTCTTCGTCGACCAGTCCAACGGTTTCCAGTTCGTGACGCGTTCCACCGTCCAGACCAAGGAAACCATCGAGCTCGACGGCAAGACCATGCCGCTGGTGAAGCTGGAAACCACCAGCGAATCGCACCCCTTCTACACGGGCACGCAGAAGAGCGTGGACAACCTGGGCGGCCGCGTCGAGAAGTTCCGCAACAAGTTTGCTCACCTGAAGAAGTAATTCTTCGAGGCGGTCCCGCGCCGCTTCCGAACACAAGGGCAGCCTCGGCTGCCCTTTGTCATTTGCGCCGCACAGCAAGTTCTGCGGCATCATGCCGGCCGACCCGAACCAACCCACCCGCGTGAACCTCCCCACCCCCGCCATCGTCGCCGAGCGCGGTGCCGAGCGACTGCCCCGGCTGGCCTTGCTGCTGCTGTGTGCGGCCTACGTCATTCCCGGCATCTTCGGCCGTGATCCCTGGCGCAATGCCGACCTGACCGCGTTCGGCTTCATGGCCAGCATCGCCCATGGCGATGCGCCATGGTGGCAGCCGGCCATTGCCGGCATTCCCGCGGAAGGGGGGCCCCTGCCCTATTGGCTGGGCGCGCTGGCCATCAAGGCCCTGCCTTTCCTGGATCAACCGGTCGCCGCGCGCCTGCCCTATGCCTTCGTGCTGGTGGGCGTGCTGGTGGCGGTCTGGTACGCCTGCTTCCACCTGGCCCGCACGGAAGCCGCACAGCCGGTCGCCTTTGCCTTCGGTGGCGAGGCCCAGGCGGTGGATTACGCACGTGCCTTGGCCGACGGCGCCCTGCTGGCCATGATGGCCACGCTGGGGCTGTTGGGGCTGGGGCACGAAACGACGCCCGAGTTGCTGCAGCTGCTGGCCGTCTCGGTCTACCTCTATGGGCTGGCAGCCGCGCCATTCCGCCGCGGGCGTGCGCAGCTGGCCGTGCTGTTGGCGTTGCCGGTACTGGCGGCCAGCGGCGCCCCCGCGGTGGCCTGTGCGCTGGGCTTGATGGGCGTGCTGCTGAACCACCGCTCGGCCTACGACGATGCCAAGAGCCTGCGCCTGTGGCTGCTCGCATCGCTGGCGCTGGCGGTGCTGGCGGCCTGGGTGTTCCGCGGCTGGGCCTGGCGGCTGACGCCATCGATCGACATCGGCTCGCTGCTGCGGCTGCTGGCCTGGTTCTGCTGGCCGGCCGGGCCGCTGGCGCTGTGGACGCTGTGGCGCTGGCGGCGCCACGGCCTGCGCCGCCACATCGCGGTGCCGGCGATCGCGCTGCTGGTGCCGCTGGCGGCCTGTGTGGGCATGAACGGCTCGGAACGCGCGCTGCTGCTGGCGCTGCCGTCCATGGCCATCCTGGCTGCGTTCGCGCTGCCCACGCTGAGCCGCAGCATCGCCGCCGCGGTGGACTGGTTCTGCCTGTTCATCTTCACGGCGCTGGCGCTGTTCGGCTGGCTGTACTACCTGTCCATGCACACGGGCTGGCCGGAGCGGCCGTTGGCCAACATGAGGAAGCTGGCGGAAGGCTTCGAGCCGGACTTCAGCCTGGTGGCGCTGGTGATGGCGATTGCAGCCACACTGGCCTGGCTGGCACTGGTGCGCTGGCGCACGGCGCGCCACCGCCATGCGCTGTGGAAGAGCCTGGCCCTGCCCGCCGGTGGCGTGGCGCTGGCCTGGCTGCTGGTCATGTCGCTGCTGCTGCCGCCGCTGGACTATGCGCGCAGTTTGGCGCCGCTGGTGGCGCGGCTGAAGGCCCGCCTGCCCGCGGAGGCGCGCTGCATCGCCGCGCCCGGACAGAACCTGCCCACGCTGGCGGCGCTGGAATGGCACGGCGGCTGGCGGGTGCAGGGGCGTGGATCGCTGGAGACCACCGACTGCCCGCATGCAGTCATGTCCAGCGGCCAGCCACTGCCGCGCGGCTGGCAGGTCATCGCCCAGGTGCGCCGCCCCACCGACCGCAGTGGCAGCGCCGGCCTGGTGCTGCTCAAGCGTCAGTAATCCGACGCCACCACCGTCGCGGCGTTGAACGCCGCTTCGTCACCCAAGACCGCATCGCTGCTGGGCCGAACGCGCGCAGCCGGCAGCACGAGGCGGAAACGCGAACCCTTGCCGACCTCGCTCTGGATCAGCAGCTCGCCACCATGACGCTGCATGACGTGCTTGACGATGGACAGGCCCAGGCCCGTGCCGCCGGTCTCGCGCGAACGGCTGCCGTCCACGCGGTAGAAACGCTCGGTCAGGCGCGGGATGTGCTCGCGTGCAATGCCCAGGCCGTTGTCGATGACGGTCAGCTCGCCACTGCCGTCTTCCAGCAGGCGCCAGACCACCTCGACGACGCCGCCCTCAGGCGTGTAGCGGACCGCGTTGGAGACCAGATTGGCCACGGCGCTGAGTAGCTCGCTTTCCACGCCGGCGATCTCCATGCCGGTGTGCGACTCCACGCGCAGCGTGTGGCGACCGGCGGACAGGGCCTCGGCGTCGGCGCCGGCCCGCAGCAGCAGGGCGTCCAGGCTGACCCAGCGGTCCGCCCCCGGGCGTGGGCTGCCTTCGAGCTGGGACAAGGCCAGCAGGTCGGCCACCAGGGTCTGCATGCGCTGGGTCTGCTGGTTCATTAGCACCATGACGCGCTCGCGCTCGACCGCCGTCAGCGGCAGGGTCTGCAGCGTCTCGATGAAGCCGGCCAGCACGGTCAGCGGCGTGCGGATCTCGTGCGACACGTTGGCAACGAAGTCGCGCCGCATGCCGTCGTTGCGCACGCGCTCGGTGACGTCCAGCGACAGCACCAGCCGCATGCCCTCACCGTACTCGCGCACGATGATGGACAGCGTGCCCGGGCCGCGGCCATTGCCCAGCACCAGCGGCTCGGCGTAGCGCCCCGCCTGCAGGTAGGCGACGAAGGCCGGCGCCCGCACGAGGTTGGTGATGCGCTGGCGCAGGTCGCGCTTGGGGTCCAGCGCGAAGTGATCGGCCGCAACCCCGTTGCACCACAGGATGTGCTCCTGGGCGTCCAGCATCAGCACGCCGTTGGGCGAGGCCTCGATGGCGGACAGGAACTGGTCCAGCGCCCGCCGCTCGCGGCTGATGACGTTCTCGCGGTCGCGCACCGCGCGCTCGATGCGGTAGCCCAACTCGCCCCACAGGCCGGTATCGCGCGGCGCGTTCTCCAGCTGCTTGCCGCGCAGCCATTCGAGCAGGCGATAGGCCCGCAGGGCGTCGACCGTCAGTGGCAGGCCTACGCCGACGGCCACCCCCAGGGCCAGGCCCAGCGCGTCGAAGCCGGTGGTTGTGCGTGCCGCCGTCCCGACGGCAAAGCCCAGCAGGACGGCGATCAGAGCCAGCAAGAGGCGCGGCAGGAACCAGGACATGGGGCCTTGGCGTTCTCAGGCGGACAGCGCGCTGCTCTGCTGGGTCAGCCGGTAACCGGCGCCACGCACCGTCTCGATCATGCGAGCGCACTGCACGCGCTCCAGCGCCTCGCGCAAGCGCTTGACGTGGACGTCGATGGTGCGCTCCTCGATGAAGACGTGGTCGCCCCAGACGCGGTCCAGCAGCTGCGAGCGGCTGTGCACGCGCTCCGGGTGCGTCATGAAGAAGTGCAGCAGGCGGAATTCGGTCGGACCGAGCTTGACCTCCACGCCCTCGCGGCTGACGCGGCGCGTGCCCGGGTCCAGCACCAGGCCGCCGACCTCGACCGCCGTGTCCAGCGCCTCGGGCGCCTTGCGGCGCAGCACCGCGCGGATGCGGGCCAGCAACTCGTTGGTGGAGAACGGCTTGGTCAGGTAGTCGTCGGCACCGGCGTCCAGGCCGGAGACCTTGTCGACCTCCTCCGCGCGCGCCGTCAGCAGGATGATGGGCAGCTCGCGGGTGCGGGTCGCGCCACGCCATTGGCGCGCCAGCGCCAGGCCGGTCTGGCCCGGCAGCATCCAGTCGAGCACGACCAGATCCGGCAGCACGCGGTCCACTTCCAATTGCGCCTGCTCGGCATTGCCGGCCAGCGTGACCTCATAACCGGCGTGACGCAGGTTGATGGAGATCAGTTCAGCGATGGCGGATTCGTCCTCGACGACCAGGATGCGACTCATGCGGGGTAACTCCTCTTATTCGGTCCCGCCGGTCCTGGCACCCCGATCGGGGCCGGGCCGCACGGGAGGATCGCGATCGGTGCTCAGCGCACCATGTGCTCGACGGCGTCGGGCGAGTTGTGGCGGACGTCGGTGCCCTTGACCACGTAGATGATGACTTCGGCCAGGTTCTTGGCATGGTCGCCCACGCGCTCGATCGCCTTGGCGACGAAGACCAGGTCGATCGACGACGAGATGGTGCGCGGGTCTTCCATCATGTAGGTGATGAGCTTGCGCATCAGG
>CAMLKW010000247.1 GCA_946480605.1 uncultured Roseateles sp. | reverse complement strand
GGCGGCGGCATCCACCGGGCCCCGGCGCTGCAGCAGCGCCGCAATGGCTTCCAGCGACAGCAGCAGCTTCAGCGTGCCCCGTTCGCGCTCGGCCGACAGCAGGTTCCAGCTCAGCGCCAGGATCGCCAGCGGCATCAGGTAGACGATGACGAACAGCGGATCGAAGGGGCCGCTGAGCAGGTGCCAGGGGCTCTCCAGTTCGGTGTCGTCCATGAAGCTGGCGCGGCTGCGGGTGCTGACGCGGTAGTAGTTCGGCTGCATGTCCGACTGGCCCAGCGCCAGCGGCGCCAGCGCGCGGTAGGGCATCACCGCGTGGCGCGCGCCCATGCCGCCGCCGATGGAAGCGGGGTCGGCCGGGTTGGCGAAGGGGTCGGGCTGCTCCTGGCCGGCCAGCACGCGGCGCAGGCGCTCGATGTTGGCGGCCTCACGCTGCGGCTCCTGGGCCTGGATGCGCTGCACCACCTGCTCGCGCACGGCGGTTTCGGCCAGGCCGTTGTGCAGGCCGAAGCCCAGCAGCAAGGCCAGCACGCCGCACACCAGCCACAGGCTGCGGTCAGCCCACAGCACGCGGGCTTCGTGGAGGAAGACGAGGACAAGGCGGTTCATAGGGCACTCCTGGCGCTTCGCGCCTCCACGGCGAGCGGAGGTCGAGCCCCTTCGGCCGTCCGGGCGGGGCTCATGGCTTCCTCACCCCGACTGCCCAACCCGCAAACAGCGCGGCCATCAGCAGCGGCACCGCCAGCACGCCCAGGCTGAGCAGGTTGTCGCCGATCGCCGCGCGTGCGGTGGGCGGGTGGTAGTGGAACGGCGGCACCTTGGCCCAGAACACAGGGCCGGCCTGGTAAGTGAAGTGACCCTGGCCGCGCGTGTCGGCGTTGGCCACCAGGTCGTCGCTGATCAGGTCCTGCATCAGGCGCCGGTGTCTCTCGGCGGCCACCGAGAAGTGACGATGGGCCGCGAAGTCCGTGCCGGCCACGCCCATCGACCAGGCGCGCAGCGCGAGCAGCGGCACGGCCAGGCCGGTCCATTCCTGTGCACGCTGCTGCTGCGCGAACGAATCCCACAGCTGGCCGAAATGGCGGTCGGTGACGCCGTAGCCGGCCTGGTCGTCGACGCGCAGCGCAATGCCCCAGCGGCTCAGCGGCAGCTCGGCGCCCCAGCGCTTGTCCGTGCCCAGCTGCGCGCGCCAGGCGCGTTCGTAGCTCGCGCCCAGGTCGCCGTCCAGCGACTCGTTGAAGGTCTGGCGTGATGGACTGGGCCAGGCCTCGCGCGCCAGGTCGGACGCGACGCGCGGCGCCAGCGTCACGTTGACGATCCACAGCGACAGCAGCAGCACCAGCGCCAGGCGCGTGCCGGGCACCAGCGCCGACACGGCCAGCACGCCCAGCACCCAGATGCCGAAGTACAGGGTGTAGCCCAGCGCCATCGCGGCCAGGCGCACGGCGCCGTCCACGCCGCCTTGCGTGATCATCGCGGCGGCCGCGGCCAGCGGTGCCGGCAGCAGGCACAGCGCCAGCGCTGCAGCTTGTGCCAGCGCCTTGCCCCACAGCAGCTGGCGCGGCGCCACCCCAAGGCTCAGCGCCTGGCGCAAGGTGCCTTGTTCGCGTTCAGCGGCGAAGGCGCCGTAGCCGAGCACGATGACCAGCAGCGGCCCCAGCACCTGCAGCACCCAGGCCACCGACACGCTGCCGAAGCGCTGCAGGCCGGTGGCGTCCTGCGCAGGCCGGAAGCGCAGTTCGCTCTGCCGGTGCGCCTGCAGCCAGATCGTCGAGCCAACGAAGGATGTGATGCCGGGGTCGATCAGCGCGCCGGCCGGCGTCGGCTTGAAGGCGTGCAGGCCCTGGTGCGCGGCGTCGTGCGGGTGGCGCTTGTCCTGCTTCAGCCAGTCGTCGTAGTCCAGCTGCTGAGCAACCGATCGCTCGGCCTCGATGCTGCGCTGCTGCTGCCAGCCGACGGCCAGCGCGGTGGCCAGAAGCAGCATCATCAGGCCGCCGGCCAGCGCCAGGCGGCCATCACGCCACAGCTCGGTGAGCTCGCGCCGTGCGATCCAGGTGACGGTGTTCACGCGCATCGGTCCCGGCGCAGCATCCTGCAGGCGCTGGCCGCTCACTTCATGTGCTCCAGGTACAGCGCCTCCAAGTCCGCATGGCTCAGCTCGTCGCCGCGCAATTCGGCCACCAGGCGGCCGGCGCGCATGATGCCGATGCGCGTGCCGTTCTGCTTGGCGTGGAAGAGGTCGTGCGTGGTGGTCAGCACCGCCACGCCGCGGTCGCGCGCGTCGCGCAGCAGCTGGGCGAACTCGGCCGCAGCCTTGGGGTCCAGGCCCGAGGTGGGCTCGTCCAGCAGCAGCGCCTTGGCGTTCTTCGCCAGCGCGATGGCGATGCCGACCTTCTGCCGCATGCCCTTCGAGTACGTGGCCACGCGGCGCTCGGCGGCGCTGGCGTCCAGGCCGGCCTGCCCCAGCAGGGCCAGCAGCGCGCCGCGCGGCAGCTCGCGACCGGTGGCGAGGCCCGCGAAGTAGCGCAGGTTCTCCAGGCCCGACAGCGGACCATAGAGCATCACCTGCTCGGGGATGTACGCCAGCCGCTGCTTGGTGGCCAGCGGCTCGCGCGTCACGTCCAGGCCGTCGACCAGGGCCTGGCCGGCGCTGGGGTCGAGGAAGTTCAGGAACACGTTGACGAGCGTGGTCTTGCCGGCGCCGTTCGCGCCGAGCAGGCAGTAGATCTCGCCCGGCTCGACCTTGAGGCTCACCTCGTCCAGCGCCTTCGTTGGTCCGAACTGCCTGCTCAGGCCCAGAGTCTGCAGCATGCGTATCTCATGCGTTAGAAGTCGAAGCGCGCCGACAGCTCGACCGAGCGCGGCGCGCCCAGCACCACCTGGGTGTTGGCGTTGGCGCCGGCCCAGGTGGCGTACAGCTTGTCGCCCAGGTTGCGCACGCGCAGCGTCAGCGTGGCCGGCTGCAGGCGCCAGCTGGCGTACGCGTCGATCAAGGTATGGCGGTTGATGCGCACGCTGTTGGCGTTGTTCGTGTACATCGCGCTGGTGTGGCTCAGGCCCGCGCCCACGCTGAAGGGCGACGCGGCGATGCGGTAGTCGGCCCAGAGGCGCGCCGTTCGCTCGGGCACGTTGGGCGGCGTGTTGCCCACGCGCGAGACGCCGCCCGCCTCGACGAGCGTGTCGAACTGCGCCTGCAGCGCCGCCAGGTTGCCGGACAACGTCAGCGCGCGCGTGGCGCGCCAGGCGGCGGACAGCTCGATGCCGTGTGACGAGAGGCGGCCGTTGTTGACCGTGCGCGCCGGCGTGGCGGGGTCGCGCGACAGCACGTTGTCTTGCGTGATGCGGTACAGCGCCAGCGTCCAGTCGAGGCTGTTGTTCCACAGGCTCTGCTTCAGGCCGGCCTCGTTTTGCCGGCCCTTGGTCAGCGGAAACTTGCTGTTGGCCGACGACTGCAGCAGCAGGTTGGACGTGCCCACCGGCGCCGCGGCATCCACCGCCTGCGCATACAGCGTGGTGGCCGGGGTCAGGTCGTAGACCGCGCCCAGGCGCAGGGAATCGGGGCTGTAGCGGGTGCCGAAGGCGCTGAAGCTGCCGGTGTTGAGGTCAACGATGCTGCGGTCCAACCGGATGCGTTCGGTGCGCAGGCCGGCCACCAGGGTCAAGGCATCGGTGAGGGACAGGGCGTCCTCGGCGAAGAGCGCCGTGGTGCGCACGTCGGCGGTGATGTTGGTGCGGTTGCCGGCGCCGGTGGCCAGGCGCGGATCGTCGTCGTAGGTGCCGACCGCCGGATTCGCCGCGCCCACCAGCAGCGCCGCGTTGGTGGCGGCCGAGCCGTCGGAGAAGCGGCGCGCGCTGGCGAAGTCGGTGCGGCTGTGCTCCACGCCGATGACGAAGCGGTGCTTCATGCCGCCCAGCTGCCCCTCGTGCGCCAAGTCCAGCCGCCCGCTTTGGACCCGGTGGTCATGGCCGATGTCGACCTGGTCGCGCTGCATGCGGTCGGGGGCGACGAAGCTCAGGCTCTCGGCATTGCGCCAGCGGCGGTCGGCGTCGTAGGCGCCGAGCTCGGCGCGCAGGCGCCATTGCGGCACCATCTGCCATGACAGCCTGGAGCGCAGCCACAGGCTCTCGGAATCCATGCGTCCGTCGGCCACGTTGTAGTTGGTGCGCGCCAGGCGCTTGTCGATCACGCGGCCGGCGCTGTCGCTGACGATGCTGGTGGGTTCGGCAGCGAAGGCGGCCGGCACCAGCGGCGTACCGTGATAGGCGCCGATGTCGTCGCGCAGGTAGTCCGCAAACACGTCCAGCTGCAGTGCCGGTGTCAGCGCGACGTTCAGTGCCGCGGTGAGGTGGTCGGCGCGCGAATCGGTGCGCTGCACCCAGCCTTTGCTTTCGTTGTGGCTGAAGTCGATGCGGAAGGCGCCGCTCTCGCCCAGCCGGCCGCCCAGCCCCGCGCCGGCGCGAATCGTGCCGAAGCTGCCCCATGACAGCAGCGCCTCGGCGCCGGGCGCATTGCGGCTGGCCTGCTTGGGCACGAAGTTCACCGCGCCGCCGATGCCGCCTTCGCCGTACAGCACCGAGGCCGGGCCTTTCAGCACCTCGACGCGCTCGTAGTTGAAGCTGCCCTGCGGGCGGTTCGACATCGTCGGCGTCGAGACGCGGCCGCCGTCGAACAGGTAGGTGACGAAGCCGCCGGTGAATCCGCGCATGGACGCGATGCCGGGCGAGGCCGGGTTGCCGCCGACGTTGACGCCCACGGCGCCGGCCAGCGCCTCTTCGAGCGTGCGCGCGCCGCGCAGCTCCAGCGTCTCGCGCGAGATCACCTCCACCGAGGCTGGGGTCTCCCGCAGGCTCAGGCCCAGGCGGGAGCCGGTGCGCGATGCGGTGTCGAGTTCCAGCCCGCCGCTGGCGCGCTCGGCCCGGCCGTGGATGGTGACGGTCTGCGCTGCCGCGCCGCGGCTGGGCTGGTCCGCGCCACCGCCGGCCGGCTCGCGGTCCGCGCTGGCGGACGCGGCCGGTGTCGGCGAGGGGGCGCTCTGGGCCTGCGCCGGCGGCAGGTGGGCCAGCGTGATCGACAGGGCGAGTGCGGTGTACTTCATGAGTTAGGTGGACGCGGAAAGAACCTGGGTGGCGGCCCGGCGGCTGCGTGGCGGAGGGGCTGCGGGGCAAGCGCCAGCGCGCCAGTGCCTGGCGGCCCCGGGTTGTGTGATGCAGGGCCGGTGGACGGTGGGACGGAGGTGTGGCGTGGGGCTTCCGATGACGGAGCTCTGGTGCGAGGGCTGTCTGTGCGGGGGCTGCCTGGTAGCGCGGACCCTGCCGTTCAGGTCGGCTGGGCGCTGCCCGGTGCCTCCTTGGCACCAGCGACGCACTGCGCCAGCCCTTCCAGCAGCAACTCACGCGGCAGGCCGCGGCCGATGAAGACCATGCGCGATTCGCGCGGTTCGCCTTCTTTCCAGGCCGCGCCTTCGCTGCCGCCCATCAGCATGTGCACGCCCTGGAAGACGATGCGCCGCGCCTGGCCCGCGCCATTGAGAACGCCCTTGTAGCGCATCAGCTGTGGCCCGTATTCCTGCACCACCTCGGCCAGGAAGTCCTCCAGCGCCTGCAGGTCCAGCGGCCGGGATTCGCGGAACACGAAGGAGCCGACATCGTCGTCGTGCTCGTGCTCATGCGCGTCCTCGCTCAGGAAGCCGGGCTCGAGCTCGAGGATGGCGTCGAGGTCGAAGCCGCGGATGTCCAGCAGCTCGGCGATCGGCGCATGGCCGTGGTGCGCCTCGCCGATGCGGGCGCGCGGGTTCATCGCCACCAGGCGCTGGCGCAGCGCGGCGACGTCGGATTCGGCCACCAGGTCGGTCTTGGTGATCAGGATGCGGTCGGCGAAGCCGACCTGTTCCTGCGCCTCGTGGTGCTCGGCCAGCTGCCGCGGCGCGTGGCGGGCATCGACCATCGTCACGATGGCATCCAGCAGGTAGCGCTGGCGGATGGCGTCGTCGACGAAGAAGGTCTGCGCCACCGGCGCCGGGTCGGCCAGGCCCGTGGTCTCGATGATCACGCGCTCGAACTGCAGGCGGCCGGCCGCGCGCTTGTCGTGCAGCTCGCCCAGGATGCGGATGAGGTCGCCGCGCACGGTGCAGCAGATGCAGCCGTTGTTCATCTCGACGATCTGCT
>CAMLKW010000246.1 GCA_946480605.1 uncultured Roseateles sp. | reverse complement strand
GCGGGCACTTCGCGGTTTTCGTCCACGTTCATCTTGGCGACCTGCAGCTTGTCACCATAGCCGCTGGCAACCTCGTCCAGGATGGGCGCGATCATCTTGCAGGGGCCGCACCATTCGGCCCAGTAGTCCACCAACACCGGCTTGCCGGACTGGATCACGTCGGCGTCGAAGGACGCGTCGGAAACATGCTTGATCAATTCGCTGCTCATGAGAGGGTTCCTTGGCCTCAAAAGGTTGGCGGTCGCCACTGACCGCGCCGTCCGAATGGGCAAAATCATTGTGACATAGCCACTTTTTCCCGGACGGTCACGGGGGTGACCGAAGCAGTGGCACACATGGGGGCGGGAGGCCTTTCTTGCAAGACTTGAAGCTCGGCCTGGTGGCCGGGGAGAACATCGATGCCTTCTGGCACCGCGTGGCCGGCGCCTGCACCGACTGGTTGGCCGGCCAGGGTGCGCCCCTGCGCGACGCCGTGCTGCTGCTGCCCTTCGCCCAGCAGATCGCCCCGGCGCGCCGCGCCTTCCGGGCCCGCGGCGGCTGGCAGCCGCGCATCACCACCAGCCACAGCCTGGCCTCTGCGCTGGGGCCCACGGCGCTGGCCGCACCCGACCAACTGAGCGGCGACGCAGCGATCGACGCCTTCACGGCTGATCGCCTGCTGGCCGGCCAGAGCTGGATGGAGCCGCTGAAACACGGCAGTCCGCGTGACTACCGCGTCGCCCTGTCCCGGCTGGTCGAGACCGCCCACGCGTTGTCGCGGGCCGCCGCACAGGTGCCGCCCGGCGAACGGGCGGCATTCCTTGAGGCAGCCCGGCAGCGGCTGGCCGCGCCGGAGGGCGGACCCGGCACGCTGGAGCGCGCACTGGCCCTGGTCGCGCTGGCTTGGGTGGCGTCCGACGATCGCCGGCCGGCCACCGATGCGCTGTTCGCGCTGCGGCCCAGCGCCTGGATGCGGCTTCGGGTCGGCGGGCCGGACCGCTTGGGCGACGCCTTGCTGGCGCAGGCGGGCGACGTGCCCACGCTGTACCTGGACGCCGACCTGGATCTGGATGCCGTCGTCCCCGTGGCGCGCGTGGAGCAGGCCGTCGCCCCGGACTTCGAGATGCTGGCTGCCCAGTCGGCCACGGCCATCATCCAGCACCTGAATGCCGGTCGCCGGCCGGTGGCGCTGCTGGCGCAGGACCGGGTGGTCATCCGGCGCGTGCGCGCGCTGCTGGGGCGCCAGGGCGTGTCGGTACACGACGAGACCGGCTGGACGCTGGCGACCACGCCCGCTGCCGCGGCGGTGATGGCGCTGCTGCGCGCCGCGCTGACGGGCGGCGCGCTGGACGACTGGATGGCCTGGATGAAGTCCGCCTTGGGTGCCGGCTGGGATGTCCAGGCGCTGGAGGCCCGCTGCCGGCGCTACGGTTGGCGTCTGGCGGCGCAGCTGGATGCGGCCACGCTGCCGCCCGGCCTGGGCCAGGTCTGGCAGCGAGCCCGGCGCCGGCTGGAGCCGCTGTCCGGTGGCTCGCGCTCGCTGGCAGGCTGGCTGTTGGCGCTGGGAGAGACGCTGGACGGCCTGGGCTCGCTGGCCGAGGTCGAGGGCGGCGAGGCCTTGCTGGAGGCGCTGTGGATCTCGCGCAACCCCTGGGCCGGCAGCGCACACGAGGCCGTGCTGGCGCAGACGCGGCTGCGGCCCGACGAGTTCCTGGCCTGGGTGGACGACACGCTGGAGGCCGCGCAGTACAAGTCCGGCGAGGAGTCCGGCGCCGCTGAAGTCGTCATCACGCCGCTGGCGCGGGCGATGCTTCGGCCCTTTGGCGCCGTCGTGCTGCCGGGCGCGGACGCAGCGACGCTGGGCCCGGTGAATCCCCAGGCCGGCCTGCTGGCCGATGCCGACGCGGCGGCGCTGGGCCTGCCCAGCCTGGCCGAGCGCCGGGAGGCCGAGGGCTTGAGCTTTGCGCAACTGCTGCGCGCGCCGGTGTTGACGCTGCTGCGCTGCGAGTTCGCCGGCGCGGAGCCGCTGCCGCCCAGCCCGCTGCTGCAGCGGCTGAGCCGTGCGCCGACACCCTGGGTGGATGAGCGCCAGCCCCTGGCTCCGCCGCCGTGCTTGCGGGGGCGTGCCGAGGCCAACGCTGGCGGGCGCCTGCCCGCTGCGCTCAGCGCCAGCGCCATCGACGCGCTGCGCAACTGCCCCTACCAGTTCTTCAGCCGCTCGCTGCTGGGCCTGAGCGAGGCCGATGAGCTGGAGCTGGAGACGACCAAGCGTGACTACGGCACCTGGCTGCACGCGGTGCTGAAGCGCTTCCATGAGGCCCGTGGCGATGACGACGGCGCGGCGCTGAGCGCCGCCGCGGCGGCCGAGCTGGCCTTGCTGGACGAGACCGATTTCCTGCCGTTCTCGGCGGCCTTCGAGCGATTGAAGCCGCTGTACCTGGCCTGGCTGGCGGAGACCGAGGCCACCGGCCAGCGCTTTGCGGCCGGCGAGGTGGATCGCGAGGCGCGGCCCTTCAAGCCGCCACTGGACGGCCTGCTGCTGAAGGGGCGCCTGGACCGCATCGATGACGGTCCCGTCGGTACCTGGTTGCTGGACTACAAGACCGGTGACGCCAAGGGCTTGAAGGACAAGCTGGCCACGCCGCTGGAGGACACGCAACTGGCGACCTACGCCTTGCTGTCGGGCGCCACGGAAGGCCTGAAGGCGGCCTATCTCGTGCTGGACGATGCCAAGGGCGTTGCGATGCTGGAACACGAGCAGGTCAGCGAGACGGCTTGGGCCTTGCGAGACGGTTTGCAGGCCGACCTCGAGGCCCTGCGCGGCGGCGCGCTGCTGCCCGCACTGGGCGAGGGCCGCGTCTGCGATTTCTGCGAGGCCCGCGGCCTGTGCCGAAAGGATGACTGGACATGAGCGGCGCTGAACTCGCCTACTGGGCCGACGGCCGGCGCATCCCGCGCGAGGACTTCTACGCGCTGGCCTGCGACCCCGCGCGCAGCATCGTCGTGGAGGCCTGCGCCGGTGCGGGCAAGACCTGGATGCTGGTGTCGCGCATCCTGCGCGCGCTGCTGGCTGGCGCCGAGCCGCAGCAGATCGTCGCGATCACGTTCACGCGCAAGGCTGCGGGCGAGATGCGTCAGCGCCTGGCCGAGTGGCTGGCCGAATTCGCGCACGCCCCCGAGGCGCAGCAGATCGCCGCGCTGCGCCAGCGTGGCGTGTCGGCTGACGAGGCCATCGCACTGCGCCCGCGCCTGGCCGCGCTGCAGGGCGAACTGCTGCGTGGCGGCCGGGCGGTGGAGGTGCGCACCTTCCATGGCTGGTTCTCGCAACTGCTGCGTGCCGCGCCGCTGGCCTTCCTGCAGCAGCAGGGCATCGCGCCCGAGCTGCAACTGCTGCAGGACGAGGACGAGTTGATGCCCACGCTGTGGCGGCGCTTCCATGCGGCGGTGCTGGCGGACGAGGCCCTGCGTGCCGACTTTCAGGCGCTGACGCAGTCGCGTGGGCGCTTCAACTTGCGCGAGTGGCTGCTGGGCGCGTTTGCCAAGCGCGTGGAGCTGCGGCTGTCTGAAGCGGCCGGTGTGCTGGAGGGCAGCCTGCCCGGTGCGGTCGAGCTGCTCGGCACGACACCCGAGGCCTTCTTTGGCCACCTGCGCGAGCCGTTGCAGGAACTGGCGCGCCAACTGGGTCGGGCCAAGGGCAAGAAGGCGCAGGACGCCGCCAACGCGCTGCAACAGGCCCAAGACTTCGAGGCGGCCTGGGCCGCGCTGTTCACGCAGAAGGGCGAGCCGCGCAAGCTGGGTCTTGAAGACGCAGGTATGGACGAGCTGCTCGATGAGCTGCAGCGCTTGCAGGGCGCCATCCAGCAGCAACGCGCGGCCGACGAGCACGTCGCGATGCGCCGGCTGGCGCTGGTGCTGGTGGACGCCTTCGAGACGATCAAGCGCGAACGCGGCCTGGTCGACATGAACGACCTGGAGCGTGGCGCGCTGGCGCTGCTGGCCGACGCGCAGACCGCCGGCTGGGTGCAGCAGCGACTGGACGCGCAGGTGCGCCACCTGCTCATCGACGAGTTCCAGGACACCAGCCCGCTGCAATGGCAGGCGCTCAGCGGCTGGCTGTCCGCCTACGCGGGCGCGGGCGCGGGGTCGCCGCTGTCGGTGTTCATCGTGGGCGACCCCAAGCAGAGCATCTACCGCTTCCGTCGAGCGGACCCGCGCGTGTTTGCTGCCGCGCAGGCTTTCGTCTGCGAAGGCCTGGCCGGCGTGCGGCTGGCCTGCGACCACACGCGCCGCAATGCGCCCGAGGTGCTGGCGGCCGTCAACGCCGTGTTCGACGGCGCCCAGCGCGCCGGGCACTACGAGGGCTTTCGCCTGCACACGACCGAGGTCGGCGATGTGGATGAGCTGGCCGGCCTGTGGGCGCTGGACGCCGAGGTGGTCGACGCGCCGGCACCGCCGGACACCGAGCCACTGCGTTGGCGCCCCAGCCTGACCGAGCCGCGCCACGAGGCCGATGTCAGCCGCCGCGCGCCCGAGTGCGAGCGCGTCTGCGGCGCCATCGTGGGCCTGCTGCGTGCGCGGCCCGAGCTGAAGCCTGGCGACCTGTTCGTGCTGGCCCGCAAGCGCGACCCGCTGCGCCAGCTCAGCGACGCGCTGACGGCCGCCGGCATCGCACATGCGGCACCCGAGGAGCAGCCGCTGACCGACCTGCCCGATGTGGCCGACCTGCTGGCGCTGCTGGACGCGCTGGCCTCGCCGGGGCACGACCTGTCACTGGCGCGGGCGCTGCGCAGCCCGCTGTTCGGCGTGGCCGAGGCCGACCTGCTGACGCTGGCCGAGGCCGCCGGCACGGCGCAGTGGCTGGGCGAGCCGGTCGTCGAGCGCCGTTCGTGGTGGGCGGCACTGCAATCGCTGGCGGCGCCCAGCCCCGCGCTGGCCCGTGCGCAGGCGCTGCTGGCCGCCTGGGGCGAGCAGGCCCGCCGCCTGACGCCGCACGAGCTGCTGGACCTCATCGCCAGCGAAGGTGACCTGCTGGCCCGCATCGCGGCGGCCGTGCCCGCGGCCGACGCGGCCGTGCGGCTGCAGAGCGTGCAGGCCCTGCTGCACGCGGCGCTGGACCTGGACGGGGGGCGCTATGCCCAGCTCTACGGCTTCGTGCGCGCGCTGAAGAGCCGCCCGCCCAAGTTCGTGCCCGCCGCCGCGCCGGATGCGGTGCAACTGCTGACCATCCATGGCGCCAAGGGCCTGGAGGCGGAAGTCGTGTTCCTGCTGGACTGCGACGCCGCGCCGCCCAAGGCCGAGACGCTGGGGCTGCTGCTGGACTGGCCCGTCGGCCGGCCGGCGCCCGCGCGGGCAGCCTTCCTGGCCTCCGAGGCCAAGGCGCCGCCGTCTCTGCAAGCGCTGGTGGACGAGGAGAAGGCCGCCCGCGAGCGCGAGGAACTGAACAGCCTCTACGTCGCGCTGACCCGGGCCCGCCGGGCGCTGGTGCTGAGCCACACACCCGGCCGCAGCCAGGCCACCAGCTGGTGGGACCGGCTGCAGCCGCTGTCCCGACCCTGGCCGCTGGACCGGGTGTCGGGCGGGCCAGGCGAGGCCCGCCCACCACGCCTGATGCCGCTGCCGGTCTGGCTGCCGCCACCCGCCGTGCCGGCGCGCGATGGCACGGCACGCAACGAGCGCCAGGCCCGCACGGGCGAGGCCTTGCACCGTGTGCTGGAGTGGGTGTCCGCGCCCGGCCAGGTGCAGCCGCTGGAGCGGCTGATGGCATCGGCCTCGCAGGCCTTCGGGCTGGACGCCAAGTCCCGCGAGCAGCTGGCACAGGCCGCGCATGCCATCCTGGCCAGCGCCGATTGCAGGCCGTTCTTCGACCCGGCCGAGCTGCTGTGGGCCGGCAACGAGGTGGCCGTGGGGCAGGGCGGGGACGACCAGCGCATCGACCGCCTCGTGCAGCGCTGCGACGGCAGTTGGTGGGTGCTCGACTACAAGCTGGGCGCCACGCCGGAGCGCGAGCCGGCCTATCTGGAGCAGATGCGCGGCTATGTCGCGGCCGTTCAGGCGCTGCAGCCTGGAGAGCCGGTGAAGGCTGCCTTGATCAGTGGCACGGGCCGCTTCATTCCTGTGGCATAGAATGGCGGGCTTGATCGGGGCGTAGCGCAGCCTGGTAGCGCATCTGCTTTGGGAGCAGAGGGTCGCGAGTTCGA
>CAMLKW010000245.1 GCA_946480605.1 uncultured Roseateles sp. | reverse complement strand
ACCGCCTGCGCCCTGGGCATCTTCGGCTCGCTGGACGCCAACCGCGGCGACGAACAGCTGGGCTGGGACACCGACCAGTTCCCCAACAACCACGTGCAGCTGGTGCCCGCCATGCTGGAGATGATCCGCCACGGCGGCTACACCACCGGCGGTACCAACTTCGACGCCAAGGTGCGCCGCCAGTCCATCGACCCCATCGACCAGCTGGAAGGCCACATCGGCGGCATGGACACGATGGCCCGCGCCTTCCTGGCCGCGGCCGCGCTGTACGAGAGCGGCCAGCTGGAGAAGGCCGTCAGCGAGCGCTACGCCGGCTGGAACGGTGACCTGGGCAAGAAGATCACCGGCGGCGCGAGCCTCGATGACTTGGCTTCGCTGGTGCACGCCCAGGGAATCTCGCCGCAGCCCCGTTCCGGCCGCCAAGAGCGCCTGGAAAACATCGTCAACAACTTCGTCTGACCGGAGCCGCTAGGCCATGTTCCTGGGAATCGACCTCGGCACTTCCGAGATCAAGCTGCTGCTGCTCGACGAGCAGCACACCATCGTTGCCACCACCGGCGTGGCGCTCACCGTGCAGCGGCCGCAGCCGTTGTGGAGTGAGCAAGACCCCGCCGCGTGGTGGGCAGCTCTCGACCAGGGCATGGCCACGCTGAAGGCCCAGCACGGCGCGGCGCTCGCGCAGGTGCGTGGCATCGGCCTGTCCGGCCAGATGCACGGCGCCGTGACGCTGGACGCAGCCAACCAGGTGTTGCGCCCGGCCATCTTGTGGAACGACGGCCGCAGCGGCCCGCAGTGCGAGCAGATGATGGCCGCCTGCCCCGAGCTGCCGGCCATCACCGGCAACCTCGCGATGCCGGGCTTCACGGCGCCCAAGCTGGTGTGGATGCGCCAGCACGAACCCGAGCTCTTCGCCAAGGTGGCGAAGGTGCTGCTGCCCAAGGACTGGCTGCGCTTCGAGCTGAGCGGCGAGTTCTTCAGCGAGATGAGCGACGCCGCCGGCACGCTGTGGCTGGATGTGGCCCAGCGCTGCTGGTCCCCCGTCGCGCTGGAACTGACCGGCCTCAACGAATCCCACATGCCCCGCCTCGTCGAGGGCAGCGCAGCCAGCGCCACGCTGAAGCCCGAGCTGGCCCAGCGCTGGGGCGTACCCGCCGGCATTCCCATCGCCGGCGGCGGTGGCGACAACGCCGCCAGCGCCGTCGGCATGGGCGTCGTCAAGCCCGGCGACGGCTTCCTGTCGCTGGGCACGTCGGGCGTCATCTTCCTGTGCAACGAGGCGTTCAGCCCCAACCCGACCCGCGCGGTGCATGCCTTCTGCCATGCGCTGCCGAACACCTGGCACCAGATGAGCGTCATCCTCAGCGCCGCCAGCGCGCTGCGCTGGGCCACGCTGATGCTGGGCATGCCCGGCGGCGAGGCCGACCTCATCGCCAAGGCCGCTGCGCTCACGCCGACGCAGCGCGACCAGGCGCCGATCTTCCTGCCCTACCTCAGCGGCGAACGCACGCCGCACAACAACGCCAACGCCAAGGGCGTGTTCTTTGGCCTCACGCATGAACACGGTGCCGCCGAGATGGGCTATGCCGTGCTGGAAGGCGTTGGCTTTGCGCTGCTGGACGGCTGGCAGGCGCTGCAGGCCGGCGGCGGCAGCGCTGAACAACTCTGGCTGGTCGGCGGCGGTGCGCGCAGCGAATGGTGGGCGAAGCTGCTCGCGTCGCTGCTGAACGTGCGCCTGGTCAACGGCGTGGGCGCGGAAGCAGGCGGTGCCTTGGGCGCCGCGCGCCTGGCCTGGCTGGCTACCGGCGGCACGGTGGACCAGGTCTGCCGCACGCCCGACATCGCCCGCGTCGCCGAACCCGATCCCGCTTTGGCTGCCGCACTGCAGCCCCGCTTCGAACGCTTCCAGCGCCTCTACCAGGCGCTGCGCAGCGAGTTCGCCTAACCCGTTCTTCACCACTGCAGGTCATGCCTCCGCCGGGAGGCAGGGCCGCGCTTTGCCCGAAACATGAACAGCCTCGACCAACTCCGCCAACACACCACCGTCGTCGCCGACACGGGCGACTTCGACCAGCTCAGCGCCTTCACGCCGCAGGACGCGACGACCAACCCCTCCCTCGTGCTCAAGGCCGTGCAGCAGCCCCGCTACCGCGCACTGCTGGAGCAGGCCGTGGCCGCCCACCCGGGCGCCAGCGTCACCGCCGTGGCCGAGCACCTGCTGGTGGCCTTTGGCGTCGAGATCCTGAAGCTCGTGCCGGGCCGCGTGTCCACCGAGATCGACCCGCGCCTGTCGCACGACACCGCGGCTTCGGTCACCACGGCCCGCCGCCTCATCCAGCTCTACGCCGCCGCCAACGTGCCGCGCGAGCGCGTGCTGATCAAGCTGGCGTCCACGTGGGAAGGCATCCAGGCCGCCCGCGAACTGGAGCAGCAAGGCATACGCACCAACCTGACGCTGCTGTTCTGCCTGGCCCAGGCCAGGGCCTGCGCCGATGCCGGCGTGCAGCTGATCTCGCCCTTCGTCGGCCGCATCTACGACTGGTTCAAGAAGACCGCCGGCACCAGCTGGGACGAGGCCGCGATGGCCGGCCCCAATGACCCCGGCGTGCGCTCCGTCGTCGAGATCTACAGGCACTACAAGCGCCACGGCATCCAAACCGAGGTGATGGCCGCGAGCTTTCGCAACAGCGGCCAGATCATTGCGCTGGCCGGCTGCGACCTGATGACCATCAGCCCCAACCTGCTGGCCGAACTGGCTGGCGCGACGACGCCCGTCGAGCGCCGCCTGGTATCCGAAGGCCGAATCGACGCCGTACCTGCGCCGATGACCGAATCCGAGTTCAACGCCGCCCTGGCCGCCGACGCGATGGCCCACGAGAAGCTGAACGAAGGCATCAAGCAGTTCATCGCCGACACCGAAACCCTGGAGCAGCTGATCCGCTCCCTGCAAGGCTGACATGCAACACGATCTGACCCTCGCCGCCAACGCGCTGCGCATGCTGGCGGTCGATGCCGTGCAGCAGGCCAACTCCGGCCACCCCGGCATGCCCATGGGCATGGCCGACCTCGCCGCCGTGCTGTGGAGCCGCCACCTGCGCCACAACCCGGCCGACCCGACCTGGCCCGGCCGCGACCGCTTCGTGCTGTCCAACGGCCACGGCTCCATGCTGCTGTACGGCCTGCTGCACCTCAGCGGCTACGACCTGCCCATCGAAGAACTCAAGGCCTTCCGCCAGCTGCACAGCAAGACGCCCGGCCACCCCGAGGTGGGCCTGACGCCCGGCGTCGAGACCACCACCGGCCCGCTGGGCCAGGGCCTGGCCAACGCGGTGGGCATGGCGCTGGCCGAGCAGCTGCTGGCCGCCGAGTTCAACACGCCCGACCACCGCGTCGTCGACCACCGCACCTTCGTGTTCTGCGGCGACGGCTGCCTGATGGAAGGCATCTCGCACGAGGCCTGCTCGCTGGCCGGCACCTGGGGTCTGGGCAAGCTCGTCGTCATCTACGACGACAACGGCATCTCCATCGACGGCGACGTGAAGGGCTGGTTCGGCGACGACACGCCGGCCCGCTTCGAGGCCTATGGCTGGCGCGTCATCCGCGACGTGGACGGCCATGACTTCGCGGCCATCGACCGCGCACTGGCCCAGGCGAGCGACGACGTCGGCAAGCCCACGCTGATCTGCGCCAAGACCGTCATCGGCCGGGGTTCGCCCAACAAGGCCGGCGGCCACGACGTGCATGGCGCACCGCTGGGCGCCGCCGAAGTGGCGGCCGTGCGCGAGGCGCTGAACTGGACGCATGCGCCCTTCGTCGTGCCCGATGAGGCCCGCGCGCCGCTGGACGCCCGAGAGCGCGGCGCGGCAGCTCAGCGCGAGTGGGAGGCCCGGCTGTCCGCCCACCCGCGCGCGGCCGAGTTCATGCGTCGCCTGCGCGGCGAACTGCCGGCCGACTTCACCACGCGCTGCGAAGCCCAGCTCACCACCACCGTCGCCAAGGCCGAGACCCTCGCGTCGCGCAAGGCCTCGCAGAACAGCATCAACGCGCTGGCGCCGCTGCTGCCCGAGCTGCTGGGCGGCTCCGCCGACCTGGCGCCTTCCAACCTGACGCAATGGACCGGTTGCCGCTCCGTCGAGAAGGCAGCGGCCGGCGGCAACTACCTGCACTACGGCGTGCGCGAGTTCGCGATGGTGGCCGTCCAGACCGGCATCGCACTGCACGGCGGCTTCCGGCCCTTCGCCGGCACCTTCCTGATGTTCTCGGAGTACGCCCGCAACGGCATCCGCATGGCGGCGCTGATGCGCAGCAACCCCATCTACGTGTTCACGCACGACTCCATCGGCCTGGGTGAGGACGGCCCCACGCACCAGCCGGTGGAGCAGCTCGCCACATTGCGCCTGGTTCCCAACCTCGATGTCTGGCGCCCGGGCGATGCGGTCGAGACGCTGGTCGCCTGGCAGACCGCCGTGGCCCACCGCCACACGCCCACCTGCCTCGTGCTGTCCCGCCAGAACCTGCCCCACCAGGAGCGCGACATGGAGACCCTGCAAGCGATCAAGCGCGGCGGCTATGTGCTGGTGCGCGAGGACAAGACCCGGCCCCTGCAGTTGGTGCTCATCGCCACCGGCTCCGAGCTGGACCTGGCCGTCAAGGCGCAGCGGGAGCTGGCCGCACAAGGCGTCAACGCCCGCGTCGTGTCGCTGCCGTCCTGCCATGTGTTCGAGCAGCAGGACGCCGCCTGGCGCCGCGCCGTGCTGCCACCTGGCGTGCCGCGCGTGGCGGTGGAGGCCGGCGTCACGGCAGGCTGGCGCCAGTACGTGGGGCTGGAGGGCGCCGTCGTCGGCATCGACAGCTTCGGCGAGTCCGCGCCCGCACCCGCGCTGTATGCGCACTTCGGCATCACCGTGCAGGCGGTCGTCGAAGCGGCCTTGGGCGTGCTGCAGTAAGTCCAGCGTCACAGAGGCCGGCACGAATCAACAACAGCCGCGGCCCACGCGGCAGGCCAAGGAGACAAGCATGAGAACCCGACTGCCCCTGAGCGCCCTGCTCCTGTCGCTCGCCATCGCCGGCTGCGGCGGTGGCGGCGGCGGGGGCGACACCGCCGCCCCGACGCCACCGCCGACGGCGCTGCAGACGCCCACCCTCACCTGGCCCGAGCCCGCGGCCATCCGCTGGGGCACGGCCCTCAGCGCGGCACAGCTGAACGCCACGGCCAGCGTGGCCGGCAGCTTCGCCTACACACCCGCTGCCGGCAGCCAGCCCGAGGTGGGCGCGCAGACGCTGACCGTGCGCTTCACGCCGCAGGACGCGACCCGCTACGCCGCCGTCAGCGCCACGCGCACGCTGCGCGTGGACAAGGCCGTGCCCCAGCTGCGCTGGGACGCGCCGCCCGCGCTGGCCCAGGGCAGCACGCTGGACGCGAGCAAGCTGCCCACGCAGCCGCGGGCGCTGTACGGCGTGCAGGGCACGGTGGAGGCCGGCTCCTACGCCCGCGTCGACGGCCAGCCGCTGGCCAGCGCCACGGCCGCCGCCGGCAGCGTGGTGCTGCGTGCCCGCTTCGTGCCGACCAACGGCGACCGCTACGAGGCCGCCTGGGTCAGCACGCTGCTGAGCGTGGTGCCGGCCCCAGCCACCGCCCGCGTGGACTTCGACGCGAAGCGCCAGACCATCGACGGCTTCGGCGGTTCGGCCGCCTGGTACTACACGCCCATGAACGGCGCCCGCGCCGACGTGCTGTTCGGCACCCAGGGCGCGGACGCGCTGGGCCTGAACATCCTGCGCCTGCGCATCGCGCCGGCCGCCTGGAATGCCACGGCCGAGACCGCCGACACCGGCGCGTGGGCGGCCGAGATGGGCAATGCCGTCGCGGCCGTGGCGCGCGGCGCCAAGGTGTTTGCATCGAGCTGGTCGCCGCCGGCCAGCATGAAGATCGTCCATCCTGAGCGCAGCAACCCGCTGTGGAGCGGCCGGCTGGACCCGGCCCAGTACGGCGCCTATGCCAAGTACCTGAACGCCTACATCCGCTACGCCGCCGCGCGCGGCGTCACGCTGCACTCCATCTCGCCGCAGAACGAGCCCGACTGGGATCCGACGGACTACGAGTCCTGCCTGTGGAACGCCGACGAGCTGCGCAGCTGGATCGCCAACCACGGCGCCGCGGCCACGGCCGGCAGCAGCACGCTGCTGATGG
>CAMLKW010000244.1 GCA_946480605.1 uncultured Roseateles sp. | reverse complement strand
CTGGGCCGGTTGCCGCCCGCGGTGTCGGCCGCCAGCGTGAACTGGCTGACGATGAGCAGGCCGCCGCCCACGTCCTGCAGGCTGCGGTTCATCTTGCCGGCCTCGTCGCTGAACACGCGCAGCTTCAGCACCTTGGCGATGAGCTTCTCGGCCGTGGCCTCGGTGTCGATGGGCTCGGCGCAGACCAGCATCAGCAGGCCTTGCGGGATGGCGCCCACGACGGCGCCGCCCACCTCCACGCGCGCCTCGCGCACCCGTTGCAGGACCGCAATCACGTCGTCGTCTCCTCGTCGCCCAGCGTTCGGGGTTCCACGTCCATGGGCAGCATCTGGATGCTGGCGTGCAGGTGGGGAATGGCCTGCATCAAGGCCTGCTCCACCTCGGCGCGCAGCGCGGCCGAGCGGGCCAGCGTCCAGGCGGCGGGCAGGTGCATGTGCAGGTCGATGAAGTGGCGTTGCCCGGCGACGCGGGTGGTGATGTGGTCGAAGCGCAGGCCGTGCGGCTGGCGAAAGCCGTCCAGCACCGCCTGCACGCGGGCCTGGTCGTCGTCGTCCAGCGCACGGTCCATCAGGCCGTTGCTGGATTCGCGCAGCAGGTGCACGCCTTCGCGCAGGATGTTCAGCGCGACGACCATGGCCAGCAGCGGGTCCAGCCAGTGCCAGCCGGTCGCCATCACGCCGATCAGCCCGGCCACCACGCCGGCCGAGGTCCAGACGTCGGTGATCAGGTGGCGGGCGTCGCCCTCCAGCGCCACGGAGCGCACCTCGCGGGCCTTGCGCAACATGGCCCAGGCCATCAGGCCGTTCAGCGCGGAGCTGACGACGGCCAACCCCACGCCCAGACCGATAGCCTGCAGCGGCTCCGGGTGGCGCCAGCGGTCCACCGCGCCCCACAGGATGCCCAGGCCGGCCGCGATGATGAGGATGCCCTCGAAGCCGCTGGAGAAGTACTCGGCCTTGTGGTGGCCGTAGGGGTGTTCCGCGTCGGGCGGCTGGGCCGCCAGCGTGACCATGGCCAGCGCGAACACGGCGCCGGCCAGGTTGACCAGCGATTCCAGCGCGTCCGCCGCCAGGCTGACCGAGCCGGTCCACCACCAGGCGGCGGTCTTCAGCGCGATGGTCACCAACGCGGTCGCGACGGAGAGCTTCAGGTAGGTGCGGGCTTGCATCGCGGCATTGTCGCCAGCCCTTCCTAGAATCGCGCCAGTTTCCTGGAGTCCAGTGCATGACCACCGCCCACACCACCGACGTTTCCCACATCGCGCCGCGCGAGAAGGCCGAGATCCTCTCGCAGGCCTTGCCCTACATCCGCAAGTTCCACGGCAAGACCATCGTCATCAAGTACGGCGGCAACGCGATGACCGACCCGGAGCTGCAGCAGGACTTCGCCGAGGACGTGGTGCTGCTGAAGCTGGTGGGCCTGAACCCGGTCGTCGTGCACGGCGGCGGCCCGCAGATCGAGGACGCGCTGAACAAGCTGGGCAAGAAGGGCCACTTCATCCAGGGCATGCGCGTGACGGACGCCGAGACCATGGGCGTCGTCGAATGGGTGCTGGCCGGCGAGGTGCAGCAGGACATCGTCGGGCTCATCAACGCCGCCGGCGGCAAGGCCGTGGGCCTGACCGGCCGCGACGGCGGCATGATCCGCGCGAAGCAGCTGAAGATGGTCGACAAGGACGACCCCAGCAAGGAGCACGACATCGGCCAGGTCGGCGACATCGTCTCCATCGACCCCAGCGTCGTGAAGGCGCTGCAGGACGACCAGTTCATCCCCGTCGTCAGCCCCATTGGCTTCGGCGAGGCCAACGAGAGCTACAACATCAACGCCGACGTGGTGGCCGCCAAGCTGGCCACGGTGTTGCAGGCCGAGAAGCTGCTGATGCTGACCAACATCCGCGGCGTGCTGGACAAGCAGGGCGAGCTGCTGACCGAGCTGACGCCGCGCCGCATCGACGAGCTGGTGGAGGACGGCACCATCAGCGGCGGCATGATCCCCAAGATCGCTGGTGCCATCGATGCGGCCAAGAGCGGCGTCAACGCGGTCCACATCATCGACGGCCGCGTGCCGCACGCGATGCTGCTGGAGGTGCTGACGGACCAAGCCTATGGAACCATGATCTCGTCGCGATGAGCAGAAGCCCCAAGACCTGGCTGTTCGACCTCGACGACACGCTGCACAACGCGTCGCACCGGGCGTTCAAGGAGCTGAACGCGTCGATGGCGGCCTACATGGTGACCTACCTCGGCCTGACGGACGAGGCGGCGGCGGCGCTGCGCAACCGCTACTGGCATCGCTATGGCGCGACGCTGACCGGCTTGCAGCGCCACCACGGCATCAAGCCCGCGCACTTCCTGGCCGAGACGCACAGGCTGCCCGGCCTGGAGGCGCATCTGCACGGCCACGCGCACGACCTCGCCGCGCTGCGGCGCCTGCCGGGGCGCAAGTTCCTGATGACGAATGCGCCGCGCAGCTACGCCGAGCGCGTGCTGGCGGCCATCGGCCTCAGCAGCGTCTTCGAGGGGCTGATCTGCGTGGAGGACATGCAGATGTTCGGCCACTCCCGGCCCAAGCCCGACACCCGCATGTTCCGCGCGGTGCTGGCGCGGCTGAAGCTGCGGCCGGAGCATTGCATCCTCGTCGAGGACACGCTGATCCACCAGAAATCGGCCCGCAGCCTCGGCATGTCCACCGTCTGGATGCAGCGCTGGCTGCGCAAGACGCCCGACGGCCGGCGCCTGCAGCATCGGCCGGCCTACGTGAGCCGGCGCGTGCGCTCGCTGGCGGCGCTGGCGCGGTCCCCCCAGTTCTGAAGGAAGATGCGTCTGGGCGAGGGACTATCCTCGTCGGACAATCCGCCCTCCCGCAGCTTGAGAGATTTCCAGAGCCCATGACCCCGTTCTCGGTCCTCATCGTCGAAGACCAGGCCCGCTTCCGGGAGGCCTTCACGCATGCGCTGGGCAGCGTCCCCGACATCGAGCTGCTGGGCATCGCCCCCGACCTGCCGCAAGGCCGGCGCATGTTCGACCAGCTCCAGCCCGATGTGCTGCTGGTTGACCTGGACCTGCCCGGCGGCAGCGGCATCGAGCTGATCCGCCACGCGGCGCAGACGCGTCCGCAGTGCGAGGTCATGGTGATCTCCGTGTTCGGCGACGAGCAGCACGTCGTGTCCAGCATCGAGGCCGGCGCCACCGGCTACCTGCTGAAGGACAGCCTGGCGCTGGACCTGCCCGGCCAGCTGCGCTCGCTGCGCGCCGGCGGCAGCCCCATCAGCCCCGTCATCGCCCGCCGCCTGCTGGTGCGCCTGGCGCCCGGCAGCCAGGGCTCCAGCGGGCCGTCGCCCGAGGCCATGGCCGCCACGATGGCGGACGAGGAGGTCGTGGCCCTGTCCGAGCAGGAGTCGCGCGTGCTGCATCTGGCCGCCAAGGGCTTCACCTTCGACGAGATCGCGCAGTTCATGCAGGTGTCGCCGCACACGGTCATGACCTATGTGAAGCGGGTCTACCGCAAGCTGCACGTGCGCTCCAAGGTCGAGGCGATCTACGAAGCGCGCCGGCTGGGCTGGCTGCGCGATTAGCATCCGCGGCATGGACGCCGACCAGCCCGCCGCCACCGCCCCCAAGAAGCGCCCCAAGCCCGGCGAGCGCCGCACGCAGATCCTGCAGGTGCTGGCCGGCATGCTGGAGCAGCCCGGCGCCGACCGCATCACCACCGCCGCGCTGGCGGCCAGGCTGGACGTCAGCGAGGCGGCGCTGTACCGCCACTTCGCCAGCAAGGCGCAGATGTTCGAGGCGCTTATCGACTTCATCGAGGGCAGCGTCTTCGGCCTCATCCACCAGATCGTCGACGCGCCCCAGCCCATGCCGGGGCAGGCGGCGCGCATTGCCAGTGTCATCCTGCAGTTCGGCGAGAAGAACCCGGGCATGACGCGCGTGATGGTGGGCGACGCGCTGGTCTACGAGCACGAGCGGCTGACGGCGCGCATCAATCAGTTTTTTGACCGCATCGAGTCGTCGCTGCGCCAGGTGCTGCGCGCCACGGCCGAGGCGCAGGGTTCGCTGACGCCCACGGTGCATGCCAACGCGCAGGCGTCGGTGTGGGTCTGCTTCATCATCGGCCGGCTGCAGCGCTATGCGCGCTCGGGCTTCAAGCGGCTGCCGACGGAGCAGCTGGACGCCTCGTTGAGAGCGATCGACTAACTACACTGGCGGCATGTCCGCCGCTCTTGAATCGTTCCTGGCCCGCGCAGAAGGTCTGCTGACCCGTCTGGAAGCGGTCCTGCCCCATGCCGCCACGCCGCCCGACTGGGCCGCGGCCACCGCCTTCCGTGCCCGTCGCCGGCATGGCGCGCTGTGCCTGGAGCCGGTGCGCGCGATCAGCCGCATCCGGCTGTCCGACCTGCAGGAAGTGGAGCCGCAGAAGGAAAGACTGCTGCGCAACACGGTTCAGTTCGTCGCCGGCCGCCCCGCCAACAACGTGCTGCTGACCGGCGCCAAGGGCACCGGGAAAAGCTCGCTGATCAAGGCCGTGCTGAACGAGTTCGCCGACCGCGGCCTGCGCCTCATCGAGGTCGACAAGGCCGACCTGGTGGACCTGCCGGACCTCATCGAGCAGGTGGCGGCGCGCCCGGAGCGCTTCGTGGTTTTCTGCGACGACCTGAGCTTTGACGAAGGCGAGGCCAGCTACAAGGCGCTGAAGAGCGTGCTCGACGGCTCCGTCGCCGCGGCCAGCGACAACGTGCTGATCTACGCCACCAGCAACCGCCGCCACCTGCTGCCCGAGAAGATGGTCGACAACCTCTCGGGCACGCGCGGCGAGCACGGCGAGATCCATCCGGGCGAGGCGGTGGAGGAAAAGATCTCGCTGTCCGAGCGCTTCGGGCTGTGGATCAGCTTCTACCCGTTCAGCCAGGACGAGTACCTGGCCATCGTGGCGCAGTGGCTGCGCCATTTCGGCCTGGACGACGCCGCCATCGAGGCCGCCCGCCAGCCGTCGCTGGTCTGGGCGCTGGAGCGCGGTTCGCGCTCGGGCCGCGTGGCCTACCAGTTCGCACGCGACCTGGCAGGACGGGCGGAATGAGCGAACGTCCGATCACCGAGGTGGCGGTGGGTGTGCTGGTCGCACCCGACGGCCAGTTCCTGCTGACCTCGCGCCCGGAGGGCAAGGTCTACGCCGGCTACTGGGAGTTCCCGGGCGGCAAGGTCGAGGCCGGCGAAACCGTCGAGCAGGCGCTGGCGCGCGAGCTGCGTGAGGAGATCGGCATCGAGATTGGTGCCGCCCATCCGTGGAAGACGGAGATCTTCGACTACCCGCATGCGCTGGTGCGGCTGAACTTCTGCAAGGTGTACGACTGGACCGGTGAGTTCCAGATGCTGGAAGGCCAGCAGATGGCCTGGGCCGACCTGCCCGTGCAGCTGAAACCCGTGCTGCCCGGAACGGTGCCGGTGCTGAACTGGTTTGCCGAAGAGCGAAACCATGTCGGCCCCACTCACCTAGACTGAAGCCATGAACTGGTTGGATGAAGTGAAGTGGGACGACAAGGGCCTGGTGCCCGTCATCGCCCAGGAGCAGGGCACGGGCGACGTGCTGATGTTCGCGTGGATGAACCGCGAGGCGCTCGCCTTGACGGCCGAGCGCGGCCAGGCCGTTTACTGGAGCCGCTCGCGCGGCAAGCTGTGGCACAAGGGTGAGGAGAGTGGCCACTTCCAGCAGGTGCATGCCATCCGCATGGACTGCGACAACGACGTCGTGCTGCTGACCATCACCCAGCTGGGCCACGAACCCGGCATCGCCTGCCACACCGGCCGCCACAGCTGCTTCTTCCAGAAGCTGCAAGATGGCGTGTGGAGCGCCGCCGAACCGGTGCTGAAGGACCCGGCCAAGATCTATGAGTGACGACATCCTTTCCCGCGTGGGCGCGGTCATCGCCTCGCGCAAGGGCGCCGACCCCGGCACCAGCTACGTGGCCAAGCTGTTCGACAAGGGGCTGGACAGCATCCTGAAGAAAGTCGGCGAGGAGGCCACCGAGACCGTCATGGCCGCCAAGGATGGCGACCCGCAGAAGCTCGTCTACGAAGTGGCCGACCTCTGGTTCCACAGCATGGTCGCTCTGGCCCACTTCGGCCTGAAGCCGGAAGACGTGCTGGCCGAACTGGCCCGCCGCGAGGGCCTGTCGGGCCTGACCGAATTCGCCCAACGAGGAAGCAAGTGATGA
>CAMLKW010000243.1 GCA_946480605.1 uncultured Roseateles sp. | reverse complement strand
GAACCGAACTGTAGAGAGCCCGACTCAGTAGAAATACTAGGCCCGCAGGAACTGACTATTCATTTCATGGAAATAGTGATCTCCGCATCGTCATCGTTGCGCCACAAATTTAAGCAATCAACGGTGCTCAAACTTCGGTGCCCGCTTGGCCAGGAAGGCTTCCATACCCTCGCGCTGGTCGTGGCTGCCGAACAGGGCGTGGAAGTAACGCCGCTCCACGGCCACGCCGTCGCGCAGCGGCGTCTGGTAGGACAGGTTGACCAGCTCCTTGACGAGCGCCACCGAGGGGCCGCTGAAGCCGTTGATGGTTTCCGCGGCCGCCAGCGCCTCGTCCAGCAGCTTGTCCGCCGGCACGATGCGCGACACCAGGCCGGCACGCTCGGCCTCGGTCGCATCCATCATGCGGGCGGTCAGCATCATGTCCATGGCCTTGCTCTTGCCCACCGCGCGCGGCAGGCGCTGCGAGCCGCCGGCACCGGGCACCACGCCCAGCTTGATCTCGGGCTGACCGAACCTGGCCGTGTCGGCGGCGATGATGAAGTCGCACATCATGGCCAGCTCGCAGCCGCCACCCAGCGCATAGCCGGCCACCGCGGCGATGACCGGCTTGCGCACCTGCAGGATGGTCTCCCAGTTCTTGGACAGCAGCCCGCTGGTGAATGCGCTGACGAAGGTGTGCGGCAGCATGGTGGGGATGTCCGCACCGGCCGCGAAGGCGCGCTCGGAGCCGGTCAGCACGATGCAGCCGATGCCGTCGTCGGCATCGAAGGCCAGCAGGGCCTCGCCCAGCTCGTCCATCAGCGGATCGTTCAGCGCGTTCAGCGCCTTGGGCCGGTTCAGCGTGATGAGGCCGGTCTTGCGGGGGCCATCGCCGTGCACGGCGGTGAGGATGCATTCGTAGGTCATGGGCTGGATCTCCGGGGGATGTCGTTGGCCGATTCTGGCGCGGCCTGCAGCGGCGCGCTTTTCAGCATCAGGTCGATGTAGGTGTCGGCGTCCTGGCGGATGAGCAGGCGCACCGGCAGGAACTGCAAGGACGGCGCCAGCCACACCTCGGCCAGCAGGTCGCCGCCGGCCGCGCCGCGCGTGGGCTTCAGGTGCCAGCTGGCGAGCGGGCCCATGGGGGTGTGCAACAGCTCCTCGCCGACGACCTGGTACTGCCAGGCGTACTGGCGGTAGGGCAGCACCAGCGGGAAGTCCACGACCCGCCCGGCCTCCAGCGGCTCCCGCCCGGTCAGGAACAGCCAGGTCAGCTGCACGAACTGGCTGGCCGAGTCCTGCGCGCCCTGCACGGCCGGCTGGCGCGCGCCGTTGGCCAGTTGAACCTCGCCGTTGCCGATCAGCACCGTGGCGCGGCGGGGCTCGGCGAGGATGACGCGGGTCTGCTCGTCGTAGCGCTGCGGCGCGATGCCCTCCGGCGTGAGCTTGCCCTGGCTGCTCATGCGGCGCGAGATCAGGGGCGCGAAGCTGGGCCCCACGCCCACGTCCAGATGGACCTGGTAGTCGCGACCCTGGCGCAGCCATTCGACCTGGGCCTGGCCGTGGACAGCGCCACGGTAGTTGCCGGTCAGCACATAGCTCAGGCGCGTAGACAGCGGCCATTCGGGACCGGGCTCGTCGCCGGCCGGCGCCGATGCGGCCACTGCGACGATCTCCGAAGCCGCGACCGCCGGGGCGTCGGCCAGTGGCTCGGCGGCAGCGGCCGGCGGCTCAGGCATCGACACGGGCTCCGACGCGGCAGGCGCAGCACCGGAGGCCTGCCGCATGCTCGCGGGCCGCGGCAAGGCCGCACGGGCCACCGCGGGCGGCGGCCTCAGCACCATCTCGCGCACAAAGTCCACCTGCATGCGCGCCGGCATCGGTGCCGGCGCGTCGCGCCGCCAGCCCTCATGGATGCGTTGCACCTCCTGGCCTAGCCACAGGTGCAGTGCCAGCACGCTCAGCACCAGCAGCCAGGACGGCCGCGGCGTCTTCATCGCAGGGTCAGACGCCCAGCCAGCGTCGCCGCTCGGCGTGCTCACCCACCGCCAGGCTCAGCGCGACCGCCGCCGCGCGCGCCGGCGGCAGCTCGACGTCCAGCTCCAGCAGGCGCTGGTCCCGGCTCACCAGCAACCTCAGCCGTGTGGCCCCAACAGGCAACAGCGCCGGCGCATCGTCCAGCCGGCGCAGCCGCCAACCGTTGCAGCCGAGGATCTCGTCGCGCGCCTGGACGCCGCCGACCTCGGCCGCGCCGCCGTTCAGCACGTGGCTGACCTGGATGCCCGTCAGCGCGGCCTCGCGGGCCCGCAGGCCCAGGCGCTGGGCCACGCTCTGGCGGCCGTCGTCGCGCCAGTCCACGCCCAGCGCCGCCAGCAGTTCGCGCAGCGGCAGATCGGCGGTGCCATGCACCCAGCCCCGCAGCCGCGCGGCGATCCCGTCGCCGCCCGCCGCGCGCACGGCCGCGAGGATGTCGTGCTCGCTGACCGGCCCGCCCGCACTGCCCTGCCACAGCGACTGCATCACCGCGTCCAGGCTGGACTCGCAGGCCCGCAGGCTCAGGTCCACGCACAAAGCCACCAGCGCGCCCTGCGCGTAGTAGTTGCTGGTCGCGTTGGGGCTGTTCTCGTCGGGGCGGTAATACTTGGTCCAGGCCTCGAAGCTGGCCTGCGCCAGCGGCTGCACGCCGCGGCCCGGCGCGGCCAGCACGCCGTTGACGGATGCCACCAGCAGCTTCAGGTAGCGCCCCGCATCGACGAGCCCGGCGCGACACAGCATCAACTCGTCGTAGTAGCTCGTGAAGCCCTCGAAGAACCACAGCAGCTCGGTGTAGTTCTCGCGCTGGTAGTCGAAGCGCGTGAACTCGGTCGGCCGCAGCCGCTTCACGTTCCATGCATGGAAGTACTCGTGGCTGAACAGGCCCAGCAGCCGCGCGTAGTTGTCGCTGGGGGCTGCGGCCTCCGCTGTGGTGGGCAGTTCGCGCCGGGCGCAGATCAGTGCCGTGCTGGCGCGGTGTTCCAGGCCGCCATGGCCTTCATCCACCGCCCACAGCAGGAAGCTGTAGCGCTCGAACGGTGCCTCGCCCCAGAAAGCGATCTGCGCCTCGCAGATGCGCTGCACGTCGGCCAGCAGGCGCTGGCCGTCGAAGCTGGGCCAGGCGCCAGCCACCGCGACTCGGTGCGGCACGCCGGCCACGACGAACTCGCCCTGCCAGTGTGGGCCGATCTCGAAGGGATGGTCCAGCAGTTCGTCGTAGTCGGCCGCCTCGAAGCCCGCGGCGTCGACACGCATCTCGGTGGCGACCCGCCAGCCTTCGGGCACGCCGGCCAGCGCCAGTCGGTGCGCCTGCGCCTCGCGGCCATGGGCACGCAGGCACAGACTGCTGGCGTTGAAGAACGCGCGCTGGGAGTCCAGCCAGGCGGTGCGAACCGAGGCGTCGTAGGCGTAGACGTCGTAGCTCAGCGTCAGCGCCGCGCGGCCGCTGCAGCGCACACGCCAGCTGGCCTTGTCGAGTTGCTCAACGGCCAGTTCCCGCCCGCGCTGGTGCGCGCGCAGCCCGCTGAGATGCTTGGCAAACTCGCGTACCAGGTAGCTGCCCGGTATCCACACCGGCAGGCTGAAGTCCTGCTCCGCCGCAGGCTGGGCCAGCGTCAGCGTGACGCGATAGCGGTGCGCCGCGAGGTCGGCCAGCTCGATGCGGTAGCTGGGACCGGCCATCAACTGCCCGCCGCGGCGAGGAAGCAGCTCAGCGACGCCACCGCCGTGAGGCGAAAGCGCAGGGTCAGCCAGTCCGCTGCGCCGAGTTGCGGATACACGCGCCGATCGACGACGTAGCAGGCGATGAACACCGCCCCGTGCAGCGCCAACCCGGCGTAGGGCGACATCAGCACACCCAGCCAGCCCAGCAGCATCGCGAACACGCCCCAGATCAAGGGTTGCCGCGCCGGCAGGCCGCGAGCGAACGACAGCCCCCAATGGATGCCACCGAGGAAGGCAATCACGAGGCCAGCATAGGCCGACAGCGCGAGGCTGACGAAGGCGTGCTGATCCAGGCTGCGATCGCCGATCAGCCAGATCAGCGCGCTGCCCAGCACGAAGGGAATCAGGCCGGCGTAGCCCAGGCGATGCACCAGCCGGCGCAAGTCCGCAGTCATGGGGGCGTCAGGACTTGCCGGCCGGTGCAGACAGCGCCTGCAGGCGACGTTCCAATTCCACGGCACCGACGGCGCCCGGGATGCGGTTGCCGTCTTCCAGCAGGATGGCGGGCGTGCCGTTCACGTGGATCTTGCGCGACAACGCGAGGTTGCGCTCGATCGCTGCACTGTCACAACTGGCCGGGGCCTTGACCGGCTGCTCGTTCTTCAGCATCCAGCCCAGCCAGGCGGCGCTGTTGTCCTTGGCACACCAGATCGAGCGGGACTTCTCCGGCGAGTCGCCACCCAGGATGGGGATGAGGAAGGTGTAGACGGTGACATCCTTCAGCTCCTGCAGCGACTTCTCGAAGCGCTTGCAGTAGCCGCAGTTGGGGTCGGCGAACACGGCGATGCGGCGCTTGCCGTTGCCGTTCTTCCAGACCAGGGCATCCTTGAACGGCAGCGCGGCGAAGTCCACGCGATTGAGCTGCGCGACCCGCTCCTCGGTGATGTTCTTCTTGGCCTTGATGTCGTAGATCTCTCCCTCGAAGAGATAGGTGCCTGTCGGGTCTGTGTAGCGCACCTCGTTGCCGATGCGCAGCTCCCACAGACCCGGTACCGGCGACGGGCGCACCTCGTCGATCTTGGGCGCATTGGGCATGCGCTCGGTGAAGGCCTTGCGGATGACGGCCTCATTGGCCATGACAGGCAGACAGGCAGCCAGAAACAAGCCGGCCAGGATGCGGGTAGGAGACAGCACGGTGAGGACGATGAGGGGGTTAGAGTCCGAGGGCGCGCTGGGTCAACCAGCGCTTGACGGGGGTCAGTTGGTTGAGCGCATCCAGCCCTCGATTGCGCAGGTTTTGTGCCAACGGCGATGAATGGGCGAACAGGCGCTGCAGGGCGTCCGTCAGCTCGCCCATCGCCAGCGTCGGTGCGAGGCGCTGACGGGCATAGCGGCGCAGCAGCCGCTCGTCGCCCAGTGGCCGCCAGGGTTCTCGATCGGCCAGCACCTGGGCCAGCGCGGTGACATCGCCCAGTCCCAGATTGAGCCCCTGGCCCGCCAGCGGGTGCACGATGTGCGCGGCGTCTCCCAGCAGCACCCAGCCGGGGCCGCTGACGGCCTCCGCCCGCGCCATGGCCAGCGGCCAGCTCGAACGGTCGCTGGCCAGGCTCAGGCGACCTGCGGCCATCGAGGTGATGGTCTGCAGCTCCTGCTCGAATTCCGCGGGCTGCATGTGCTGCAAAACCTCGGCCCGCGCCGCATCGCAGGACCAGACCAGCCCGTAGGACGCACCCGCGAGCGGCCGATCGAATGGCAGCAGCGCCAGCACCTCACCGCCGGCGCGGAACCATTGCCGTGCCACGCCCCGGTGGGGTTGATCAGCCGTCAGACGAGCTGCCAGTGCGCGATGGCCATAGGGCCTAGTGTTGAAGCTCACGCCCAGCGCCTCCCGTGCGCTCGACTCGCGCCCTTCGCACAGGGCCGTCAGCTCGGCCCTGCAGTCGTCAGGCACGTCGCGCACATGGGGTGAAAAGCGCAGAGCGATCGCCAACTGCGCGTCCAGCGCGGCAGCATCGACGATGACTGCCAGTTCCCGCAGCCCCTGCTGCCAGGCCGAGAAACTCAACCGGCCGGCCGGCTGATCTGCCAGCCCGTCGCCGTTGACGATCATGTCGTACACGGGGCTCATGGCATCTGCTGGCAGGGCATCCCAGACCTTCAATCCGGTCAGCAGGGCGACGGAAGCGGCGTTCAGCGCGTAGGTGCGCACGTCGCCCGCGCGCGCCGGCTCCGGCCGCCCAGTCACACCGACGGACAAGCCCTGAGCCGCCAGCGCCAAGGCCAAGCTGCTGCCCACGGCACCGCGCCCTCTGACCAGTACATCCACGCTCTGCATGTCTCGATTGTAGGCAGCGGGGCGAATCGGCCCGAGCGGCCGCAGCGACCATGGCCTGCGCGACTAAAATCACGCGCTTGGCGCGCCGGTCTGCGGCGAATGCCCTCCCCAACGGAAAGCCCCAGCCATGAGCCTCAAATGCGGCATCGTGGGCCTGCCCAACGTCGGCAAGTCCACGCTCTTCAATGCCCTGACCAAAGCCGGCATCGCCGCCGAGAACTACCCCTTCTGCACCATCGAGCCCA
>CAMLKW010000242.1 GCA_946480605.1 uncultured Roseateles sp. | reverse complement strand
GAGGACAAGTGGGCGCCGCTGTGGGTCGTCGACTTCCCGATGTTCGAGCACGACGAGGAGAACAACCGCTGGGCGGCCGTTCACCACCCGTTCACGGCACCCAAGGACGGCCATGAGGACCTGATGGTCAGCGACCCGGGCAAGTGCATTGCCAAGGCCTACGACATGGTGCTGAATGGCTGGGAACTGGGCGGCGGCTCGGTGCGCATCCACCGCGCCGACGTGCAGGCCAAGGTGTTCGAGGCGCTGAACATCAGCGAGGAAGACCAGCGCATCAAGTTCGGCTTCCTGCTGGACGCGCTGCAGTACGGCGCGCCCCCGCACGGCGGTCTGGCCTTCGGCCTGGACCGCATCGTCACGATGATGACCAAGGCCGAGTCCATCCGCGACGTCATCGCCTTCCCCAAGACCCAGCGCGCCCAGTGCCTGCTGACCGGCGCGCCGTCGCTGGTCGACGAGAAGCAGTTGCGCGAGTTGCACATCCGCCTGCGCAACGCGACACCGGCGGCCTGATCGTTCAGTTGCTTGACGGCAAGAGGCCCTGCATTGCAGGGCCTCTTTGTTTGGCTGACTCTTCAGTGGCAAGTCGGGGGTGTTGAGCTGTTGCTCGGCCCGTGCGAAAAATGGCCCTGCCGCCAGCGTTGACGCTGCGACGGGTGCCGCGGTTCGCGTCAATAGCCCATTCGTGTCGTTGCGAGCTCGAGTGATGCAGACAACTGCTTCTTCAAAGTCTCCGAGACGCGTCGACTCACTTCCGGGTCTTTCAGCGAGGACAGGTCGTAAGTCAGCCCGAGTTCAGACGCTGGCACCTCCACGGGGCTGGCCCCTCCACGGCGGGTCAACTCCTTGCCGTCCTTATCGACGAGAGCAAGCAGCACATGAGCGTGCACAAGTGCTTTGCTGGCAGATGAAGAGCCGAGCGCCCGAAACCAAATGCCGACGCCCCGACCAGGTGCGTTTTCCTGGTTCGTGTCCATCACTACGAATATCAAGTCTGCGCCCGTGGCTTGCGCGATCTCCCGCAAGTCATTGCTGATGTTTCCGGTGAAGGAATTCCAAGCAATGCCCCCCGCCTTCTCTTTGTTGAGCAGTGCTTGCGACGTGATCGTGGAGTCCTTGATGACCCAGTTCGGCCGCTTGTCGCGCAGGTGCTTCTTGACTATCTGATTGGCCAGTCGGTTCAGCTCTCCTTGCTGATCCAGCGTAGCAGTTTCGTTGTTGAACACCGTCAACCCGATCCGTGCAATGGGCGCCTTCTCGTCCAGAAGGCTGACGACTGCGACAGATCTGACTGCAGCGTCGCTCTCAACGGTTCGTGGCGTCGCGGCGCAGGCAGCCAGAAGCGTGACACAGGCGGCGGTGCTCGCGATTCGAGACAGGAAGCCAAGCGGTGCGTGCATGGGTCGTGCTGGTGAAAGTTTGGTTAGGGTTGACGTTACTGCAACCGATGGCAGCCGCGTCGAGGGTTGACCCTGGCGCCTTGTGCCGAGGCATCTTTGCCGCGAGCAGCAAGATGACCGCAGGTAGGCAGCGCCAGCCCGCTCCCCTGATCTCGGGCTCGGGTGGAGAGGTTCTGAAGCAGCTGCGCTTGTACGCGATGGCCGCTCTTGGCAGAAGGCACCATCGCTGCCAACTGAAGGGCGGCTCGTGAGCTGCCGGACATGTGGATGGCCATTGCTTCTCGCGCAGAGTCGTCATGGATCTTGATTCTTGCTGCGAGCAAGAACGAAGCCCCGCAAGGCGGGGCTTCGTTGCTTTCGGAGGCGCCTACTGCATCGGCTTTCCGTCCAGCAGCCGCGTGATGAACTCCAGCGTGGCCTGCGTCAGGTAGCTGCGGTTCTCGGCCTTGCCGAAGCTGTGGCCCTCGTCCTCCGCGGTCAGGAACCACACCGGCGTGCCGCTGGTGCGCACGGCCTTGACCATGGCGTCGGCTTCGCCCCAGGGCACGCGCGGGTCGTTGCGGCCGTGCACGACGAACAGCGGCTTGCGCACCGCATCGGCCCGCGACAGCGGCGAGATCTGCTGCAGGAACTCGCGCATCTTGGGGTCGCGCTCGTCGCCGTACTCCGCGCGACGGTTGTCGCGCCGGTACAGCTCGGTGTGCTCCAGGAAGCTGACGAAGTTGGCGATGCCCACGCGGCAGATGCTGCCCAGGATGCGCTTGGATTCCTTCGTCGCCACCGCCAGCGACATGTAGCCGCCGTAGCTGCCGCCGGCGACGATGACGCGCGAGGCATCCATGTCGGGCCGGTCGGCCACCAGGTCCAGCAGCGTGCTGATGTCGCGCACCGAGTCCTCGCGCAACCGACCGTTGTCCAGCTTCAGGAAACCCTTGCCGAAGCCGTCGGAGCCGCGCACGTTGGGCTCGATGACGTGCATGCCCAGCTGCTCCACCAGCACGCGCATGACGCCCGATACATAACCTGGCCGCGCCTGCGATGCGGGGCCGCCGTGGATGTTGATATAGACCGGCCGGGGCCCCGTGAAGCGCGGGGGCGGCGCCAAGTGCAGGGCGCTGAGCGCCAGCCCGTCGAAGCCCTTCCAGCGCAGCACACCGGCGCGCAGCGGCGTGCCGCCTGCGCTCGCGCTCCAGGGCAGGAGCTGCTGGTCCTGCAGCGACCAGGCATACAGACGGCCGGGGCTGTCGGCGGACACATGGCTGAAGCCCAGCAGTGGCAGCCGCGGATGCCAGCGCGGGTTGCGCAGCACCCCCGGCGGCAGCTCGCGCGCCACGCGCCGTGCCGCCTGGCTCTCGCCAGCCAGCAGTGCCAGCTCCGAGATGCCGTCCACGTTGTAGACCAGCGCCAGCGGCCAGCCCGCGGCCGGTGCGGCCAGCGCCTCGAGGTCGGCGCGCGCGTCGGTCAGCAGGTTCGTGCGCCGGCCGTTGCCGGCGTCCATCCGCACCAGATGGCGGAACTCGCCCTGCACGGCCTGGCGCCGCCACAGCAGGTCGGGACCGTTGGAGGCGGCCGATGCGGCGGTGGCGGGCAGGGCCGTGTTCACGTCGTCGTCCGCATCCTCGCCCGGCTCGCTGCCGGCGCCGCCTAGCGGCACGGGTGCGCTGCCGTCCAGCGCGAAGGCCAGGGTCTGGCTGCGCCCGCCGCGCGTCAGCGTCGCGACGATGCGCCCGCCCGGGCTGACGCGCAGGCCGGTGTAGCGCGCGCCGCGCACCTCGGCGACGAGGCGGCGCGTGTCGGGCCGCTGCGGGTCCATCCACCACAGGCTGCTGCGCGAGGCCGCAGCCGTGCCGCCTTCGCGGTTGAGCTGCTCCTGCAGGCAGACCAGGCCGCCGGCGCGCGGCAGGAACTCGAACTCGCTGACGCGCTCACCGGCCGGCGTCAGCGCCTGCGCTTCGCCGCCGGGCGCCAGCCGGTACAGCCGGAAGGCTTCGTCGCCGCCCTGGTCGCGGCTGAAGACGAGGTAGTCGCCCGCGGCGGGCTCCCAGCGGGCGTTGCTGACTGCGTCGCGCCCGTGGGTGAGCGGCTCGGGCGTGGCGCCGGCGGCCGCGACGCGGTGGAGCTGCTGGCTGCCACCGTGGCGGCGCAGCACCAGCATCTCGGCGCGCAGCGGATGCCAGTCCAGGAAGCGCAGACCCGTCGTCTCGGCGGCATCGTCACCGATGGCGTGGCGCTCGAACGCCGGGATGCCGTCGGCCTTGAGCTGCGCGGCCGGCAGCACCGGCGCGGCGGCGGCCGGCCAGGGCAGCAGCGCGGCCAGCGCCGCGCCCAGCAGCGTGCGCCGGTGGGAGAAGAACTCAGAACTCATAGGAGGCATTCACCGACAGGTAGCGGCCATAGGCATTGGCCACGCTGCCCCGGACGCCGACCTCGGTCTCGTTCGGATCGAGCGCCGGGCGCGAGTCGGCCAGGTTGCGCACCGTGGCGCTGAGGCGCGTGCCCTTGAAGCCCTTGTAGCTGACCGACAGGTCGGCCGTGCGCCAGGCCTTCATGCGGCACAGGTTGGCGTAGCCGCCGTTGGTCAGCGTGCTGTCGCAGCTGTCGCCGGCGTCGAAGCTCTGGAAACCGCTCTGGTGGTTGCCGCTGAGCGTGACGGACCAGTCCTCCAGGCTCCAGTTGGCGCTGAGCTGCAGCTTGCTGCGCGGCTTCCGGTAGAAGCCCAGCGTCTCGACCTCGGGTTGCCCCTCTTCGGTCTGCACCTTGTGCGACAGCGTGCGCGTGCCCTTCAGGCTCAGGCGCGCCTTGCCGTAGGCGGCCAGGCCGAAGCGCTGGCTGAACTCGTAGTCCAGCCCGCCGGCGGTGGTGCGGGCCAGGTTCAGGTAGGGGCGACGCACCTGGTAGACCTGGCCCAGCGTCTCGCCGGCCGCCGGCGCCATGCGCATGACCATGCCGGGGAACTGGCTTTCGCGGTTCAGGATCTCCTGGGCGCTGAGGCGGTCCACCTCGCCGCGACGCTCGATGTACCAGGCGTCCAGCACCACGTCCGTGCCGCGCGCCGGCGACAGCACCAGGCCCAGCGTGTAGGAGTCGGACTTCTCGGGCTTGAGGTTGGGGTTGGCCAGCGACACCGTGGACAGGCTCAGCGAGCAGTTCGTGTTGGTGGTGACGACCGTGGGGCAGAGCCTGGGGTCGCGGTAGCCGGAGCTGAAGGCGAACACCGACGAGGTGGTGATCTGCGACAGCGACGGCGCGCGGAAGCCGTTGGCCCAGGTGCCGCGCACGGTGGCCCAGTCGTTCAGCTTGTACTTGGCGCCCAGCTTGGCGGTCACGGCGTTGCCGAAGTCCGTGTAGTGTTCGGCGCGCAGCGCGACCTGGGTCTCCAGCCCCTGGACAAAGGGCAGCGCCAGCTCGGCGTAGGCGGCGGCCACGTTGCGCGAGCCGCGGGCCTCGCCGATGCCGCGGCCGATGATGTCGCCGGCGGCGGTGCGCGGGTCGGCCGCCACCTCGAAGTTCTCGTGGCGCAGCTCGCCGCCCAGGCCCAGCATGGCGGCGCCGCCGGCCAGTGCCCACAGCTCGCGCGAGCCGCGCAGGTCCACGGCGCTGGTGTTGGCCGTGCCCCAGTCGTTCAGGTCGGGCGACAGGGTGGCCAGCACCTCGGGGCTGTTCTGGCCGCCGAAGCGGTAGCTGCCGTCGGCCAGCACCTTGTTCAGGCCGGACAGGCTGAGCCGCCCGGTCAGCGTCTTGGTGTTCTTCTGGTAGTGGTGCAGCAGGCCGCCGTCGATGTCCCAGCCGGCCAGCGTCGTGCTGCCGCTGATGACGGCGCGGATGTTGTCGGCCTGCGTGTAGTAGTTGTAGGGCAGGTCGGCGAAGCGGTAGCGCAGGCCCATCACGGTGGGGCGGGTGTAGCGCGTGGTGGTGCCGGTGCTGTTGGGCAGCAGCACGGGGTTGGCGGTGCTGGCCAGGCGGGTGGGGTTGTCCGGGTGGTCGGCCGGCAGCGCCAGGCCCAGGAACTGCACGCTCTTGCCTTGCGCGTCGCCCCAGGTGGTCAGCGATTCGCTGCGGCTGGTGGGCGAGTCGGTGTAGTCGTTCTGCACGCGCGAGGCCATCAGCTCGGCGCTGACGACCGCGCCGCCGCCCACGTCCAGGCTGCCGCGCGCGAACACCGAGCCGCGCTTCTGGTCGCCGGTGTACTGGGCGTACTGCGTGGAGTCCCACAGGCAGCGCGGCGTCGCGACGGTGGACGACACGGGTCCCTGCGTCGCGCAGCTCGACGACAGCATGCCGCGGAAGCTGCCCGAGGCGCCGTTGTTGTAGGTGTAGAGGTTGCCGGGGTAGGACGAGGTGGAGCTGGGTTTGAGGCGGTTGTACAGGCTGCTCAGCAGGTCGTGGCGGACCAGGTCCGGCGCCTCGGTGATGCCCACGCCGTCGCGGATGAACAGCTCGGCGCCCAGCATCAGGTTGTAGCCGTCGCGCGCGATGTCGCCGGCGCCCACCATCACGTTGGCGGTCTGGCTCTTGAACAGGCCGTCGAAGCGCTGCTTGGCGTTCATCTCGACGAGCGCGCCCTGGTAGTCGTTGCGCAGGATGACGTTGACCACGCCGGCCACCGCGTCCGAGCCGTACAGCGACGATGCGCCGGACTTCAGGACTTCGATCGATTCGATCGAATCAAACGGAATGGAGGAGACGTCGACGAAGGAGCGCTGGGCGTCGTCCGACAGCGGGTAGGCAGCCATGCGGTGGCCGTCGATCAGGACCAGGGTCGCGCCCACGGTCAGGCCGCGCAGCGAGATGCCCGATGCGCCGTTCGCGAACGCGCCGGCGAAGCCGGTGCCCAGGGTACCTGCGCCGTTGGCGGCCAGGTCGGTCAGCAGTTCGGCGACCGAGGTCTTGCCGCTCTTCTGG
>CAMLKW010000241.1 GCA_946480605.1 uncultured Roseateles sp. | reverse complement strand
GCCTGCAGATAGTCCAGCAGCGGCGGCGCGGCGTGGATGGCGCGCACGGCGGCCTGCACCTCGATCAGCTCGGGCGGCGTCATGACGGCCTTCAACTCGCGCAGCTGCTCGCGGCTGTCGCCGCCCATCAGCAGCTCGCGCTCGGCGGCGGCGTCGGGGTAGCCCAGCGAGATGCACATCAGGAAGCGGTCCAGCTGCGACTCGGGCAGCGGGAAGGTGCCCAGCTGCTCGCTGGGGTTCTGTGTCGCGATGACGAAGAAGGGCTGAGGCAGCGGATGGCTGACGCCCTCGATGCTGACCTGGTGCTCCTCCATCGCCTCCAGCAGCGCGCTCTGCGTCTTGGGGCCGGCGCGGTTGATCTCGTCGGCCAGCAGCACCTGCGCGAACACCGGGCCGGGGTGGAAGGCGAAGCCGTTCTTCTCGCGCTCGTAGACGCTCACGCCCAGCAGGTCGCTGGGCAGCAGGTCGGCGGTGAACTGCAGGCGCGAGAACTTCAGGCCCAGCGAGATGGCCAGCGCATGGGCCAGCGTGGTCTTGCCGACGCCGGGCAGGTCCTCGATGAGCAGATGGCCGCCGGCGATGAGGCAGGCGAGGGAATCCGCGATCTGCGCGGGTTTGCCCTTGATGACCGTGCTAATCTGGTTTTGCAGCGCCTGCAGTTGCGTTGTCAGCGTTCGTGATTGCGTCGTCATGAGGCTGGACCATAGCAAGAGACAACGGGCATGTCCACCGCGTACTTCAATCCCCCCGAATGCCGCCGCCATGACATGGGCGCCGGCCACCCCGAATGCCCCGAGCGGCTGGCGGCCATCGACGACTGGCTGATCGCGTCGGGTGTGGCCCCGGCGCTGGAACACTTCGATGCGCCGCCGGTGGACCTGAAGGCGGTGGAGCTGGCCCACACGCATGGCTACGTGGCCGAGATCGGCCGCATGCTGCGCGAATGCGCCGAGAACGGCGAGCGCTGCGCCATCGACCCCGACACCTCGGCCAACGCCCACACCTGGTCGGCCGTGCTGGCCGCAGCGGGTGCGGCGGTGGAAGCGACCGACGTGGTCATCGACGGCCGCGCGGACAACGCCTTCTGCAACGTGCGCCCGCCCGGCCACCATGCCACGCGCGACCAGAGCATGGGCTTCTGCTTCTTCAACAATGTGGCCATTGCTGCGCGCCATGCGCTGGACAACCGTGGCCTGAAGCGCGTGGCCATCGTGGACTTCGACGTGCACCACGGCAACGGCACCGAGGACATCATCGCCGGCGACGACCGCGTGCTGATGGTCAGCCTGTTCCAGGACCAGCTCTACCCGTACTCGGGCGGCGTGCCCAAGGGCGAGAACATGGTCAACGTGCCGCTGCCGGCCTACACGCGTGGCGGCGAGGTGCGCGAGATCGTGGAGGCCATGTGGCTGCCGGCGTTGGAGCGCTTCAAGCCGCAGATGATCTTCATCTCGGCCGGCTTCGACGCGCACCGCGAGGACGACCTGGGCCAGCTGGGGCTGGTGGAAGCCGACTACGAGTGGCTGACGCTGAAGATCAAGGCCGTGGCCGAGCGCCATGCGCAGGGCCGCATCGTGTCGCTGCTGGAGGGCGGCTACAACCTGCAGGCCCTGTCGCGCAGCGTGGGCGTGCACCTGCGCGTGCTGGCGGATCTTTAATCTCAATCTGCAAAGATCGGCCGGCGACCCTGCCAGCCTGACTATGGATTCAATGCATCAACCTCTGAGCCTGACCGAACTGCAGGCCTTGCTGGGGCGCGTCTTCAGCGCCGAGGCGCTGGCCGAATGGGCGCTGCTGCTGGGCTGCCTGGCGCTGGCGGCGCTGCTGAGCTGGGCGCTGTCGCGCGCCGCCACGCGCCGCGAGCACAGCGTGCTGTTCGGCGAGCGCGTCATCGACGGCGCGCTGTTCCCGCTGCTGGCGCTGGCGCTGGCCTTCGGCGTGCGCCGTCTGCTGCCGCTGTGGGGCGAGGCGCCCGCGCTGTTCAAGCTGGCGCTGCCGCTGTTGGTGTCGCTGGCCGTCATCCGCGTCATCGCCCGGGTGTTGGCCGCCGCCTGGCCGGACTCGGCGCCCATACGCGGGGTCGAGCGCATCGGCTCCTGGGCGATCTGGGCGGGTGCGGTGCTGTGGGTCACGGGCCTGCTGCCGGTGCTGCTGGACGAGCTGGACGACATCGGCTGGAAGTTCGGCACCGTCAGGCTGACGCTGCGCAACCTCATCGAAGGCGGGCTGACCGCGGCGCTGGTGCTGGTGGTGGCCTTGTGGATCTCGGCGGCCATCGAGTCGCGGCTGCTGCGGCGCGAGTCCATGGACCTGTCCATGCGCAAGATCGCCGCCAGCGCCATCCGCGCGCTGCTGCTGTTCGTGGGCCTGCTGTTCGCGCTGTCGGCCGCAGGCATAGACCTGACCGCTCTGGGCGTGCTGGGCGGCGCGCTGGGCGTGGGCCTGGGCTTCGGCCTGCAGAAGCTGGCGGCCAACTACGTGTCGGGCTTCGTCATCCTGGCCGAGCGCAGCTTGCGCATCGGCGACATGGTCAAGGTGGACGGCTTCGAGGGCCGCGTCACCGACATCAAGACGCGCTACACGGTGATCCGGTCGTTGGGCGGCAAGGAGGCCATCGTGCCCAACGAGATGCTGATCACGCAGCGGGTCGAGAACTCCTCGCTGGCCGACCCGCGGGTGCTGCTGTCCACCGTCGTGCAGGTGGACTACGACTGCGAGGTGGACGCCGTCATGAAGGCGCTGGCCGGCGCGCTGGCCGAGGTGCCGCGCGTGCTGCGCGAGCCGGGGCCATCGGTGCAGCTGAGCCGCTTTGCCGACAGCGGCATCGAGCTGACGGTGTTCTTCTGGATTGCCGATCCCGAGAACGGCAGCGGCGGCGTGCGCTCGGACGTGAACCTGGCGATCTGGCGCACGCTGAAGGGGCTGGGCGTGGACATCCCCTACCCGCAGCAGGTGCAGCGTCAGCCGAAGTCCGAGTCCAGCACGACACGGTAGCGCGCCTTGCCCGAGCGCAGGTGATCCAGCGCGTCGTTGACGCGGCGCATCGGGAAGCGCTCCACCTGCGGCAGGATCTGGTGGCGGGCCGAGAACTGCAGCATCGTCGCCAGCACCGATGGCGGCGGCGTGGGCGAGGCGGACAGGCCCTTCTGCCAGCTCAGCAGGCCGCCGCTCCTCAGGCTCAGCGCGTCGGTGACGACGCCCACCAGGTGCATGCGGCCCTTGGGCGCCAGCGCGGCCAGCAGTGCGTCCCAGTTCAATGCGGCGCCCACGGTGATGAGCAAAAAGTCCAGGCTGCCGGCTGCGGCCTTCAGCTCGGCCTTGTCGACGCTGGACACGGTCTTGTGTGCGCCCAGCGCCAGCGCCTCCTCGCGCTTGGACGGCGACGACGTGAACGCCGTCACCTCGCAGCCCCAGGCCCGCGCGAACTTGACGGCCATGTGGCCCAGCCCGCCGATGCCGACGACGCCGACCCGGTCGGTCGGCTTGATCGCATGCAGCACGAAGGGCAGGAACACCGTGCCGCCGCCGCACATCAGCGGGCCGGCGGCGGCCGGGTCCAGTGCGTCGGGGATGGGAATGGCCCAGCTCCAGTGCGAGCGCAGCCGGTCCGCAAAGCCGCCGTGCCGGCCGATCAGCGTCGGCTGGCGCTGGCCGCACAGGTGCTGCTCGCCGCCCAGGCAGAAGTTGCAGTGCGTGCAGCTGCCCGTGTGCCAGCCCACGCCCACGCGCTGGCCCAGTTGCCGGCCCTTGGCGCGTGGCCCCAACGCAGTGATGCGGCCCACCACCTCGTGGCCGGGCACGACGGGGTAGCTGGCGGGGAACCACTCGCTGTCGATCATGGCCAGGTCGGAGTGGCAGACGCCGCAGTGCTCGACGGTGATCTCGACGTCCTCGTCGCCCAGCGGGCCGGGGTCGAACTCGAAGGGCTGCAGCGGGCCGCCGGCGGTCTGGGCGGCGTAGGCGCGGATGTTGGGCATGGGTGCTGCCTCGGTTGGCGAACGGGTGGGCGGATTCTTGCGCAGCTTCCGGCGCCGGTGGGCGGGCCCTAGACTGGCCTGCATGCGCGCATGGCTGTTGTTGCTGCTGACGGGGTTGTGGGCCGGGCCGCTGCAGGCGCAGCCGGTCAAGCTCAGGCTGTGCACGTCGGACGTGCCCTTTCACCCCTACACGCTGCCGGATGGCAGCGGCCTGTTCCAGCGCCGGCTGGCCCTGCTGGCGCGTGCGGCGGGCGTGGAGGTGGTGCCCGCCGTGGCCCCGCGGGCGCGCTGCCTGCAGAGCACCCGCACCGGCGCGGCCGACGCGCTGATCGGCGTGTTCTCACCCGAGCGGCTGGCGTGGATGGCCTACCCCATGCGCGAGGGCGTGGCCGACGAGGAGCGCGGCCTGGGCCGGGTGCGCTTCCTGCTGTACCGGCGCGTCGGCACCAACTTCGGCTGGGATGGGCGGCGCTTCACCGGCCTGGGAGACCAGCCGCTGGGCCTGCAGTTCGGCTACCAGTACGGTGTCAAGGTCACGGACCTGGGCGTCGCCGTGGACGACCGGGCGACGAGCGCCGAGCAGCTGATGGCCAAGCTGGCCCGCGGGCGCGTGGCGCTGGCGCTGATGCAGCCGGAGCAGGCGCAATTGGTGCTGTCGCGCATGCCGGATGCGGGCATCGAGGCGCTGGACACGCCCTTCACCAGCCAGGCGTTCTACGTCATCGTCACGCAGGACTTCTGGCGGCGCCATCCGGAGTTGGTGCAGCGCTTGTGGAGCGCCAACCCGCCCTGGGCCGCCAGCAGCCCTAGCGCAGCGTCTGGGCCTTGAAGAACTGCCAGATCGCGCCGCTCGCATCCACCTCGGTGCGCGGCCAGATGTGGCCCATGCCGTCGACCCGCAGCAGCCGCACCTCGGTGCCGCCCGAGCAGCCCGCGTAGCGCACCGTGTGCCCCGGGCCAGGCAGTTCTTCCTGCAACAGCTTGGGTTGGCAGCGGTTGTGCGACGCCCAGCCGGCCAGCGCCTCGGGCACGCTCTCCACCCACTCGGCGCCGCGGTCGCCGTGGCCCTCGTAGGGGTTGGTCGTGTCGGCCAGGCCGTGCACCGTGAACACCGGCACCGCGCGGCCCGGGCAGGGTCCGGTCCAGCGCAGCCCGCCCACCGGCGCGATGGCCGCGATGCGGTGGTTGAGCCGGCAGCCCAGCAGCGAGGACATGCGCCCGCCGCCGGAGAAGCCGGTGGCGTAGACGCGGGTCGGGTCGATGCAGGTGCGGGCAGCGACATGGTCGAGGACGTCGGACACGTACTGCACGTCGTCCGCACGGGCGCCGGTGGCGGGCACGTTCCAGCGCGCGTCCTCGGCCTGCAGCGTGGCGACGGCGAAGCCCTCGCGGGCGGCCAGGGCCTCGAAGCCGCTGGTCCTGGCCTGGCCGGCGGCATTGCCGCCCGAGCCGTGCAGGTCGAAGACCAGGGGCAACGGCGCACGGCCCGTGGCGGTCGGCGGCACGAACAACCGGTAGCTGCGCGTGCGGCCGCCGGAGGTCAGCTCGCGCAGGTCGCCGGCGACCGGGGCCAGCGTGCAGGCGGACGCGGGTGCCTGGGCGTGCGCGTGCGGGGACAGCACGCACAGCGCGAGAAGGGCGGAGGCGAAGGGAAGCAGGCGCACGTGAAGTACTCCGGGTGTCAGGCCGCGTCGTGGGTGTAGACCAGGAAACCGGCATGCGAGGCCAGCCGGTCGTACAGCGCGCGCGCCGTAGTGTTGCTGGCTTGCGTGTGCCAGTAGACGCGCCGTGTTCCGGCGGCCTGGGCGGCCGCGTAGACGGCCTCGATCAGCGCCCGGCCCACGCCGTGGCCGCGGGCCCCGGGCGCCGTGAACAGGTCCTGCAGGTAGCAGACCGGCTCGATGCGGTTGGTGCTGCGGTGGAACAGGTAGTGCACCAGGCCCAGCAGGCGGCCTTGTTCATCCTCGGCGACCCGCGCATGCACCGGCTCGGTCGGGTCGAGGAATCGGCCCCAGGTTGTGTCGCTGATCTCGGCCGGCAGCGCGGTCGCGCCCTCGCGGCCGTAGAAGGCGTTGTAGCCGTCCCAGAGGGGCTGCCAGGCGGCACGGTCGCCGGGGCGTATCGTGCGGACTTGGATCATGGGCGGGCATTGTGGAGGCAACACCCGGCCCCGACCGCAGCGCGGGTTGGGCTGCTGGGCCCCGCTTCGCTCAGGCCGTCGCCACCGGGATGTTGATCGCCTTGCCGGAGGCAATGCGCTGCTTCCACTCGGCCGGGCCGGTGATGTGGGCGCTGGTTCCGCCGGCGTCCACGGCCACCGTCACGGGCATGTCCACGACGTCGAACTCGTAGATGGCTTCCATGCCCAGGTCGGCAAAGCCCACCACCTTGG
>CAMLKW010000240.1 GCA_946480605.1 uncultured Roseateles sp. | reverse complement strand
CGCGGGCGCGCAGTTCGGTCAGCAGGCCCAGCTTTTCGATGGTGCGCTTGAAGCGACGCAGAGCGACGTCGAACGGCTCGTTTTCCTTGACGCGGATGGTGGTCATGTATTTCCTTCAGATTGCGCTCGGTGTTCGCGGCTTCAGTATCAGCAGCAGGTTCCGGATTGCTGCATCACCTTGTGATGCCTGCGAATCGACGCGCGGGGTTTGCCAGCAAAGCCGGGGATTGTAGCCGGGAAATCAAGGACTTGCCAAGATTTGCTCAGGCCCCGACTGAAGCATCGCTGGAAGCGGCCGCCATGGCTGCCGCGCAGGCGGCGGCGCTGGCCCAGGCCCACTGGAAGTTGTAGCCGCCCAGCCAACCGGTGACGTCGACAACCTCGCCGATGAAGTACAGGCCGGGAACCCGTTTGCTTTCCAGCGTCTGCGAGCTGAGATCGCGTGTGGAGACGCCGCCTCGCATCACCTCGGCCTTGCGCCAGCCTTCGTCGCCGCTGGGCATCAATTGCCACTCGTGCACGCTGCGCCCCAGGCGTTGCAGGTCGGCGTCGCGGCATTCCGCAAGCGGGCGGCTGGCGTCCAGGCCCGAGCGCTCCAGCCATGCCGTGGCCAGGCGCTGGGGCAGCCGGGCGGCCAGCTCATTGCCCAGCTGACGCTTTGATGTGGCCTTGGCCTCCACCAGCTCCTGATCCAGTCGCAGCTCCGGTGCCAGATTGATCTGCAGCGCCTGGTCTGCAGCACGATAGCTGGAGATCTGCAGGATGGCCGGCCCGCTGAGCCCCCGGTGCGTGAACAGCAGGTCCTCCAGGAAGCGCATGCGTGCCTTGCCGCTGCCGCAGGACACCTCGACCGGCAGCGACAGGCCGGCTAGGGTCGTAAAAGGCGCCCAGGTGTCCATGTCGAAGGTCAGCGGCACCAGGGCCGGGCGTGGCTCGACGATGGCGTGGTCGAAGCGCTTGGCCAGGCGCAGGCCCCAGTCGCTGGCGCCGATCTTGGGCACGGGCAGGCCGCCTGTGGCGACCACCACGCGCGGCGCGCGAACCGGCCCCTGGCTGGTGTCCAGCTCGAAGCCCCCGTTGGGCAATTGACGCACGTCTGCCACCGTGCAGGGCTGCCAGCGCGTGACGCCACCAGCCTCGCACTCCTTCAGCAGCATCTGGATGATCTGTTCGCTGGAGTCGTCGCAGAACAGCTGTCCCTTGTGCTTCTCGTGAAAGGCGATGCCGTGGCGCTGCATCAGCTTGATGAAGTCCTGAGGCGTGTAGCGGGCCAGGGCCGAGCGGCAGAACGCCGGGTTCTCGGACAGGAAATTGGCCGGTCCCGCCTCGCGATTGGTGAAATTGCAACGTCCGCCACCCGAGATGCGGATTTTTTCGGCCAGCCGCGGCGCGTGGTCCACCAGCAGCACGCGCAGCCCGGCCTGGCCAGCCAGGCCCGCACAGAACAGGCCGGCCGCGCCTGCCCCCACCACCACCGCATCGAATACCTGCATAAGCCTCCCGTCCAGGGGGCTGATTGTCGCGGGCGGCGGTGTTGAAACTCTGTAGGATGGACGCCAGCTGATCCGACGGGCGTCTTAGGGGGGAGGCCCGATTCGTGGGGTGAGCTGGCCTTGCTGGCCTCGCTCGCGCCCCACTACAGTCCCTTGACACAGGGCAAGCCCGGTTCCCCGCCGTTGGCACGCGATCGCATTCAAACGATTCCATGGACATGACCGATCCCTCGTCGCCCCAGCCGGGCAGCCTGGCTCAATGGCTGGGCGGGCATGCTGAGCTGGGCGGTGAGGCTCTGGCCGGCTTGGTCGCGCTGATCGAGCCGCTGGGCAGCCAGGCCGCCATCAAGGCGGCTGCCACCGGCCGCTATGTGTTCGCGAGTGCGGGCCTGGCCCACATGTTCGAGTGCGAGGCGGTCGTGGGCCATACCGACGCCGAATTGCTGAAGGCCGACGAGACCACGGCGCTGCGGCGAGTGGAGCAGACGGTGATGGCGCAACGCCATCCGGTGGTGTCCGAGCACAAGCTGGAGATCAAGGGCAGGCGGCGCGAATTCAGCGTCACGCGGCTGGCGCTGGGCCCGGACTTCCTGCTGTCGGTCTGGCACGAGCGCACCGAGGAGCGCCATCGCGAGTCGCAGTTGCAGCGTGCGCTGGGCCAGATTGAGCAGCAGCAGAGCGCCATCGAGCAGATCCGCCGCGAGCTGCAGCAGGGGTCCGGTCGCGACGAGGTGTCCGGGCTCTACCTGCGCCCGCAGTTCGATGATCAGCTGCTGCGCGAGATCGACCTGTCCTCGCGCGAGCACCGTGAATTCGCGCTGGTGGTGATTGCGCTGGATGCGTCCCCCGCGATTGCCGAACTGGGCGACGAGGCCCAGCAGCGCCTGCTGGAAGGCATTGGCCGCATGCTGCGCGCCAACACGCGCGCGATGGACTCGGCCTGCCGCATCGGTGCACAGCGTTTCGCCGTGCTGCTGTCGGGCGTGGGCCTGGCGACGGCGCATGCGCGCATGGAGCAGCTGCGCCGCCAGTGTGCCGCGCAGATCGTCGTGCTGAACGGTCAGGACCTCGGCCTGTCCATCTCCATGGGCGTGTCCAGCTTCCCGCATACGGCTTCGCGCCAGGATGAGCTGATGGCGGCCAGCGAGAACGCCGTGCACGAGGCACAGCGCCGGGGCGGCAACCAGGTGGTGCTGGCGTCCATTGCTTTCGGCTAAAGCTCGCTGAAGCCCTTCCAGAGCATGTAGGCCGCGAGCGCGAACAGCAGCGTCGCGAAGGCCTTCTTCAATTGCGATACGTCCATGGCGTGGGCCACTCGCGCGCCCAGCGGTGCGATGGTCACGCTGGCCGCGGCAATCACCACCAGGGCCGGCAGGTAGAGGTAGCCGAAAGCGCCCGGCAATGCGGGCGCGATGCCCCATCCGCCGACGACGTAGCCCAGCGTGTTGGCCACCGCGATAGGAAAGCCCAGCGCTGCGCTGGTGGCCACGGCCAGATGCACCGGCACGTTGCACCAGACCATGAAAGGCACGCTGACGAAGCCACCGCCAGCCCCCACCAGGCCTGACAGCAGGCCGATGCCGGCTCCGGCGCCCAACTGGCCTGCGGTGCCCGGCATCTGGCTGCTGGGCGCCGGCCGCTTGTTGCGCAGCATCTGCCAGCCGGAGAAGCTGACGAAGGCGCCGAACACCAGTGCCAGCCAAGCACCTTTCAGCAGCGCGAACAGTCCCGCGCCGGCCAGCAGGCCGCCGGCCAGGATGCCTGGCGCCAGCCCCTTGACGAGGTCCCAGCGCACGGCACCACGCTTGTGGTGGGCGCGCACGCTGGACAGCGACGTGAACATGATGGTGGCCATGGACGTCGCAATGGCCATCTTCACGGCCATGCCCGGCTCCACGCCGCGCTGGCTCAGGATGAAGGTCAGGAAAGGCACCAGTAACATGCCACCGCCTATGCCCAGCAGCCCAGCAAGAAAGCCGGCTGCCAGGCCCAAGGCCAGCAGTTCGGCGATGAGGCCGGCCGTCATGCCTGGCGCAGCCGCTTCAGCACGGCCTGCCACTCGGCGGGCGTGACGGGCGTGATCGACAACCGGCTGCCGCGCTCCAGCACGCGCATGGAGGCCAGTTCGGGCGCCTCGCGCATTTCCTTCAGGCTCAAGAGACGCGTGGTCTCGCGCCAGAGCACGTCCACGTGCACCCAGCGCGGTGCCTCGGGCTTGGACTTGGCGTCGTAGTAGTGGCTGGCCGGGTCGAACTGCGTGGCGTCCGGATAGGCCTCACTGCAGACTTCGGCGAGGCCAGCGATGCCGGGCTCCGGGCATGATGAGTGATAGAACAGCACGCCATCGCCCAGCTGCATGTCGTCACGCATGAAATTGCGTGCCTGGTAGTTGCGCACGCCGGTCCAGGGCAGGGTGCCGGCCTTCTGCAAATCGAGGATGGAGGCCTCGTCGGGTTCGGACTTCATCAGCCAGTAGTTCATTGGCTGATGCTAAGGGGTAAGAAGGTGTCCACCGCAATCCTGGGGGCCGAGATCCTGAACACCCAGGGGTAATCAGGTGGGCCAGGTCATCCGGACTTCGGGTTCATCTGACGCGAGACGCTCACGCCCATCCGGCATATTCCAAGCCCTTGCTCAAAGAGCATCGGATGAAGGAAATAAAGCCCCAGAGGAAAGCAGTGGACGACGGAGATTTTACGCTGCTCAGAGCAGCTGTCCGTCGTGACCCAGTGCTTCATCCAGGCGTTGGATGAGGGCATCGACGTCGGGGCCGGCAACGGGTGCTGCGGGCGCTGCCTCACGCGGCGCGTCGGCGAGCTGGTAAGCCAGGTTCAGCGCGGCCAGCACGGCGATGCGCTCGCGCGCCTTGACCTTGCCGGCATCGCGGATCGCGCTCATCTCACTGTCCACGTGGGTGACGGCTGCGGTCAGCGCGGCTTCGCCGCCCTCCGGGCAGCCCAGCAGATAGCTCTGGCCCATGATGGTCACTTCCATCTGCTTCATGGCTGGTCTTCCTTGGGCGAGTCGACGGGCAGGCGCTCCAGCAGCGCGTCGACGCGCGCGCGCGCCGCGTTCAGCCGAGAGCGCAGGCTGTCGCGCTCCTGCGTGATGGCGGTGAGCTGCACCTGCAGCAGCAGGTTGGTGCGTAGGATTTCGTCGTGACGCAGGAGCAGGCGCTCCACGCGGTCGGTCAGGTCGGTCAGGCTGGCCATGGATGAGGGGTGTCAGGCGGCTGCGGATTTTAGGGTGCGGCCGTAGTCGCACTCCTGAATCACGGCGCAAGCGTTGCAGAGTGGCTTGCGCGCCTGGCAGACGTAGCGGCCATGCAGGATCAGCCAGTGATGAGCGTCGACGAGGTAGACCTCGGGGATGCGCTCCAGCAGACCGAGCTCCACGGCCAGCGGCGTCTTGCCGGGCGCGAGGCCGGTGCGATTGCCGACGCGGAAGATGTGCGTGTCGACCGCCATCGTCGGCTCGCCGAAGGCGACGTTGAGCACGACGTTGGCCGTCTTGCGGCCGACGCCTGGCAAGGCCTCCAGCGCCTCGCGCGAACGAGGCACCTCGCCGCCGTGCAGGTCGATGAGCATGCGGCAGGTCTGCAGCAGGTGCTTGGCCTTGCTGCGGTACAGGCCGATGGTCTTGATGTACGACTCCAGCCCATCGGTGCCGAGCGCGAGGATTTGCGCCGGCGTGTTGGCAACGGCGAAGAGCTTGCGCGTGGCCTTGTTGACGCCGACGTCGGTGGCCTGCGCGGACAGCAGCACGGCGGTCAGCAGCTCGAACACGCTGGAGAACTCCAGCTCGGTCTGCGGCGCCGGGTTGGCGGCTTTGAGCGTGGCAAAGAAACGGTCGATCTGCGCGGCGTTCATGCCGGTATTGTCAGCCGCGTCTGGCCCGGGCTCGGGCGAGTGCAGCCTCGATAGCGATGCGTTTGCGGTCGAGCTGGCCCGGGTCAGTGATGGCAGACGCCGCCGGCAGATCGGCCAGCTTGGCTTCGGCCTTGGCCGCGAGGCGAGCGTCGTTCTCTTCGGTCTCGCGGTGGCGGCGAAATTGCTTGAAGGCGTAGCGCTCGCGGGCTTGCTCTGCCAGTGGCTGACTCCATGCGGCCCAGCCGGTGGCGGTGGTCACCTCGGGCATGGAGATGCAATCCACTGGACAGGCCGGCACGCACAGCTCGCAGCCGGTGCATTGCGAGGTGACGACGACATGCATGGCCTTCGGAGCCCCGACGATGCAGTCCGCCGGGCAGGCCTTGATGCACAGCGTGCAGCCTATGCACCAGGCCTCGTCGATGACGGCCACGCCGCGCGTGGCCTCGATGCCGTGGGCCGGGTTCAGCGGCAGCGCCGGCCGGCCGGTGATGGCGGCCAGCCGGGCCACGCCTTCGGCGCCGCCGGGCGGGCACTGGTTGATGCCGGCCTCACCGGCGGCGATGGCCTCGGCGTAGCGGCGGCAGTCCGGGTAGCCGCAGCGAGTGCATTGGGTCTGCGGCAGTGCGGCGTCGATGAGGGCCGCGAGGCTCACGCTTTACGTGTGCTGCGCTTGGCGGCCGGTTTGGCCGCAGCCTTGGCCGTCTTCTTCAGCGGCGCGGCTTCGTACTTGGCGATGAAGTCGCGCACCTCGGGGTAAACGAGGTCGCGCCAGCGCCGGCCCGAGAAGATGCCGTAGTGGCCGGCGCCTTCGACGTCGTAATGGAACTGGTGCTCCTTGGCGACGCCTGCGCACAGGTCATGGGCCGCCTTGGTCTGGCCGGCGCCGGAGATGTCGTCCAGTTCGCCCTCGACGGTCAGCAGCGCCGTCGTCTTGATGTCCTGCGGGCGCACGAAGGCGCCGCCGACGTTCCAGGTGCCGTTGACCAGCGCGAAGTCCTGGAACACGGTCTTGATGGTGTCCAGG
>CAMLKW010000239.1 GCA_946480605.1 uncultured Roseateles sp. | reverse complement strand
TGCTCATCGCGATGGTGTCGCGCGAGAACAGGCTCAGCTCCATGCCGGGCAGGCCTTGCGTGACGCCGTCGCACATCGCCGGCACGCCACCCGCCACCTGCACGGTGGCGCCCAGCCGGTGGGCCTCGGCGCGGATCAGGTCCGGATAGTGCTCATAGGGCTGGTGCGCCGAAAGCATGTCGTTGTAGGCCGTCACGACGCCGATGTGGGGCGCCTTCTCGGCCACGATGCGCAGCTTGTCGTTGGTCGGCAGCGCCGCGACGGCATGCGCCACGTTGGCGCAGCCCATGCGCTCGAAGCCGCGCTGGCGGTTGCTCAGCTGGGCGATGCGAGCCAGGTAGTCGCCGCGCGGCTTGGCGCTGCGCTCGCGGATGCGCTGGGTGACTTCGTTCAGTAGGGAGTTCATTCGGTGTCTCCGGGGCGTCGGCTTCGTAACCGAGCCTTCAGAATTTAGGTAACCATATTACTTCCACGCAAGGGTCCGCGGGTTACGACCTGGGTACCAGCATGGCAGGATGGCGGCAATGGCGTCACAGGCAATCCACATTCCGCACGGCCCGGCCCGCAGTGCCCACCTGCTGCAGCGCACGACGGCCGAATGGCGGGACAGCGGCGAGGATCTGCTGCTGTTCGCCTACGGCTCGCTGATCTGGCGGCCGGACTTCGAGTATGCCGAGGCCTTGCCGGCGCGGGTGCTGGGCTTCCACCGCGTGTTGCGCATGCGCTCCCGCGTGAACCGCGGCTCGCCGCAGGAACCAGGGCTGGTGCTGGCGCTGGTCTCGGGTGGCAGCTGCCGTGGCTTGCTCTACCGAGTGCCACGCGCCACGGCCGGGCCGGTGCTGCTGCAGTTGTGGGAGCGTGAGATGCCCAACGGCGTCTACGAGCCGCGCTGGCTGAACTGCGACACGCCCGGCGGCCGGCAGCGGGCGCTGGCGTTCACGCTGTCGCGACACAGCCCCAACTGGACCGGAGTGCTGCACGAACCCGAGTTGCTGCACATCTTCCGGCACGCCCGAGGCCGCTACGGCACGACGCTGGACTACCTGTTGCGCACGGTCCAGGGTTTGCGTGAGCATGGAATCCGCGACAAGGAGCTGGAGCGCCAAGCCCATCTGGCTGCGCAGCACGGCCTGTGCGGGCCGCTTTGAATCAATCGCGCAGACGTGCGAGGTCTTCGGCGGTGTCGACGTCGATGTGCACGCCGGGGTCGTCGACCGTGATGGGCTGGGCTGCGTAACGCGCCACGATGCGCCGCGCGCCCTCGTCACCCTGCAAGGCCATCAACTCGGAGTACAGCTCGGTGCCGAAGCCCACCGGATGGCCCTGCATGCCGCGGTACTGTGCGTAGCAGACCGGGTAGCGCTCCAGCCCCTCGGCCACGGCCATGATGGTGGACGGCTGCACCAGCGGCATGTCGGCGGGCAGGATCAGCCAGCCGTCGGCATCGCCGCTGGCGCTGACGCCAGCCACGATGGAATGCCCCATGCCGATGGGATGGGGCCGGCCTTGCCCGTCGTGCTCGGGCAGGGTGACGACGTCGCGGGCCGCAACGAGCTTGTGCACCGCGGGCGTGAGGGCCGGCGTCGTCACGACGACGACGGGCAGCTGGGTGGCAATCGCCTGGCGCAAGGTGCGCGCCAGCAGGGTGTCCGCGCCGGGCGTGGTGCCCAGCCTCTGTTCCAGCTTGTGTCCCGGACCTCGAAACCGCGTGCCGCGTCCTGCGGCCAGTACGACGACGGCGGGGCGTCGTTTCATCTTTTCTAGGGCCTGTTGACCATTTGCTGCAGTGCCACAAGCATGCCCAGTCGCGCCCTGCTTGAGAAACTGGGACGTTCACTTAAGGGAAGGTCTGCATACTTCGGCCCCATGAGCAAGCTGAGTGATTTCCGAAAGAGCTACGAACTGGGGGAGCTGGACGAGGCCCAGGCGCAGGACGGCCCGCTGACGCTGTTCCAGCGCTGGATGGACGAAGCCATCTCGCACGATGTGTCCGAACCCACCGCGATGACCCTGGCCACCGTCGGCGACAACGGCCGGCCGTCCACCCGCGTGGTGCTGCTGAAGGGCTTTGATGCGCGCGGCTTCGTCTGGTTCACCAACTACGAAAGCCGCAAAGGAAAAGAGTTAGCCCACCTGCCCTTTGCCGCACTGCAGTTCCACTGGGTGGAGATGGAGCGTGTGGTGCGCATCGAAGGTCGCGTCGAAAAGACCTCGGCGCAGGAGTCCGACGACTACTTCAAGAGCCGACCGCTGGATTCACGCCTGGGCGCCTGGGCCTCGCCGCAAAGCCAGCCCATCAGCTCGCGTGCGGTGCTGGTGGCCAATGCGGCCAAGGCGGCGGTGCAGCACGGGCTCAACCCGGAGCGGCCGCCGCATTGGGGCGGCTACCGGCTGGTGCCGGACGGCTTCGAGTTCTGGCAGGGGCGCCGGTCTCGCCTGCATGACCGGTTGCGCTTCAGGCTCGATGCGGACCATTGGGTGCGCGAGCGCCTGGCGCCCTAGTTGACGGCCAGGCCGTCCTCGACGCGGTAGTACAGGCCGTAGGGGTCGTCGGTCAGCACGGCCAGCTGGCCCTCGACGATGACCGGCTCCAGCGTGTAGCGCACTGGCTTCTTCGTGCGCACCTCCACCATGCCCTCGGGGCCGGCCGGCACGCAGAAGGAGCAACTGGTGGGCACCGACGACAGCAGGAAATGCTGCTGTTTGTCGCCGGCTTCCAGCGGCGTCATGAAGCCCTGCACCTTGACCGTCTTGCGGTCCAGCGCCTGCACGGCGGCCGGGAAGGTCGGCACCAGCTTCTTCTTCTCGGCCTTGGCGGTCACCTGCGACAGCAGCTTCCACGACAGGATGTCGGCGCGCTCCTCCAGCGGCTTGAAGGGGCTGCGTGGGTCGTGATAGCCAGGGCCCTGCCCCATCGGCGGCGGGGTCTGGGCGAGGGCGGCCGCGGCGGCCAGGCAAAGGGCGAGGACGGGTTTGAACTTCATGGCAGAGATTGTCGGCGTTCAGCGCGGCGCCTGCAGCAGCGTGGTCACGTCCAGCCGGTAGGCGCGCCAGGCGGGCCAGGCGGCGGCCAGCAAGGCCAGGCCCAGCGCCAGCAGCGGCACCAGCCATTCGGCCTCGCCGACGCCGAGCGCGCCCAGGCGCAGCGACTGGCGCTCCGCCAGCAGCCGCTCCAGCACGGCCACGAGGCCGTGGCCGACGGCCAGGCCCAGCACGGCGGCCAGCGCCGCCAACAGCAAGGCCTCCAGCGCGATCAATGCGGCGACGCGGCGTGCGGGCGCGCCCAGCATGCGCAGCATGGCCAGGTCTGGCTGGCGCGCACGCACGGCGTGCAGCAGCGCGACCCAGACGGACAACCCCGCCGCGATCAGCAGCACGACGCCAAAGCCGCGCAACACCTCGGTGCCCGCGCCCACCAGGCGCATCAGGCGTGCGGTCTCCAGCGCGGGCGCGGCGGATTGCAGGTCGTCCTGCGCATTGACCCAGCGCGGCAGCATCGCGGCCGCCAGCGGGCTGCGGTAACGCACCAGGATCAGCGTGGTCTCGCGATGCTCGTCGTGGTCGTCATGCGCTTCTTCATCGGCATGGTGCTCGTCGTGCACCTCCCAGACCGAGGCGAGATCGGTCAGCACCAGGCGGTCCAGCACGCTGCCGGAGTCGGCCAGCACGCCCACCACTTCGAACTGATGATCGCCATGCTCGCCGCCGCCGGCACCCAGGCCGTGGCTGCCGGCAAACCGGTCACCGAGGCGCAGGCCGCTCGCTCGCGCGACGTCGGCGCCCAGTACGGCCTGCATGGGCTTGGTCCACATCGCGCCTTGCGCGACGCGGGCGCCGTACAGATCGACATAGGCCGGCGTGGTGCCGACGATGCGGTGGCCGCGGAACGCGTCACCCAGCGACAGCGGCACGGCCTGCGCCACCAGCGGCTGCTTCTGCAACAACTCCAGCGTCGCCATCGGGATGTTGCCCGTGGGCGCATCCAGGTGGAACACGCCGGCCAGCATGATCTGCATGGGGCTGCCCTTGGCGCCCACCACGAGGTCGATGCCGGCCAGGTCGCGCTTCAAGCCGGCTTCGACCTGTGCGCTGGCGCGCAGCACGAAGGTCACTGCGGCCAGGCCCAGCGTGAGCAGCAGCAGGTTGAGTGCGGTCGTCAGCGGGCTGGACCACAGATAGCGCCAGGCGAGGCGGATCATCGCGTCACCCCGCTGGACCAGAAGGTGGTGCGGTCCGAGCCCTCCAGCCCATGCCCGTTCACCGAGCGGCCGGGCAGCACCAGCTCCGTCACGTCATCCCGCTCGCCCAGCGCGTCAATGACGCGGCCGTCGTGGCTCGCGACGATCAGGGTGCACCCTTCGCGCTCGGCCGTGCTGAGCAGCAGCGCCAGCATGTGCAGCGCGTGTTCGTCGTCGAGGCTGGCGCTGGGTTCATCGGCCAGCAGCAGCCGCGGGCGGCGCATCAGCGCACGCGCCAGCGCGACGCGCTGGGCCTGACCCACGCTGAGCTGGTGGGGCCGACGGGCACCCAAGTCGGCGATGTCCAGCGCAGCCAGCAGTTCCGCGGCGCGCGCCGTGTCTGCGCCCTGCCCTGCGGCCAGAGCCGGCAGCGCGAGGTTCTCGGCCACCGTCAGCGCGTCGCTGAGGTGCAGCCGCTGCGGCACGACGCCCAGCGTTGCGCCGCGCCAGGCGTCCAGTGCACGCGGGCTCATGTCCTGCAGTTCGGTGCCGGCCACGCTGAGCATGCCCTGCTGCACGCGCAGCAACCCGGCCAGCAGCGCCAGCAGCGTGGACTTGCCGGAGCCCGATGCGCCACGCAGCAGCAGATGGCGGCCCGGGCTCAGCGCCAAGTCGGCGTAGGCGATCTCCGCGCCGGTCGCGTATCGATGGCGCAGGCCGCTCCAGGCCAGCGTCATTTCACCAGCCGCTTGAAGCTGGCCAGGAACTTGTCCACCTTGCCAGCAACGACGAAGGCGCAATAGCCCTGGTCCGGGTTGCGGGCGTAGTAGTGCTGGTGGTAGGCCTCGGCCGGGTGGTAGTCGGCCTCGGGCAGCAGCTCGGTGACGGCGCGGCCGGCGTGGTGGTCGTTGACCTCCTGCAGCACCTCGGCGGCCAGTTGGCGCTGCGCCTCGGTGTGCCAGTAGATGCCGGAGCGGTACTGCGTGCCGACGTCCGCGCCCTGGCGGTTCAGCGTGGTCGGGTCGTGGATGGTGAAGAACACCTCCAGCAGCTCGCGCAGCGACACCTCGGCGGGGTCGAACTCGACCCGCACCACCTCGGCATAGCCGGTGTTGCCGCCGCAGACGGCCTCGTAGCTGGGCGCAGGCCCCTGGCCGTTGCTGTAGCCGTTCTCCACGCGCTGCACGCCGCGCACGCGCTCGTAGACGGCTTCGAGGCACCAGAAGCAGCCGCCGGCCAGGGTGATGGTCTCTGTGGTCATGACAGTCTTTCAGTTCGCCGCGAGGGACATCTCGACATGGGGTTGCCAGCCGCCCTCGCAAGCCCCGTCGCAGAGCTTGGGGGCGGCCAGGAAGAGGCGGGCGGTGGGCGCGCCGCGCGCCAGCAGCGCGTCGCGCACCGCCACTGCGCGCGCCACGGCCAGCTGGCGCAGCGTCTCGTCATCGACCGCATAGCTGCCCATCAGCAGGCCGCGCATTTGCTCCGGTGGCAGGTCCTTCGCCAGCCCCAGCACGTTGCGGGGCTTGTTGGGCAGCTTGCTGGCCTGGTAGAGCCGCTTCAGCGCCGCCTCGGGCGTGGGCGCGTTCTCGGCCTTCAGCGCTGCGTTGAGCCGCAGCTCGCGCAGCGCCACCGTCTCCATGGCCGGGGCGGCCCAACCGGTCAGCGTCAGCTGCACGCCGGGCTTGTCGGCCAGCAGCCGTGCGATGCGGTCCAGCTTGTCGACGGCCGCCGGCTCGGCGCTCCCCGGCTCGAAGGCGATTTGCGCCGCCTCGGGCGCGTCGCTGCCGCTGAACAGCGAGAACGGTGACGTCAGCGCCTTGCCGATGAGGTTGAGGAACAGCTTCCAGACCAGACCGCCCACGCTGAACTCGGGGTCGTTCAGCGAGCCGCTGACGGGCAGGTTGATGTCGATGACGCCGTCGCGGTCCTTCAGCAGCGCGACGGCGAAGCGCACCGGCAGCGAGGTCGCGTCGGGGCTCTCGACACGCTCGCCGAAGCTCAGCTGGTTCAGGATGATCTGGTTGCTGGCCTGCAGCTGGCCACCGGGCTCGACCTGGTAGCGCAGCCGCGCCGACAGCTTGCCGCGCTCGATCGCATAGCCCGCGTACTTGCCCGCATAGGTGGAGAGCGGCGCCAGCTCGATGTCGCTGGCATTGGCCTGCACGTCCATGGCCACCGGCGCGCCGGGCTTGAGCTGGCCCTCGATCTCCAGCAGCCCCGTGCCCGCGACCT
>CAMLKW010000238.1 GCA_946480605.1 uncultured Roseateles sp. | reverse complement strand
AGTCCAGCAACACCACCAGCCGGTTGCGAAAGCCGATCAGGAAGTACACGTGGGCGAACAGCCAGAACAGCCACGCGAAGTAGCCCGAGAAGCGCAGCGGCCCGGCCGGCGTGCCCAGGTCCACGACCGCGCTGTGCCGGCCGATGGTGGCCAGGTTGCCGTAGTCGCTGTAGCGAAAGGGCAGGGTGGCCGCGCCGCGCAACTGACGCTGGATGTTGGCCGCGGCGCAGCGGCCCATCTGCTTGGCGCCGGGCGACACGCCGGGCACCGGGCGGGGCTCGCGGCCCGGTGCGTGGCTGTGCGCCGCGGCCAGGTCGCCGATGACCCGGATGCGCGGGTGGCCGGCCAGGCTGAGGTCGGGCTGCACCACCACGCGGCCGGCGCGGTCCAGCGCGCAACCGGTGGCCGCGGCCAGCGCACGGCCCAGCGGCGACGCGGCCACGCCGGCTGCCCAGACGACGCAGCGACTGGCCAGCCGTTCGGCCCCCGCAGCGGTCGTGAAATCCAGTCCTTCGGCGTCGATGCCTGTCACGCGGGCGCCGAGGCGCACCTCCACGCCCAGCGCCGCGAGCTGCTCGCGGGCGCGCTCGCTGAGGGTCTCGGGCATGCTCTGCAGCACGCGCGGGCTGCCTTCCACGAGGACGACGCGGGCCTGGCGCGGGTCGATGTGGCGGAACTCGCCCGGCAGCGTGTGGCGGGCGATCTCGGCAAAGGTGCCGGCCAGCTCCACGCCGGTGGGGCCGGCGCCGACCACGACGAACTGCAGCAGCGCGGCGCGCTTTGCCGGGTCGTCCTCGCCGTTTGCTTCGCGTTCTGCGGCCTCGAACGCCAACAGCACGCGGCGGCGGATCTCGAAGGCGTCGTCCAGCGTCTTCAGCCCCGGCGCAAACGGCGCCCAGTCGTCACGCCCGAAATAGCTGTGCGTGGCGCCGGCGGCGACGATGAGGTGGTCCCAGCGCAGCTGCGCGCCGTCCTTCAGCGTGACCGTCTGCGCCGCGGCGTCGATGGCGGTGACCTCGCCCAGCAGCGTCTTCACGTTGGGCTGGCGCCGGAACAGATGGCGTATCGGCGCGGCGATGTCCGGTGCCGACAGCCCGGCGGTTGCGACCTGGTACAGCAGCGGCTGGAACAGGTGGTGGTTGGTCTTGTCGACGACGGTGATGTCGACGTCGGCGGCACGCAGCGCGCGCGCCGCCTCCAGGCCGCCGAAGCCGCAGCCGATGATGAGGACTTGGGGACGCATGCGGGCCATGCTAGCCGTTGCTGTTGCGGTGCAGCATGCGTGTGCTGCATGGCCTTGCAAGCCGCCGGCATCGCGATGCCGGCGCGGCCCCGGGTCAGCAGCGGCTGTTGTTCACCAGGGCCTGCAGCCCCGCCTGGTCCAGGATGCGCAGCTGGCGTTGCTTGACTTCCATCAGCCCGTCCTCCTGGAACTTGGAGAAGGTGCGGCTGACGGTTTCGAGCTTCAGGCCCAGGTAGCTGCCGATTTCCTCGCGCGTCATGCGCAGCACCAGGCTGGAGGCGGAGAAGCCGCGTGCCTGCAGACGTTGCGTCAGGTTCAGCAGGAAGGCGGCCAGCCGCTCCTCGGCGCGCATATTGCCCAGCAGCAGCATGACGCCATGGTCGCGCACGATCTCGCGGCTCATGATCTTGTGGAAGGAGTGCTGCAGCGAGGTGAACTCGCGCGACAGGTCTTCCAACTGGTTGTAGGGGATGACGCAGACCGAGGAGTCCTCCAGCGCGACGGCGTCGCAGTGGTGGTGGTCGCTGCTGATGCCGTCCAGCCCCAGCAGCTCGCCAGCCATCTGGAAGCCGGTGACCTGGTCGCGGCCGTCCTCGCTGCCCACGCAAGTCTTGAAGAAGCCGGTGCGCACGGCGTACAGCGCCTCGAAGCGCTCGCCGTTGCGGAACAGATGGTCGCCGCGCGGCACGACGCGACGCTTGGCGATGAGGCCGTCCAGCTGATCCAGCTCGCTGGAGTTCAGGCCCACGGGCAGGCACAGCTCGCGCAGGTTGCAGCTGGAGCAGGCAACCTTGAGAGGCTCGATGGCAGCGGGGGAGGGCAGCGTCATGTCGGGCATTATCGACATGCGGGACGCGGGCGTGGTGCTCATCAACATAGCGTTTGTGGGGTTGCGTCAACTGGGACTCATTCTTGGCCGGTCGGCCCGCTGCGCACTTGATGTGGATCAAGACCCGCAGCCACGCCCCTGGGCAAAGTGACTCACATGGCTGCTGTCACCGACCGACCCCTGGACCCCGACCTGCTGCGCCGTCACGACGTGGCCGGTCCGCGCTACACCTCCTACCCGACCGCCGATCGCTTCGTCGAGGCGCACCAGGCGCCCCAGCACCTGCAGGCGTTGGCGCAGCGCGGCGTGGCCCAGCCGCTGTCGGTCTATGTGCACATCCCGTTCTGCGAACAGCTGTGCTACTACTGCGCCTGCAACAAGATCATCACCAAACACCACGAACGAGCGGCGCCCTACCTGGCCGCGCTGGATGCGGAGATGGATCTGGTGGTCGCGGCGTTGGGCGGGCATGCGCCGGTGTCGCAGCTGCACCTGGGTGGCGGTTCGCCCACCTTCCTGTCCGACGCGGAGCTGGGTGCGCTGATGGCCTCGTTGCGCCGCCACTTCCGGCTGCTGCCGGGGGCGGAGCTGTCCATCGAGGTGGACCCGCGCACGGTCGATGCCGGCCGGCTGGCGCACCTGAAGGCACTGGGCTTCAACCGGTTGTCCTTCGGCGTGCAGGACTTCGACCCCGCCGTACAGAAGGCCGTGCATCGCGTGCAGCCGCTGGCGTCCGTGGCGGCGTTGATGCAGTCCGCCCGCGAGCTGGGCTTTGCGTCCATCAGCGTGGACCTGATCTACGGCCTGCCGCAGCAGACGCCCACCAGCTTCGCGCGCACCATCGAGCAGGTCGCGGAGCTGCGACCTGACCGCATCGCGATGTATGCCTACGCCCACCTGCCGCAGCGCTTCAAGCCGCAGCGCCGCATCGTGGCCGAGTTGCTGCCGCCGGCGGGCGACAAGCTGGCCATGCTGTCCGGCGCGATCAGCAAGCTGCTGGGCGAGGGCTATGCCTACATCGGCATGGACCATTTCGCGCTGCCCGACGACCCGCTGGCTGTCGCCAAGCGGCAGGGCCTGCTGCATCGCAACTTCCAGGGCTATTCCACGCAGCCGGACTGCGACCTGATCGGACTGGGCGTGTCGGCCATCAGCCGCGTCGGCGCGACCTATGCGCAGAACGCGAAGACGCTGCCCGAGTACGAGGATGCGCTGAACCAGCGCCACCTGCCCATCCAGCGCGGCCTGGCGCTGACGCGCGACGACTTGCTGCGTCGCGCCGTGATCATGGCGCTGATGTGCCAGGGCCGGCTGGAGTTCGAGTCCATCGCGGCCTCCCACCTGGTGGACGTGCCGCGCTATTTCGCGGCCGAACTGGAGCGGCTGGAGCCGCTGGCGGAGCAGGGACTGGTCGTGCTTGAGCCGGGCGCCATCCAGGTGACGCCGCTGGGCTGGTATTTCGTGCGTGCCGTGGCCATGGTCTTCGACCGCTACTGCCAGACGGACGCCAGCCGCGAGCGCTTCTCCAAGATCATCTAAGGTTGTCGTGAACGCTGCGCTGGTCGCCTCCGTCGTGCTGATGGGCCTGGCTGGCATCCCGCACTGCGCGGCGATGTGCAGCGCGCCCTGCGCGCTGGCGGGCGGCCCCAGGCCGTTCCGGCTGCTGGCCGGCCGGCTGGTGGCCTACACCGCCGGCGGCGCCTTGGCGGCGGCGTCCACGGAGGTGCTGGCGCGCGCCTCCAGCAGCGTCGCGCTGCTGCAGCCGGCCTGGGCGCTGCTGCAGGCGGCGTTGCTGCTGCTGGGCCTGAGTCTGCTGCTGCGTGGCCGCGTGCCGGCCTGGCTGGGCGCGGTGCGCTGGCGTCCGCAGCCGCGTCATGCCTTCGTGACGGGGCTGGCCTGGGTGGCGATGCCCTGCGGGCTGCTGCATGCGGCGCTGCTGCTGGCGGCGCTGTCGGGCTCCGTGCTGGGGGGCGCCACGGCCATGGCCGGTTTTGCGCTGGCCAGCACGCCGGGCCTGGTCATCGCGCCGCTGTGGCGGGCGCGGCTGCTGCGCCGCGGCGGTGATGGGGCGACGCCGGCGCTGCGCCTGGCCGGGCTGACGCTGGCGCTGGGCGCGGGCTGGGGGCTGGTGCATGGCATCTGGCAGCAGGTCGCGCTGCTCTGCTGACGGGCCATAAACTCGCGCGGTTTCGTTTTTGTCCCTCCGCGGAGCCCACAAGACATGTACCAGCACATCCAGGTGCCCGAAGGCGGCCAGAAGATCACGGCCAATGCCGACTTCTCGCTGAACGTGCCCGACCATCCCATCATTCCCTTCATCGAGGGTGACGGCACGGGCCTGGATATCACGCCGGTGATGCTGAGGGTGGTGGATGCGGCCGTGGCCAAGGCCTATGGCGGTGCGCGCCGCATCCACTGGATGGAGATCTATGCCGGTGAGAAGAGTACGCGGGTGTACGGCCCCGACCTGTGGCTGCCCGAGGAGACGTTGCAGGTCGTGAAGGACTACCTCGTCGCCATCAAGGGCCCGCTGACCACGCCGGTGGGTGGCGGCATCCGCTCGCTGAACGTCACGCTGCGCCAGGAGCTGGATCTCTACGTCTGCCAGCGGCCCGTGCGCTATTTCGCCGGCGTGCCCAGCCCGGTGAAGGAGCCCCACAAGGTCGACATGGTCATCTTCCGCGAGAACTCGGAGGACATCTATGCCGGCATCGAGTACGAGGCCGGCAGCGACAAGGCCAGGAAGCTCATCGCCTTCCTGCGCGACGAGATGGGAGCCAAGAAGCTGCGCTTCCCCGACAGTTCGGCGCTGGGCATCAAGCCGGTGTCGCGCGAGGGTACCGAGCGGCTGGTGCGCAAGGCCATCCAGTACGCCATCGATCACGACAAGCCCAGTGTGACCGTCGTGCACAAGGGCAACATCATGAAGTTCACTGAAGGTGCCTTCCGTGACTGGGCCTACGCGCTGGCGCAGAAGGAGTTCGGCGCCCAGCCCATCGACGGCGGCCCGTGGTGCCGGCTGAAGAATCCGCGCACGGGCAAGACCATCACGATCAAGGACGTGATTGCCGACGCCTTCCTGCAGCAGATCATCCTGCGGCCGGCCGAGTACAGCGTCATCGCGACGCTGAACCTGAACGGCGACTACATCTCCGACGCGCTGGCCGCGCAGGTGGGCGGCATCGGCATTGCGCCGGGCGCCAACATGAGCGACTCGGTCGCGATGTTCGAGGCCACGCACGGCACCTCGCCCAAGTACGCCGGCAAGGACTATGTGAACCCGGGCTCGCTGATCCTGTCCGCCGAGATGATGTTGCGCCACATGGGCTGGCGCGAGGCGGCCGACCTCATCATCAGCTCGATGGAGAAGGCGGTGCTGAGCAAGAAGGTGACCTACGACTTCGCGCGGCTGATGGACGGCGCGACGCAGGTGTCGTGCTCCGGCTTCGGTCAGGTCATGATCGACCAGATGGAGTGATCCCGCCGGGTGCTGCCCGAGGAGCAAGCCGCAGGCCCCGCCTCCGAGGAACGCGGGGCTTTTTGTTGCCCGCCACAAAAAGCAACCCCGGCGTTGGGCCGGGGTCGGGGGGGCGATCGTGGTGCTTCACGAGGCGCCCGGTAAGCGGGCATTGCAGGAGGCAAACGCCTAGTGTCCGACTTTATGGAATGTGTCGGCCGATTGCCTTTCTGGTGGATTGCAGGGGCCTTCGCGGCGTGAAAAGCGGGCGCTATTCGGGGCAAAAACAAGAAGGGGCGCCCTTGGGCGCCCCCTCGCAGCTCTTGCCGAGGATCAGGCCAGCGTCTGCAGCACCGCGTTGAAGGTCGCGCTGGGGCGCATGACCACGTCCAGCTTGGCGGTGTCCGGCAGGAAGTAGCCACCGATGTCCGCCGGCTTGCCCTGGACTTCCTTCAGCTCGGCGGCGATCTTGGCCTCGTCGCGCGCCAGGGCCTCGGCCACCGGCTTGAAGCGGGCGGCCAGATCGGCGTCTTCCGTCTGAGCCGCCAGCTCCTGGGCCCAGTACAGCGTCAGGTAGAAGTGGCTGCCGCGGTTGTCGATCTCGCCGGTCTTGGGGCTGGGGCCCTTGCCGTTGTCCAGCAGCTTGCCGGTGGCGGCGTCCAGCGCCTTGGCCAGCACCTTGGCCTTGGCGTTGCCGTTTTTGAGGCCCAGTTCTTCCAGGCTGACCGCCAGGGCCAGGAACTCGCCCAGCGAGTCCCAGCGCAGGTGGTTCTCTTCCACCAGCTGCTGCACGTGCTTGGGTGCCGAGCCGCCGGCACCCGTCTCGTACATGCCGCCGCCGGCCATCAGCGGCACGATGGACAGCATCTTCGCGCTGGTGCCCAGTTCCATGATCGGGAACAGGTCGGTCAGGTAGTCGCGCAGGA
>CAMLKW010000237.1 GCA_946480605.1 uncultured Roseateles sp. | reverse complement strand
ACGACCTGGGCATGGCGGTGGCCAACTCGCTGGCCGGCGTGAAGCTGGGCGGCGCGCGGCAGATCGAATGCACCATCAACGGCCTGGGCGAGCGCGCCGGCAACTGCTCTCTGGAGGAGGTGGTCATGGCCGTGCGCACGCGACGCGACTATTTCGGCCTGGACGTCGGCATCGACACCTCGCAGATCGTGCCCGCCTCCAAGCTGGTGTCGCAGACCACCGGCTTCGTCGTGCAGCCCAACAAGGCCGTCGTCGGTGCCAATGCCTTCGCGCATGCGTCCGGCATCCATCAGGATGGCGTGCTGAAGGCGCGCGACACCTACGAGATCATGCGTGCAGAGGACGTTGGCTGGGCCGCCAACAAGATCGTGCTGGGCAAGCTGTCGGGTCGCAACGCGTTCAAGCAGCGCCTGCAGGAGCTGGGCATCGAACTGGAGAGCGAGGCCGAGGTCAACGCGGCGTTCGTGCGCTTCAAGGACTTGGCCGACCGCAAGAACGAGATCTTCGACGAGGACATCATCGCTTTGGTCATGGACGAGTCGGTCACGGCCGAACACGAGCATTTCCGGCTGCTGTCGCTGGCGCAGCGCAGCGAGACCGGCGAGCGCCCGCACGCGGCCGTCGTGTTCGCGATGGGTTCCCAGGAGCACCGTGCCGAGAGTGACGGCAACGGCCCGGTGGACGCGACGCTGCGGGCCATCGAATCGATCGCCGAGTCCGGGGCCGAGATGTTGCTGTACTCGGTCAACGCCATCACCGGCGGCAGCACCGAGTCCCAGGGCGAGGTGACCGTGCGGCTTCAGCATGCCGGCCGCGTGGTCAACGGCGTGGGGGCCGATCCGGACATCGTCGTGGCCTCCGCCAAGGCCTATCTGTCGGCGCTGAACAAGCTGCAGAGCAAGGCCGAGCGCGTCGCAGCGCAGGGCTAGCACGAAGTCCACCACCCTTCCAGGTAACGGTCGCGATGGGAATCACGGCCGTTACCTTCACGGCGGCCGCGCATTCCCCGCCGATGGCCTTCAACGTGCAATCTGGCGCGCAAACGCCCTGGTTCTCTTGCTCCGGGGCAGCGCACCCGCCCTCAGAATGGACCTCAAGATGGCTCGCTGGTCATTGAGGGCTGACACTGATACCCGCGATGGCTTGATCAAGGCCTACTTGCAAGCGCTTGTTTCCGCTGCAGAACGACGGCGCCCAACGCGGCACCAGCGACGGTTCCAGCGGTTTTCAGCCAAAGAGTTCACTTGAGGTATTGCGCTTAAGTTCTTATCTTGTCAGTGTTTTTGTCGTCGCATACACTGCCGTCCTGCTGTTGGGGATCCCGTTGAAGACTTCACTCGTTACCGCACTCCTGAGCCTGGCCTTGCTGCCCGTCCTGAGCACCGCCGAGGCTGCCGTCACCCCAGCCAAGTCCGCGAAGGCCAGCAAGGCCAAGGCTGCTGCTGTCCAGACCCGCAAGGTCAAGTCCGTCGTGCTGCGCAAGCGGGCTCCGGTGGTGCGGGCTGCACCCACCTTTGGCCAGGTCGCCGGCCTGCACGATGTGGATGACCCGCTGGCGTTGCGTTCCAGCGTGGCCTACGTGCTGGACCAGGACACCAACGAGGTCTTGTTCTCCAAGAACCCTCAGGCCGTGCTACCCATTGCGTCCATCACCAAGCTGATGACGGCGCTGGTGGTCGTTGAGTCGGGCCTGTCCATGGACGAGAAGCTGACGGTCACCGACGAAGACAAGGACACCGAGAAGAACACCGGTTCGCGCCTGGCCTTCGGCACGTCGCTGACGCGCGGCGAGATGCTGCATCTGGCGCTGATGGCCAGCGAGAACCGCGCCGCCCATGCGCTGGGCCGTCACTACCCGGGCGGCCTGGAAGCTTTTGTCGCGGCCATGAACGCCAAGGCGCGCAGCCTGGGCATGGCCGACACGCACTACGTCGAGCCCACCGGCCTGTCCAGCCGCAACCAGAGCAGCGCGGCCGACCTGGCCAAGCTGGTCAACGTGACCAGCCAAGTGCCCATCCTGCGCGACCTGTCCACGTCGCGCGAAACCCGCGTTGCGCTGGGCAAGCGCCAGGTGCAGTTCCGCTCCACCAACGGCCTGCTGTCCAACCCGCTGTGGGACATTGGCCTGCAGAAGACCGGCTTCATCAACGAGGCCGGCAAGTGCCTGGTCATGCAGGCCAGCATGGCCGGCCGCAAGCTCATCATGGTGTTCCTGGATTCCAGCGGCAAGGCCTCGCGGATCGCGGACGCCGAGCGCATGCGCAAATGGCTGGCGTCGCTGCCGGGCGGTGGCGAGGCGGCGGCCAAGCTTTGATCCTGGCCTGCCCAAAAGAAAGCGGCGCCGCGGCGCCGCTTTTTCATTTCAGGCCACTTCAGGCCCGGTGTCCCAGCGCTGTCGAGATCTGTGCCGCGGTTTCCTTCAGCCGCACCACCCAGCCTTCTTCCAGCCGGTCGGCCGGTGCCGAGATGGACAGACCCGCAACCAGCTTGGCCTGGTCGTCGTAGATGCCGGCGGCCATGCAGCGTACCCCCAGCTCCAGTTCCTCGTCGTCACGCGCGATGCCGCGCTGGCGTACCGTGGCCAGTTCTCGCTCCAGTGAACCGATGTCGGTCAGGCTGTTGCGCGTATGGCCGGCCAGGCCGGTGCGGGTCGCGTAGGCACGCACGCGCGGACTGTCGTCGCTGGCCAGGAAGAGCTTGCCCACCGAGGTCAGATGCAGCGGTGCCCGGCCGCCCACGGCTCGTACGACCTGCATGCCCGAGCGTTCCGAGTAGGTGCGCTCGATGTAGACGATCTCGTCGCCCTGGCGCACCGACAGGTTGACGGGCTGGTGGGTGAACTTGTGCAGCTCGCGCATGGCGGGCAGGGCTGCGTCGCGCACATCCAGCCGCGCCTTGACCAAATTGCCCAGCTCCAGCAGCCGCATGCCCAGCCGGTAGCTGCCCGCCTCGGGCCGGTCCACGAAGCGCCCCAGGGTCAGGTCGTTCAGAATGCGGTGCGCCGTCGAGGGGTGCAGACCGGTGGTCTCGGACAAGGCCTTCAGTGACACCGGGTCCTGATGGCTGGCTAGCACATCCAGCAGCGCAAACATGCGCTCCAGCACCTGGATCGCAGGGGTTTGCGCTTCTTTGGGTTTCATGGCGGCATTGTGGGGGAGATTGGCGGTGTTTTGTATGGCGAGAGCGGTGTTCAGAAAGTGGCAAGCGCTGGGGCTGGTGCTGCTGTCGCTGGGGGCCGGCGCGGTGGAGCCGCCTGCTGAGTCCCGCTGGGGCCGCGGCCCCAAGCTGTATGGCCGCATCACGGCGAACGAGCTGGGCCTGGTCATCAACTCGGCTGACCCCTACTCGGTCGCCGTGGGCGAGTACTACGCACGGCGCCGTGGCATCCCGCCCGCCCAGATCGTGCGCGTGCAACTGCCCCTGCGCAGCAGCCTGACGCGCGAGGAGTTCCAGGCGTTGGACCAGACGCTGCGCAGCCAGATGCCCGAGAACGTCAACGGCCTGGCGCTGGCCTGGGTGCAGCCCTATGCGGTGGAGTGCAACTCGCTGACCAGCGCGCTGGGCATGGGGCTGCAGCCGGACGTCTGCCGCAACAGCTGTGCCGCCACGCGGCCCAGCCCCTACGCGAGCTATTTCGGCGCGCGACCCTGGATCGTGCTGGGCCTGCGCCCCACCATGCAGCTGGCGGCACGCTCGGTGCCGGCGGCCATGGCCATGATCGAGCGCGGCATGGCGTCCGACCACACGCTGGCCGCGGGCGCAGCCGAGCCGGCACTCGCCTGGCTGGTGGCGACGCCGGATGTCAACCGCAATGTGCGCGAACGCCTGTTCCCGCCGGCGGGAGCGGTGCCGGGCGTGGCCGGGCTGGAGGTGAGGCGCGTGCGCAGTGAGTCCTTGCCGCCCGTGCGCCGCGCGCTGATTTACCAGACCGGCCTGGCCCGGGTGCCGGCGCCGCTGGGCGGCGAATGGCTGCCCGGCGCGCTGGCCGATCACCTGACCTCGTTCGGCGGATTGCTGGACAAGCCGGCCGGCGAGGGGCAGATGAACATTCTGGACTGGATCGATGCCGGCGTGACGGCAAGCTATGGCACGGTCAGCGAGCCCTGCAACCACGTGCAGAAGTTTCCGCATCCGCAGGCGTTGATCCAGGCCTATGCGCAAGGCGTCAGCGCGTTGGAGGCCTACTGGCACAGCGTGGGCTGGCCGGCCCAGGGCGTGTTCATCGGCGAGCCGCTGGCGGCGCCGTTCGCCGCGCCGCCTCAGCCCGCCGCGTCGGCCGCCACGCCCTGAGCCGCCGCGAGACCTGTACGCACGGCGCCCTCCAGCGTGGCGGGATAGGGGCCGGCGATGTAGTCGCCCGCGGCCCACAGACCCGGCGCGATGCGGGCCGGGGGGCGCTGGAGGCCGGGCGTGCAGGCGAAGGTCGCACGCTTCTCGGTCAGCATCCTGTCGATGACGGGTGGCGTGGCCCAGCGCAGTTCGCGCTGCGCCTGGGCCAGCACGGCGGCGTCGCAACCTCCGCTCGCGACCCAGGGCGCGGCGCCGCTGACGACGAAGGCGAAGCGGCCGGGCGCGCCGCCCAGCTGGCCCTGGTCGAAGACGAACTGCGCGGGCGCATCGGGGCCGTCGCGCAGCGCCAGCATGGGGGCCGGCAGCGAGGTGCCCGGACTGTGCAGGTAGACGGTGATGATGGGCTCGAAGTGAAGTGCCTGTGCATCGGCACTCCAGTGCGGCGCGAGGGGCGCCGCCAGCCGGGCAGCCTCGACGCTGCTGCAGGCCAGCACGATGCCGTCGAAGGCCTCGCCGTCGACGCGCCAACCGGGCTCCAACTGCTGCACGCGTCGGCCCAGGCGCAATCTTTCGCCCAGCCAGACGGCCGCCGGCGCGGCCAGCAGTTCGGACAGCGGCCGACGCGGCAGCAGCAGGTCGGCGCTGCCGGCGCCGCTGAACAGCGCGTCCTTCAGCACGCGCAGGAAGACTTGCGCGCTGGCCTGCGGCGCGGGCGTGTTCAGCGCAGCCACGCACAGCGGCTCGACGAGGTCGCGCTTCACGGCGTGCGGCAGTCCGGCGCACAGTTCGGCGACGCTGAGCTGGGCATCGCAGCGGAAGCCGCGTGCCAGCCAGCCGCCGGCCGCGGCGAGCAGGCCCAGCCGTGTGGCCAGCGGCCAGCCACGGTGCGCCAGCACGCCGCGCGTGAATGCGATCAGCGGCGGCCCGGGCGGCAGCCGCAGGCCGGGCTCGCCGGGGTAGGGCAGGGCCAGCGGCAGGCGGGTCAGTACCGCGTCGGGATCCACGCCGAGGCGGCGCATCAGCGCCAGGCTGTCGCGGTAGGCGCCAATAAGGATGTGCTGGCCGTTGTCGTAGGGCGGTTCACCCGCGACGCTGCGCGCCCGCCCACCGGGCTGCGGCGCCATCTCGAAGACGGTGATGTCGTGGCCCGCATCCGCCAGTGCGACGGCCGAGGCGATGCCGGCCCAGCCGGCACCGACGATGGCCGTCTTCACCGGCCGCGCCAGTTGGTCTTCATGGCGATCCACAGCTTGCGGACCGGCGTCAGCGCGATGCGCTGGTGCAGCACCTGGAAGTCCTCGCGCTCGATCTCCACCAGCAGCGCGCGGTAGATGTTGGCCATCATCAGCCCCGGCTTCTGCGGCACGCGGTCCGCCTCGGGTAGCAGCGCGAGCGCTTCGTCGTACAGCCGGTGCGCGCGCTCGACCTGGAACTTCATCAGCGCCGTGAAGCGCTCGCCGTAGCCCCAGGGCTTGCTGCGCAGCAGGATCTCGTTGGCCTTGACGCCGAACTGCTGCAGCTCGTTCACCGGCAGGTAGATGCGGCCGCGCCGCGCGTCGTCGCCGACGTCGCGGATGATGTTGGTCAGCTGCATGGCCTGGCCCAGCTTGTGGGCGTATTCCACCGTCTGGGGCTGCGTGCGGCCGAAGATGCTGCTTGCCACCTCGCCCACGACGCCGGCCACCAGGTGGCAGTAGCGCTGCAGGCCGGCGTAGTCCAGGTAGCGCGTCTGCTGCAAGTCCATCTCGCAGCCTTCGATGACGGCGTCCAGGTGTTCCAGCCGGATGTCGTAGGTGCCCGTGTGCGGCATCAACGCCTTCATGACTGGATGGCTAGGCTGTCCGGCGAACGCGCTAGCCGCCTCCTTGCGCCACCAGGCCAGCTTGGTCGCGGCGACGCCGGCGTCCTGCGTTTCGTCCACGACATCGTCCACCTCGCGGCAGAACGCGTAGAAGGCCGTGATGGCCGCGCGCCGTGGTGGCGGCAGGAACAGGAAGGCGTAGTAGAAGCTCGAACCGCTGGCGGCGGCCTTCTGCTGGACGTATTGCTCGGGCGTCATGATGTGGCGCGCATTGTCAGCGCCCGCCAGGCCAGTCGTGGGAAGTCCAGCGCCCCGACCGAGGGGCGGTGCAGCAGGCTGTCGTGATGACGCGCCGCGATCTTGT
>CAMLKW010000236.1 GCA_946480605.1 uncultured Roseateles sp. | reverse complement strand
GTTGTCCGCCTTGTCGCGGACCACTTCCATCTCGTATTCCTTCCAGCCGATCAGGCTCTCTTCGATGAGCAGTTCGTTGGTGGGCGAGAGGTCGATGCCGCGCTTGCAGATGGTCTCGAACTCTTCCGGGTTGTAGGCGATGCCGCCGCCCGTGCCGCCCAGCGTGAAGCTGGGGCGAATGACCATGGGGAAGCCGCTGCCGCCGATCTCGGCGTGGATCTGCTTCTGCACCGCCCACGCCTCTTCCAACGAGTGCGCGATGCCCGACTTGGCCGAGCCCAAGCCGATCTTGGTCATCGCGTCCTTGAACTTCAGGCGGTCCTCGGCCTTCTCGATGGCGACCTCGTTGGCGCCAATCATCTCGACGTTGTACTTGGCCAGCACGCCGTGCTTGTGCAGGTCCAGCGCGCAGTTCAGCGCCGTCTGGCCGCCCATCGTCGGCAGCACCGCATCCGGGCGCTCCTTGGCGATGATCTTCTCGACGACCTGCCAGGTGATGGGCTCGATGTAGGTGACGTCGGCCGTGTCCGGGTCCGTCATGATGGTCGCCGGGTTGCTGTTCACCAGGATGACCTTGTAGCCCTCCTCGCGCAGCGCCTTGCAGGCCTGGGCGCCGGAGTAGTCGAACTCGCAGGCCTGGCCGATGATGATCGGGCCGGCGCCGATGATGAGGATGCTTTTTAGGTCTGTACGTTTCGGCATGGCGGTCTGCGCTCTTGGAACTTAGAGAGTGGCCGTGGCCAGCTTGGCCCCGAACCCAACGAAAAGTGCACCGACGCCCGCGTTGGCGGCGCCGGAAAGACGACGGCGCGCACGGAAAGCCGCCGCGAGGCGGGCACCGGCAAAGATCAGCGTCGAGAGATAGATGAAGCTCAACACCTGGATGATGGAACCCAGGATCAGGAAGGTCAGCGCGGGATGCGGGTAGGCCGGATCGACGAACTGGATGAAGAAGGACAGCAGGAAGGCGATGGCCTTGGGGTTCAGCAGGCTGACGACCAGCGCCTTCTTGAACGGCTGGGCGGCATCGACGACGCGGGGCGCTTCTTCGGCCTGCGCTTCACCACGCCAGCTCTTCATGCCGCCGCGCAGCAGTTGGATGCCGATCCAGCCCAGGTAGGCCGCGCCCACCATCTTCACGACGAAGAAGATCTGCGGGCTGGCCATCAGCAGCGACGCGCCACCGGCCGCAGCAGCCGTCATCAGCACCGTATCTCCAACGAACACGCCACACGCCGCCGTGTAGCCCGCACGCACGCCGCGTTGGGCGGCGACGGACAGCACGTACAGCGAGTTGGGCCCCGGCAGCAGGATGATGAAGATCGCTGCCGCGAGGTAGGTGCCGAGGTCGGTGATGCCGAACATGGCTCTTGCCTCAGGCCTTGCTCATCAAGCGGATGAAACGATCGAACAGATAGGCGATGTCGTGCGGGCCGGGGCTGGCTTCCGGGTGGCCCTGGAAGCTGAAGGCCGGCTTGTCGGTGCGGGCGATGCCCTGCAGCGTGCCGTCGAACAGGCTGATGTGAGTGGCACGCAGGTTGGCCGGCAGCGTCTCGGGGTCCACCGCGAAGCCGTGGTTCTGGCTGGTGATGCCGACACGGCCGCTGTCCAGGTCCTTCACCGGGTGGTTGGCGCCGTGGTGGCCGAACTTCATCTTGAAGGTCTTGGCGCCGGAGGCGAGAGCCAGGATCTGGTGGCCCAGGCAGATGCCGAACACGGGGATGCCGGACTCGACGAGTTGCGCGGTCGACTTGATGGCGTAATCGCAGGGCTCCGGGTCGCCGGGGCCATTGGACAGGAACACGCCATCCGGCTCCAGGTCGAACACGGCGCTGGCGGGCGTCTGCGCCGGCACGATGGTGACCTTGCAGCCACGCTCGGCCAGCATGCGCAGGATGTTGCTCTTGGCGCCGAAGTCGTAGGCGACGACGTGGAACTTCGGCGCGGTCTGCGTGCCGTAACCGCTGCCGAGCTTCCACTCGGTCTGCGTCCAGGCTTCGGATTCGGTCCGGCTGACGACCTTGGCCAGATCCAGGCCGGCCATGGACGGCGCGGCCTTCGCAGCGGCGACCGCCGTGTCGATGTGGGCCTGCGTGACGGCCTCACCGGCCGGCAGCGCCAGGATGCAGCCGTTCTGCGCGCCCTTGGTGCGCAGCACGCGCGTCAGGCGGCGCGTGTCCAGGCCGGCGATGCCGACCGTGCCCTGCTCCCGCAGGTAGGCGTCCAGCGTCTTGCCGGAGCGGAAGTTGGACGCGCGGATCGGCAGGTCCTTGATGACCAGGCCGGCGGCGAAGACCTTGCTGGCCTCGACGTCCTCATCGGCGATGCCGTAGCTTCCGATGTGCGGATACGTCAGCGTGACGATCTGCTTGCAGTAGCTGGGGTCGGTCAGGATTTCCTGGTAGCCGGTCAGCGAGGTGTTGAACACGACTTCGCCGACCGTCTGGCCGGTCGCGCCGATGGACTGGCCTCGGAACACCGTCCCATCCGCCAGAGCCAGGATTGCTTGAGGGGGATGGAGCAGGTCGGTCAGCACAAAGGGTCTCCGCAAGTGGATCGCGTGCCCAGCATCAACCCGTCCGGGGACGGGTCAACTTGTAGAAACCGAGGGGTTTTGGCGCCGGGCAGCGTAGGGTTCAGGTAAACCCATCGAGTATAGCCGACTGGGGTAAGTACGGAGGCTTCGTGACCGGCTTGTGACGCCTCAAAGCGCCGCGATGCCGGCCTTGGCAATCTCCACGTCTTCGCTGGACTTGACGCCGCTGACGCCCACCGCGCCCACCACCTGGCCGTCCACCAGGATGGGCACCCCGCCTTCCAGCAGGCCTTGCAGGCCCGGCACGCTGAGGAAGGAGTAGCGGCCCTGGTTGATCAGGTCCTCGTAGATCTTGCTTTCGCGCTTGCCCAGCGCCGAGGTGTGGGCCTTGGCGGGGGCAATCTGGGCCGAGATGGGCGCCGCGCCGTCAAGGCGCTGCAGCCACAGCAGGTGGCCGCCGGCATCGACGATGGCGATGGACACGGCCCAGCCTTTTTGCTGGGCATGGGCTTCGGCCGCGGCGGCGATGCGCTTGACGTCGGAGAGTTCGAGTTGGACTTGCTGCTTCATGGTCTTGAGTTTCAAGGGACAGCCCTCAATGTAGCCGCCCGGCAGCGACCTAGAATCGATGCAGTTTTCATTCGTCCCTCGGAAGGATTGACATCATGAACGACAGCCTGCAAACCCAATACGGCTATGCCGCCCCGGGCCTGGCCGCCGACCGTCAGCGCGTGCTGCGCAACACCTACTGGCTGCTGGCCCTGTCGCTGGTGCCGACCGTGCTGGGCGCCTGGATCGGCGTCGCCACCGGCTTCATGGCCACGATGGGCTTCGGCATCAGCACCATCGTGTTCTTCGTCGGCGCCTTCGGCCTGATGTTCGTCATCGAGAAGACGAAGAACAGCAGCATGGGCGTGGTGGCCCTGCTGGGCTTCACCTTCTTCATGGGCCTGATGCTGTCGCGCATGATTGCGCAGGTGCTGGGCTACCGCAACGGTGCCAGCCTCATCATGACGGCCTTCGGCGGCACTGCGGCCATCTTCTTCGCGATGGCCAGCCTGGCCACGATCATCAAGCGCGACCTGTCCAACATGGGCAAGTTCCTGTTCGTCGGCGCCATCATCCTGATGGTCGCGGGCATCGCCAACATCTTCCTGCAATCGTCGGCGCTGATGCTGACCATCCTGGTGCTGATGCTGGGCGTGTTCTCGGCCTTCATGCTGTACGACATCAAGCGCGTCATCGACGGCGGCGAGACCAACTACATCAGCGCCACGCTGGCCATCTACCTGGACATCTACAACGTGTTCCAGAGCCTGCTGTCGCTGCTGGGCATCTTCGGCGGCGAGCGCGACTGAGTTGGCTCCCCCCAACAAAAAGCGGCCCGCGGGCCGCTTTTTTTCATGCGCTGTCGGCTACGGCTACTTACCCGGCTTGTAGTTCTTCAGCACCAGCGGCGCGCTGATCACGATGGGTCGGCCCAGCTGCCCGACCTGCAAGGCGACGTTCACCGTGCCCGCCTCGAAGGCAGCGGCGGCCACGCCACCGATGGCCACCGGCTCGAGTCGACTGGTCAACGTGGCAGTACCCGAGATGACGGCCGTGTACGGTGCCGCATTCAGCTGCAGCAGCACCGGGACCGTCTCTTTCGCACGCGCGTCATCAGTGTCCAGGCGTGCCCACATCACCAACTGGATCTGATCACCCTTGGCGATCGCCCCCTGCACGGGCGCAACGGCGCCGATGTCCCAGGCGTTGGACTTGGCCGCCTGCAAAGGCACACGCAGGCAGGTCTTGCCGTAGGCGGCGCAAGGCAGTTGCTGGGTCACGAGACCATCGCCACCATAGACATTCCAGGTCGTCACGCGCGGCGTGTTGATCAGATGGTCCAACGCAGGATCGCGCGCCGGTGTCGCCTGCGTCCTGTCCGCCTTCTCGGGCACGAGGGCGCCGTGGACGGGCCGGACCCAGCCGTCAGCCTTCATGTCCCACAGGATGAAGTCGGAATCGAACTGCCAGTACGACCAGCCAAAACCGCGCGCCTCGGCCGCGCGCGCCACGGCGGCCGTCCAGGCCACGCGCTGCGCCATGCCGGCCGTCTCCAGTGCCCCGAACTCACCCATCAGGATGGGCCGCTGCGCCTTGTCGGCCCAGGCCTTGACCTTGTCCATGTCGGCCTTCAGCTTGTCCAGCTCGGCAGGCAGACCCCAGGTGATGCCCGATAGCTTCTGGAACTGCGGCGTCCAGCTCGCGCCCTGGTGCGTGAACTCCATGGGCGTGTAGTAGTGGAAGGTCACGATGAGGCGGCGGTCGGCCTCCGGCAGCCGCAGGCTGTCCAGATGGTCCAGCGAATTCCAGAACTTCGGGCCCACGATGACGCGCCGCGTCGGATTGGTCGCGCGGATGATGGCCAGGTTCTCGGCCAGCATGTCGTTCCAGACCGCATCTGCCGCGCCGTTGGGCTCGTTCAGGATCTCGAAGATGACGCCGTCCGGCTTGCCCTGGTAGCGAGGTGCGACCTGGCTCCAGAACGCCTTCAGCCGCACGCGGCAGGCGTCGATCTCCTTGGCGCAGTCCATGAAGTTGTGCTGGTCCAGGATGACCTGCAGCCCCGCCCTCAGGCCGGCATCGACCAGTTCATCCAGCGTTCTCAGCCAGGAGGCCGACAGCCGCCCCTGCGCGTCCATGTGCGCGAACGCGTGCAGGTTCAGGCGCACATGGTCGAAGCCGCCGTCGCGTATCGCCTGCATGTGGCGCGGCTGGAAGCGCGCCTTCGCGGGCTCGGTCCACAGCGGGTCGTAGCCCACGATGTTGACGCCGCGCTTCAGCGCTGGCGACGCAGCAGCGTTGTCAGCCTGCGCCTGCGTCACTGAGGCGACGCCCAGCGCTAGCGATGCGAGCGCCAGCAGGCGTGCGAACTTGAATCGGTTGAACATGGCCTTCTTGTCTCCGGGTGAAGGATTGGACAAACAACTAAACAACATTGTTTATGTTTATTTTGTCCAGCCGGCCGCCGCTGCGGCTCCGGAGTTACGCGAAGAAGGCCGGTCGCATCAGCGCTCGAACACCGCGATGCTCTCGACGTGCGCTGTGTGCGGGAACATGTTCACCGCGCTCGCCGCCGTACAGCGGTAGCCGGCCACGTTGACCAGCAGGCCGGCGTCACGCGCGAGCGTCGCCGGGTTGCATGACACGTAGACGATGCGCTTGGGAGCCGCCCAGCCTGGCGCCAGCGCCGGGTCCTGCGCAATGTCGGCCACCGCCTTGGCCAGCGCGAAAGCGCCTTCGCGCGGCGGGTCGATGAGCCACCGGTGCGCGTAGCCATCGGCCGCCAGCAGCTCGGGCGTCATGTCGAACAGGTTGCGCGCGACGAAGCGGGTCTTGTGCGCCAGGCCGTTGGCCGTGGCGTTCTCGAACGAGCGCTGCACCAGCGTCTCGCTACCCTCGATGCCCAGCACCTCGCGTGCCTGCGTCGCCAGCGGCAGCGTGAAGTTACCCAGGCCGCAGAACCAGTCGATGACGCGCTCGTCCGGCCGCACGGCCAGCAGTCGCAGCGCGCGGCCCACCAGGGTCGCGTTGATGTGCGGGTTGACCTGCGTGAAGTCGGTCGGCTTGAACGGCATGCGGATGCCGAACTCCGGCAGGCTGTAGGCCAGTTGCGCTCCGCCCTCGTCGAGCAGCTTGACCGTGTCCGGCCCCTTGGGCTGCAGCCACCACTGCACACCGTGCTTGGCCGCGAACTCGCGCAGCAGCGCGATGTCACCGTCCGGCAACGGGTTCAGGTGGCGCAGCACCAGCGCGATGACGTCGTCGCCCATGGCCAGCTCGATCTGCGGCAGGCGGTCGCGCTCGGCCATGCCGGAGATCAGCTCGCGCAGCGGCATCAGCAGGTCGCTGACCACCTGCGGCACGACCCTGCAGACCTGCATGTCGGCCACGTAGCGGCTCTTGCGCTCGTGGAAGCCGATCAGC
>CAMLKW010000235.1 GCA_946480605.1 uncultured Roseateles sp. | reverse complement strand
CCAGCGCCAGGTTGGCGGCCGTGGTGCTCTTGCCCACGCCGCCCTTGCCGGAGGCGACCGCAATGATGTTCTTCACCCCGGACAGCAGCTGCACGCCGCGCTGCACCGCATGGGCCACGACGTGGGTGTTGACGGACACGCTGACGTTGCCCACGCCGGGCAGCGAGCGGGCCGCGGCGAGCACCGCCGCACGCAGCGCGCCGTGCTGGCTGGCGGCCGGATAGCCGAGTTCCACCTCAACGACGACATCGGCGCCTTCGATGCGCAGCGATTTCAGGGCCTTGGAGTCGCCCAGGGTACGGCCGCAACCGGGGTCGACGACAGCTTGCAGCAAGGGCCGCAGAGCGGCTTCGGAAATGGCGATCATGGGAGGCAGGAGTTCACGGCGGGACGGGCCGGAAGTCTAGCCCTGCCCATGGGACGAGAATTCTTTCTTAACAGTCGAGCCACATCGCGGCATGGCCCCGATGGCAAGCTGACGACATGCCTTCTCCCCTCCTCCGCAAGACTGCGGCCGCCGCGCTGCTGGCCTGTGGCCTGCCTGCCACCTTCGCCCAGAACGCCCCCGTCGCGCCTGCAACCGCCGCTTCCGCCCCCACACGCACGGCCCGGCCGGCAGCGCCTGACGCCAAGCCCAGCGAGCAACTGCAGCGCGTGGAGGTCAGCGGCACCGCCAGCGACGATTCCATTCGCAAGGCTTCGACAGCCAGCAAGATCGTCATCACGCGCGAGGAAATCGAGAAGTTCGGCGACTCCACCGTCGGCGAGGTGCTCAAGCGCCTGCCCGGCGTGACCACCGGCGGCCGCCCGGGGCGCGGCGGCGACGTGCGCATGCGCGGCATGGGCGGCGGCTTCACGCAGATCCTGGTCGACGGCGAACGCATGCCGCCCGGCTTCTCGCTGGACCAGTTGCCGCCCGAGCAGGTCGAGCGCATCGAGGTGCTGCGCGCGCCCACGGCCGAGTACGGCACGCGCGCCATCGCCGGCACCATCAACGTGGTGCTTCGAGAGCCGATGAAGAAGAAGCTCAACGAGTTCCGCGCCGGCGTCGGCGTGGAGCGCGGCAAGCTCAACCCCAACATCAGCTGGAGCCGCAACGACAGCTTCGGCGACGGCAACACCTACAACTTCAGCCTCAACGCGATGCGCGGCGAGCGCATGGACGACGTCATCAGCGACGTCATCCGGCTCAATCGCGCCACCGGCGAGCAGTCGCTGCAGGTCACGCGAGGTCGCAACGAGGACACGCGCCAGGGCCTGAACCTGAACGGCCGCGTGCAGATCAAGCTGGGCGGCCAGGACAGCCTGACCCTCCAGCCCTTCATCGTGACCAACAAGTCGGACAGCCGCTCCGACATCACCCGCACGACGACGCCCACGCCGGCCACGCCGCTGCCGGGCGACTTCGACCGCGCGCAGACCACCGGCGACAACCGGTTCACGATGGGCCGACTGAACGCGCAGTGGATGCTGCGCCCCGACACCGACACGCGCATTGAACTGCGCGGCGGCGTGGGCGGCGCGCGTGGCGAGAGCCACAGCCTGCGGCAGGAGACGCTGAAGGGCGTGGCCAGCCGTCTGCAGGAGGACAGCACCGACAGCCGTGACCGCAACTGGAACCTGGTGGGCAAGTTCTCGCGCAGCCTGGAGAACGACCACAACCTGGTTTTCGGCGCCGAGGGCGAAGGCAGCACCCGCCACGCCAGCCGCACGACGCTGGTCAACGGCGCGCCGCAGCAGGGCCTGGGCGACTTCGGCGACGACATGGACGCGTCGACGACGCGCTTCGCCGCCTATGCGCAGGACGAGTGGAACGTCGGCAAGCAGTGGGATTTCTATGCCGGCCTGCGCTGGGAAGGCATCAGGACCGAGAGCAGCGCCGCCAACTACGCGGTCAGCAACACATCCAGCGTGTTCACGCCGCTGGCGCACGCCCGCTACAAGCTGGACCCGGGCGGCCGGGAGGCCATCCGTATGAGCCTGACGCGCAGCTACCGCAGCCCCAACCTGAACGACCTGATCGCGCGGCCCAGCATCAACAGCAACCTGCCGCACGACATCACGTCCCCCGACCGCGCCGGCAACCCCGAGCTGAAGCCCGAGCTGGCCACCGGCATCGAGATCGGCTACGAGAAGTACATGACCAAGGGCGGCCTGCTCAGCGCCAACTTCTTCGCGCGCCGCATCAGCAACCTGATGCGCAACGTGACGGCGCTGGAGACCGTGTCCTGGAGCGCCACGCCGCGCTGGGTCGCCCGGCCGCGCAACCTGGGCAAGGCCAGCACGATGGGTCTGGAGCTGGAGGCCAAGTTCCGGCTGGACGAGTACTTCGACGACGCGCTGCCCATCAACGTGCGCAGCAACCTGAGCTTCTTCACGTCCAAGGTGGACGGCCTGCCCGGCCCCAACAACCGCATCGAGGGCCAGCCCAAGGCGACCGCCAACCTGGGCTTCGACTACCGGCTGCGCTCGCTGCCCGTGTCGCTGGGCGCGTCGCTGAACTGGACGCCGTCGTCCACCATCCAGCAGACCGCGCTGACCGAGATCACGACCAACCGCAAGCTGGTCTCCGACGCGTTTGCGACGTGGAACATCTCGCCCGAGCAGTCGCTGCGCCTGTCGGCCAGCAACCTGACGCCGCTGGACTACTACACCGGCAGCGTCAGCACGACGGACACGCAGATCGTCACCAGCCGCAGCGGCGGCCCCAGCTACACGCAGTGGCAGCTGCGGTGGGAGATGAAGGTCTGACGAGAAGCCGGGGCTGCGGCCCCGTCGCTTGCTTGCAGCCCTCGGGCGCCGCGCGCTGGAATGAACCCCGGGTCCACCGGAGCGCGTCGCCTTACTCGCCCTGCGCATGCCCTGCTGCGCTTTGATTCCTTCCCCGCGCAGGTGGCGCTGAGCACACTGGCCTCCTCATTCAGGAGCACCCATGAGCATCACCGCCATCAACGTCCGCAACCAGTTCCGCGGCACCGTCAAGGAAATCATCGAAGGCCCGGTCGTCTCCGAGGTCGATGTCGTCACGCGCAGCGGCGACATCGTCACCTCGGTCATCACGACCCGCTCGGTCAAGGACCTGGGCCTGGAGGTGGGCCGCGAGGTCGTCGCGCTGGTCAAGTCGACCGAAGTCTCCATCGCCACGCTCTGAGCCACCCCGCCATGAGCTACCAGCCGCCGCGCGTCCTCATCGTCCCGGGCCTGCATGACAGCGGCCCGGCTCACTGGCAGACCTGGCTGCAGGGCCAGTACCGCGACGCCCGCCGCGTCACGCAGCGCGACCCCGGCAAGCCCGATCTGGAGCGCTGGGCCGAACGCATCCAGCGCACGCTGGAAGTGGCCGAGACATCGGACAAAAAGGGCGAATGGCTGGCCGTGGCCCACAGCTTCGGTTGCCTGGCACTGGCCCGCCATCTGGCCGACCACCCCGGCTCGCCCATCCGCGAGGCCCTGCTCGTCGCACCGGCCGATCCCGACAAGTTCGGCGTCGCCGAGGCCCTGCCCCATCAACGCCTGCCGCGCCGCTCGCGCCTGCTGGCCAGCAGCAACGATCCCTGGATGAGCGCCGCCAGCGCCGCCCGCTGGGCCCATCGCTGGGGCGCCAGCTACAGCAACCTGGGTGCCGTGGGCCACATCAATGCCGAGGCCGGCTTCGGCCCGCTGCCGATGGCCAGGAGCTGGGTCGAGGCAGCCCGCGCACGGCACGCCGCCGAGCAGCGTCCACGCCACGCGGAGTTCCGCGAGTGGGCCTTCGCCATCTAGGGCCTGGTCTCGCTTTGCTGAACGCAAGCGAAGCAGGTCTCAGCCCAGCGTCGCCTTGAACACCGCCAGCGTGCGCTCCCACGCCAGCTGCGCGGCGGCCGCATCGAAGCGCGGCGTCGTGTCGTTGTTGAAGCCGTGCTGCGTGCCGGCGTAGGTGAAGGCCTCGTAGCGCACGCCCGCCGCCTTCAGCGCGGCCTCGTAAGGCGGCCAGCTGGCGTTGACGCGCTCGTCGTTGGCCGCGTAGTGGATCAGCAGCCTGGCCTTGATGCGCGGCACGTCCTCGGCGGCCGGTGCGCCGCCGTAGAACGGCACGGCCACGGCCAGTTCGGGCACCTGGGTGGCGACATGGTTGGACAGCGCGCCGCCCCAGCAGAAGCCAACGACACCCAGCTTGCCATTGGCGTCGGCCAGCGTCAGCAGCCCGCGCGCACCGGCCACGATGTCGGCGCGTGCCTTGGCGGGGTCCAGCTTGCCGAACAGCTCGCGCGCCTTGTCCTCGCTGCCGGGATAGCCGCCCAGCGGCGCCAGCGCATCGGGCGCGTAGGCCACGTAGCCGGCCAGCGCGACACGGCGGGCGATGTCCTCGATGTGCGGGTTCAGGCCGCGGTTCTCGTGCACCACCAGCACCGTGGACAGCTTGCCCATCGCGCTGGCGGGCTTCACGAGATAGCCCTTCACCTCGCCGTTGCCGTCCGGCGACGGGAATGACTGGCGTCGCGAGACCAGGCGAGCGTCGTCCGGCCTGACCTGCTGAGCCGCGGCGAAATTGGGGCTCAACGTGGCCAGCAGCGCCGCGGCGCCGGCCGGGCCGCCGGCAAAGCGCGCCGCCTGGTCCAGGAAGCCGCGCCGGCTCAGGTCGCCGTGCACGTAGCGGTCGAACAGCGGCCAGGCTTCGGCCGGGATCTCTCTCGGATTCGTCATCGCTGCACTCCTTATGTGGAGCGGCCGACTTTAGTGGGCCCAAGCTTCAGGAATCGAATATCGATATCGCGATTCGTTCGACGACAGAGGCGCGCGCGCTTCCCAGAATGCGCCGCATGAATTTCCAGCAGCTACGTTCCGTCCGCGAGGCCCAGCGCCGCGGCTTCAACCTGACCGAGGTGGCGCAGGCGCTGCACACCTCGCAGCCCGGCGTCAGCCGGCAGATCCGCGAGCTTGAAGAGGAACTGGGCATCGAGCTGTTCGTGCGTGTCGGCAAGCGGCTGACGGGCCTGACCGAGCCGGGCGAGCAGGTGCTGCCCGTCATCGAGCGCCTGCTGCAGGAGGCCGAGAACCTGAAGCGTGCGGCCGACGATTTCGCCCAGGCCGGCAGCGGCCGGCTGCGCATCGCCGCCACGCACAGCCAGGCGCGCTACGCGCTGCCGCCGGCGGTGCGCGACTTCCGCGCCCACCACCCTGACGTCAGCCTGCATCTGCAGCAGGGCTCGCCACAGCAGATCGCGCGGCTGCTGCTGGACGGCGAAGCCGACGTGGGCATTGCCACCGAGGCGCTGGCCGAGTACCCCGAGCTGATCGCGCTGCCCTGCTACCGCTGGACGCACTCGGTCGTCGTGCCACCGGGCCACCCGCTGCTGGAAGGGCCGCTGACGCTGGCCCGGCTGGCGCAGTTCCCCATCGTCACCTACGAGCCCGGCTACACCGGCCGCTCGCACATCGACGCGGCCTTCGCCGCGGTCCAACTGCAGCCGCACATCGTGCTCAGCGCCATGGACGCCGACGTCATCAAGACCTATGTCGAGCTGGGCCTGGGCGTGGGCATCGTCGCGGCCATCGCCTTCGACGAGGAGCGCGACCGCCACCTGCGTGCCCTCGATGCGCGCCATCTGTTCGAGGACAACATGACCCGTCTCGCCGTTCGCCGCAGCGCCTACCTGCGCGACTATGTCTATGAGTTCATCCAGACCTTCGCCTCGCCGCTGAAGCGCGAGGTCGTCGATGCCGCCCGCCACGAGCCCGCGCCGGACGCCGAGACCCCGGCGCTGGCCTGGGCCAAGGCCGCATGAGCAAGCACGTTCTTCTTCTTTGCCTCCACACCGACCGCTCCCTAGAGTGAGCGCTCCTCCCCTAACTTGACTTCCATGCGCCGCCTCATCACCACCCTCTCCCTCGCCCTGGCTGCCGGTGCAGCCTTCGCCCAGACCACGCTGCTGAACGTGTCCTACGACCCCACGCGCGAGCTGTATCAAGACTTCAACAAGGCCTTCGCCGCCCACTGGAAGGCCAAGACCGGCGAAACCATCACCATCAAGGCCTCGCACGGCGGTTCGGGCAAGCAGGCCCGCTCGGTCATCGACGGCCTGGAGGCCGACGTCGTGACGCTGGCGCTGGCCTACGACATCGACGCCGTGGCCGACCACAAGCTGCTGCCGCTGGACTGGCAGAAGCGCCTGCCGCAGAACGCGTCGCCCTACACGTCCACCATCGTGTTCCTGGTGCGCAAGGGCAACCCCAAGGGCATCAAGGACTGGAACGACCTGGTCAAGCCCGGCATCGAGGTCATCACGCCCAACCCCAAGACCAGCGGCGGCGCGCGCTGGAACTACCTGGCCGCCTGGGGCTACAACCTGAAGAACGGCGGCACGCCGGCCACGGCGCAGGACTTCGTCAAGAAGATCTTCTCCAACGTGAAGGTGCTGGACTCCGGCGCGCGCGGCTCGACGACGACGTTTGTGGAGCGCGGCATCGGCGACGTGCTGATCGCGTGGGAGAACGAGGCCTTCCTGGCCGTCAAGGAACTGGGACCGAGCAAGTTCGAGATCGTCACGCCCAGCCTGTCCATCCTGGCCGAGCCGCCGGTGTCGGTGGTGGACAAGGTGGTCGACAAGCGCGGCACCC
>CAMLKW010000234.1 GCA_946480605.1 uncultured Roseateles sp. | reverse complement strand
ACGGCGGCCAGGATGCGGCCCAGGTTGGGGTCGCTGGCGAAGAACGCGGTCTTGACCAGCGGCGAGTGGGCGATGGCGTAGGCCGCCAGCTTGCACTCGGCCTCGTCGCGGCCACCCTCGATGGTGATGGTGATGAACTTGGTCGCGCCCTCGCCGTCGCGCACGATGGCCTGGGCCAGTTCCTGGCTCAGCGAGACCAGCGCGTCGCGCAGCGTCTTCGCGTCGGCACTGTCCAGCGACGTGATCTCGGCGTGCTGCGCCTGGCGGCTGGCGATCAGCAGGAAGCAGTCGTTGGTGGACGTGTCGCCGTCGATGGTGATGCGGTTGAAGGACGCGTCGGCGGCTTCCTTCACCAGCGGTTGCAGCAGGGCGGGCGCGATGTTGGCGTCGGTCGCGACGAAGCCCAGCATGGTCGCCATGTTGGGCCGGATCATGCCGGCGCCCTTGGAGACACCCGACAGCGTGACCGGCACGCCGCCGAGCGTGATGCGGCGCGAGGCGGCCTTGGGCAGCGTGTCCGTGGTCATGATGCCGGCGGCGGCCTCGCCCCAGTTGTCGGCCTTCAAGGCAGCCAGCGCGCCGGGCAGGCCGGCGGTGATGCGGTCCACCGGCAGCGTCTCCATGATGACGCCGGTGGAGAACGGCAGCACCTGCTGCGGCTGGCAACCGATCAGGCCGGCCAGCGCCTCGCAGGTCTGGCGCGCACGGGCCAGACCGTCGGCACCGGTGCCGGCGTTGGCGTTGCCGGTGTTGATGACCAGCGCCCGGATGGCGCTGCCGCCGGCCAGGTGCTCGCGGCACACCTGCACCGGCGCGGCGCAGAAGCGGTTGGTCGTGAACACGCCGGCCACGGCGGCGCCCTCGTCCAGCGCGATGACGGTCAGGTCGCGCCGGTTGGCCTTGCGCACGCCGGCCATGGTCACGCCAAGGCGCACGCCCGGCACGGGCAACAGGGTGGCGGGATCGGGGGCGGAGAGATTGACGGGCATGGCGCGCTCGGTGGGAGTCAGGAAAGCGGGCGAATTCTAAGAAGCGAAAAAGGCTCCCGAAGGAGCCTTTGCAAGAAGCCGTGCGGCGATCAGCGCGGCAGGCGGCGGCGCGCGACCAGACCCACGACACCCAGGCCGGCCAGGAACAGCGCGTAGGTCTCGGGCTCGGGTACGGGGGCGATGGCAGTGGCCACGAGCAGATCTTGATAGTCCCCGTTGGTCAGCTTGTAGACCGAGTAGGTGCTGGTGCCGGTGAAGCTGAGCGCATTGGTCAGGAAAGTCGACGCCAGCGCCGTCACACCGGAGGCACCGGTCACGGTGAAGTTGCCCGAGGTGATGCCATACGTCGTCACGCCACTGACGGGCTTTTCCTGGGTCAGCTCCCAGATGGCTGTCTGAAAGGCCGCCTGAGCCGTCGCGTCCCAGGTGGCGCCGGCCCCGGTCTTGTAGGAGGTCGTGTACAGCGCGGCCAGCAGGTTGCCCTGGGTGCCGCCGAACGCGGACTTTTCGTAGGTCGTGGTCAGCTTGGAGTTGGACTGCGTCGGCTCGATGCAAAAGGCCTCGAAGCTGTCCACGGCGACACCCGCCACGACCTGCTTGTAGCTCAGTTCGTGGGCCAGGCCACCCCTGGAGCCACCATAGGTCTGGGCGCCGTCAGCAAAAGCCTTCATGCGCTCGCCGAACAGTGCGCTGTTGCCGTTCCAGGCCACATCGATCTGTTGGGTCGCGGACATCGCGAGCGGGCTTCCAGCGAGCACCACCAGCGCCGCCGCAAACTTGGAAACTTGGGAAATCATTGGTTGTTCCTACTGGGCAAGCGTTGGTCTCAGGCCTTGCGGCGACGGGTGGCCCACAGGGCGCCGACGATCGCCACGGCGGCCAGCAGTCCGGCGTCCGGCTCGGGAAGCTCAAGGCTGGCACGGAAGCCCTGGTCGTCCTTGTCGCCGTAGGCGACACCCGCCACGTCCAGCGTCCAGACGCCGGCGCTCAGTTGGCGGGGGGCGAAGCCCCAGTCTTCGAAACCCACGCGGGTGACGCTCCAGTCGACGCCCAGCCATTCAGCCCAGCTGAAGCTCTCGCCGGTCGTCAGGTTGTGCAGCGAGACGCTGCCAATGTCGATCGAAGGCTTGACGCCGGCCGCAGCGATGGTGCCCAGCGAGCCCGACACCCAGGTCGTGGCGTCCAGCGTGAACAGCGGCAGCCCGGTCTCGGAGAACGGCGTGCCGTCACCGGTGTCGTCCATGTAGTCGGCGCGGGTGACGGTCACCGTGCCGGCGAAGGCAGCGGATGCCATGCTCAGGAGGGCTGCAACAACCAGGGCTTTCATTCTGGACTTTCTGATACTTCTATCGGGGAAACCCTTGACGGGTGGCTTGGGATGCACTCTAGGGGGGTGCGGCCGACGCAGGCACCCCCCATGCGTGTGGCCCAGGGGTCTCTCTGTGCTCAAACGCACGCTTTTCCCCCCACTTGGGTGGGGCGCTCCCTGCCGCCGCTGCAATGGAAACGGGCCGGCAAGGCCGGCCCGTGAGGGATTCAGGTCTGAAGGATCAGGCCAGCTTGCCGTGGCAGAGCTTGAACTTCTTGCCGCTGCCACAGGGGCAGGGGTCGTTGCGACCGATGTGGCCGTACTGCTCCAGCAGCGTGGCGGGGTCGACCTCCTGGGACACCGAGCCGTCCTCGTTGGGATGCTGGTAGGTCACGTTGGCGACGGATTCGGCGCGGCGTTCCATCGCCTCGGCGGCCTGGCTGGCCTCTTCCTGCGACTGGATGCGCACGTTCATCAGCGTGCGGGTGACTTCCATCTTCACGACGTCCAGCAGCTGCGAGAACAGCTCGAAGGCTTCGCGTTTGTACTCCTGCTTCGGGTTCTTCTGGGCATAGCCGCGCAGGTGGATGCCCTGGCGCAGGTAGTCCAGCGCGGCCAGGTGCTCGCGCCAGCGCTGGTCGATGCTCTGCAGCAGCACCATGCGCATGAAGGGGTTGAACTGCTCGATGCCGACGCGGTCCAGCTTGGTCTGGAACAGCTCGTCGCCAGACTTGATGACCAGCTCCAGCACGTCCTCGTCGGTGATGGAGTCGCTCTTCTTGACCAGCTCCGACAACGCGATGTCGAGCTGCCACTCGTCCTTCAGCACCTGCTCCAGGCCGGGCAGGTCCCACTGCTCCTCGACGCTTTCGGCCGGCACGTAGGTGCGGACCACATCGGTCAGCGTGGACGCGCGCAGAGACGCGATCTGCGCCACCAGCTGCTCGGCTTCGAGGATGTCGTTGCGCTGCTGGTAGATGACCTTGCGCTGGTCGTTCGACACGTCGTCGTACTCCAGCAACTGCTTGCGGATGTCGAAGTTGCGCGCCTCGACCTTGCGCTGCGCGCCTTCGATGCTGCGCGTGACGATGCCGGCCTCGATGGCCTCACCTTCGGGCATCTTCAGCCGGTCCATGATGGCGCGCACGCGCTCGCCGGCGAAGATGCGCATCAGCTGGTCGTCCAGCGACAGGTAGAAGCGCGAGGAGCCCGGGTCGCCCTGGCGGCCGGCGCGGCCGCGCAACTGGTTGTCGATGCGGCGGCTCTCGTGGCGCTCGGTCGCGATGATGCGCAGGCCGCCCTCGGCCTTGACCTTGTCGTGCAGGCCCTGCCACTCGTCCTTGAGCTGCTGGATGCGCGCGGCCTTGTCGGCCTCGGCGATGGACTCGTCGGCCTCGATGAACTGGATCTGCTTCTCGACGTTGCCGCCCAGCACGATGTCGGTGCCGCGACCGGCCATGTTGGTCGCGATGGTGATGACGCCCGGACGGCCGGCCTGGGCGACGATCTGCGCTTCCTTCTCGTGCTGCTTGGCGTTCAGCACGTTGTGCGGCAGCTTGGCCTGGTTCAGCAGCTTGGAGATCAGCTCCGAGTTCTCGATGGACGTCGTGCCCACCAGCACCGGCTGGCCACGCGTGTGGCAGGCGCGGATGTCCTCGATGACGGCGTTGTACTTTTCCTTGTCGGTCTTGTAGACCAGGTCCAGCTCGTCCTTGCGGATGGTCGGGCGGTTCGGCGGGATGACGACCGTCTCCAGGCCGTAGATCTCCTGGAACTCGTAGGCCTCGGTGTCGGCCGTGCCGGTCATGCCGGCCAGCTTGCCGTACATGCGGAAGTAGTTCTGGAAGGTGATCGAGGCCAGCGTCTGGTTCTCGGCCTGGATCTGCACGCCTTCCTTGGCCTCGACGGCCTGGTGCAGGCCGTCGCTCCAACGGCGGCCACTCATCAGGCGGCCGGTGAACTCGTCGACGATGATGACCTCGCCGTTCTGCACGACGTAGCTCTGGTCCTTGTGATAGACGTGGTGGGCCCGCAGCGCTGCATTCAGGTGATGCATCAGCGTGATGTTGGCCGCGTCGTACAGGCTGGCGCCCTCGGCGATCAGGCCGGCCTGCGTCAGCAGCCGCTCGGCGTTCTCGTGGCCGTCCTCGGTCAGGTGGATCTGGTGGCTCTTCTCGTCCACCGTGAAGTCGCCCGGCTCGACGACGCCCTCGCCCGTGCGCGGGTCCAGCTCGCCGATCTGCTTCTTCAGGCCGGGGACGATGCTGTTGATCTTCAGATAGACGTCGGTGTGGTCGTCGGCCTGGCCCGAGATGATCAGCGGCGTGCGCGCCTCGTCGATGAGGATGGAGTCCACCTCGTCGACGATGGCATAGGCCAGGCCGCGCTGCACGCGGTCGGCCGTCTCGTAGACCATGTTGTCGCGCAGGTAGTCGAAGCCGTACTCGTTGTTCGTGCCGTAGGTGACGTCGGCCGCGTAGGCGGCCTGCTTCTGCTCGCGCGGCATCTGCGGCAGGTTGATGCCCACCGACAGGCCCAGGAAGTTGTACAGCTTGGCCATCCACTCGGCGTCGCGGCGCGCGAGGTAGTCGTTCACCGTGACGACGTGGACGCCCTTGCCCGTCAGCGCGTTCAGGTAGACCGGCAGCGTCGCCATCAGCGTCTTGCCTTCGCCGGTGCGCATTTCGGCCACCTTGCCGGCGTTCAGCACCATGCCGCCGATCAGCTGCACATCGAAATGGCGCATCTTCAGCGCGCGCTTGCTGCCTTCGCGGCAGACGGCGAAGGCCTCGGGCAGGATGTCGTCTACGGTTTCGCCGGCAGCGATGCGCTGCTTGAAGGACTCGGTCTGCGCACGCAGCTCGTCGTCGCTCAGCGCCTCGTACTTCGGCTCCAGCGCATTGATCTGCGCCACGGTGCGGCGGTACTGCTTGAGCAGGCGCTCGTTGCGGCTACCGAAAATCGACGTGAGAAGCTTGGGCAACATGCTGGATGGGGGCTCTGGGCGAGGGGCGGCGGGGCCGACCCGGGTCGGCGGAAGGCGCGAAACTGGGGGCGCGAGAGCGCAATGCAAGCAGGGCTTGCCTGGGCCGCGCAAAAGCGATGCAGTTTAGCAGCGGCCCTGCCGCAGGCCGGACGCCTGACTACACTGCCACCATGCCCCCACCCCGCTATCTCGCGCCCCAAAGACTGCGCGCCAGCGTGCCCGATCCCATGCCGGTCGCGCAGGCCCTGAGCACGCACGAGAGCCTGATCCGGCTGGGAGAACGGCTGGAGGCGTCGCGGCGCCGGCTGCGCCTCATTGCGCCGGCGCTGCCGGGCAACCTGCTGCCCAACCTCCAGCCCGGCCCTTTGGACGAGGACGGCTGGAGCCTGCTGGTCGCCAACGCCGCCGTCGCGGCCAAGCTGCGCCACCTGCTGCCACGGCTGGAGGCCTTGCTGGCCCAGGCCGGCCTGCCCGGTCGCATCCGCATCAAGCTGGCCCAGAAATGAAGAAACCCACGCCCGCGAAGGCATGGGTTTCGTTATTGGTGCCGGCTATCGGATTCGAACTGATGACCTACCGCTTACAAGGCGGTTGCTCTACCAACTGAGCTAAGCCGGCAAAAACAGAAACCGGATTCTAGACCGTCACTTCACCCGCTTGAGGGTAGGCCGCGGCCCACCACCCGGGGTGTCGGGCGACGGTGGCGTGTCGTCGCCCTCGTCGTCACCCGTCTCGCTGGCCAGTCGCAGGCCGCTGCGGCGCTGCTCGGGTGCCACGGGCGCCGGCGGCGCGGCAACAGCGCCTTCGGCCAGGGGCTCCGGCGCCGGGAAGGCCATGCCCTGACCGTTCTCGCGTGCATAGATCGCGACCACGTGGTCCACCGGCACGATGATCTCCCGCGCGACGCCACCAAAGCGGGCCTTGAACTGGATGTGCTCGTTGCCGAGGTCCAGACCGCTGGTCGCATCGAAACCGATGTTCAGCACGATCTCGTTGTTGGACACGTACTCCATCGGCACCTGCACCGAGCGGTCGACATGCACCGCGATGTAAGGCGTGAAACCGTTGTCCGTGCACCAGTCGTGCAGCGCGCGGATCAGGTAGGGGCGGGTGGACGTGCCATTGCTCTGGCCGGAACCCGCACCGGAAGCGGGGGTCTGGTCCATCAGCGGCGCATGACCTTTTCCGAGGGCGTCAGCGCCTCGATATAGGCCGGGCGGCTGAAGATGCGCTCGGCGTACTTCAGCAGCGGCAACGCGTTCTTGGACATGTCGATGCCGTAGTAGTCCAGGCGCCACAGCAGCGGGGCGATGGCCACGTCGAGCATCGAGA
>CAMLKW010000233.1 GCA_946480605.1 uncultured Roseateles sp. | reverse complement strand
GCCGTTCACGCCGGCCTCGGGCAACGGCGTCTACGAGCTGCGTTACTACAAGCTCTATCCCGGCAAGGTCGGTGAGTGGATGTCGATCTTCGGCAAGGGGCTCTCCGCGCGGACGAAGTACTCGAAGCCGGTCGGCGTGTGGTCCTCCGAGCTCGGGGCGCTCAACACCGTCTATCACATGTGGGGCTACCCCGAACTGCAGGCGCGCGCCGACGTGCGCAAGCTGGTGGCCGGCGATCCCGTGTGGGGCGAGGCGGTGAAGGCGCTCGGTCCGCTGATGCTCGGCACCGTCGTGCTCTTCAAGATGAAGAAGGACCGCTACGCCTGGGTCACCGCGCTGCCGGCGGCCTGGCTGCTGGTCTGCACGATGACGGCCGGCTGGCTGAAGATCTTCTCCAGCGACCCCAAGCTGGGCTTCCTGGCCCATGCCGACAAGTACGCCGGCGCCATCGCCCGCGGCGAGGTGCTGGCGCCGGCCAAGTCGCTGGAGGCGATGGAGCGTGTGGTCTTCAACGACCGCCTGGACGCCGCGCTGTGCGCGCTGTTCATGGGCGTGGTCATCAGCGTGCTGATCTACAGCGTCAAGACCATCGTGGCCGCGCGCCGCACGGCCAAGGTCACGGCGCAGGAGACGGCCTTCGTGCTGCTGCCGGCGGGCCAGCATGCGTGAGCTGCGCCGCGATCTGGCCCAGGCGGGCCGGTATCTGACGCAGAGTCTGCGCCTGATGGTGGGCGTGCCGGACTACGGCAGCTACCTGGCCCACCACCGCGCCACGCACCCGGACCGCGAGCCGATGACGTATGAAGAGTTCTTCAGGGAGAGGCAGGCGGCGCGCTACAGCGCGCGCGTCGGGAAATGTTGCTGACTCGGTGATAGAAAGCCGGTCATGCCGGCTCTGAACGACGATGCCCTCCCTGAAGGCTACTTGCTGCTGCCGGGCCTGCTGGCCCCGGCGCAGTGCGAACGGCTGAGCGCCCGGCTCGGCGAACTGCCTGCCGGCACCGCGGGCCAGCGCGAGCTGCTGCAGCAGCCCTGGTGCCAGGCGCTGGCGCGCGAGCTGCTGGCGTTGCCGGTGCTGCGCCCCTACCTGCCGCCCGACGCGGTGGCGGTGCAATGCACGCTGTTCGAGAAGTCGACCGAGCGGAACTGGCTGGTCTCGCCGCACCAGGACCTGGCCATCCCGGTCGCGGCGCGCGTGGAGCACCCGGCGCTGACGGCCTGGTCCGTCAAGGGCGGCCAGCATTTCGTGCTGGCGCCGGCCGAGCTGCTGGCGCAACTGGTGGCGCTGCGGCTGCACCTGGACGACGCGACCGAGGTCGACGGTGGCCTGCGCTTCGTGCCGGGCTCGCACCGTGCGGGCGTGCTGGACGAGGCCGACGCCCGCCGCTGGCGCGAGCAGGCCGGCGAGGTCGCCGCCGATGCCCGCGCAGGCGACGCGCTGCTGATGCGGCCGCTGGTGCTGCACGCGTCGTCCAAGGCCACCGAGGCCCTGGGGCGCCGGCGTGTGCTGCACTTCCTGTTCGGGCCAGCGACGCTGCCCTACGGACTGGCATGGTGCTCGCCTGATGCGAGGAAGCGACCGGGACAGGGAGGCTTGTGATGGCGGGTTTGTTGGGTGACACGGCGCAGCGCGACTACTCGCGCAAGCTGGGCCTGTTCATGCGCTTCGCGGAGCCGGAGCTGCGCGCGGCGCTGGACACGCTGGCACTGCAGCCCGGCATGCAGGTGCTGGACGCGGGCTGCGGCAGCGGCGAGGCGCTGGCCTGGCTGGCGCAGGCGGTGGGGCCGGCGGGCCGGGTCATCGGCGCGGACCTGTCGGAGCCGCACCTGGAGGCCGCGCGGCGCCAGGCGCCCGCGGCGGTGGAGCTGCACGCCGCTGACCTCATGGAGCTGGACATGCCGGCCGCCGGTCTGGATGCGATCTGGTCAACCAACACGGTCAACCATTTCGCCGATCCGCTGGGCGCCGTGCGCCGCCTCGCGGGCTGGCTGCGCCCGGGCGGACGGCTGGCGGTGGGGCAGAGCGGCTTCCTGCCGGAGATGCTGTTCGCCTGGGATTCGCGGCTGGAGCGGGCGGTCGTGGACGCCGTCCGGGCCTACTACCGCGATCGCTACGGCCTGGACGAGCAGCGGCTCGCGGCGGTGCGGGCCAACGTCGGGCTGCTGCGGCAGGCCGGGCTCGCCGAGGTGCAGGTCCGCACCTTCGTCATCGAGCGCATCTCGCCGCTGGACGCGGCGGCGCACGAGTACGTGCTGGAGGCGCAGTTCCGCTCGACCTTTGGCGAGCGGCTCAGGCCCTGGCTGTCCGAGCAGGACTTCCGCGTGCTGGAGCAGCTGTGCGATCCCGACAGTCCGGCCTTCGCGCTGCGTCGGCCCGACTTTCACTACATGCAGACCTTCACGCTCGTGACCGGGCGCAGGCCCTAAAGCGTCGTGCTGCGCTTTCTCGCCATCGGCGGGTTCCTGGCAAAGTACCTCGCGATGCCGGCCGCCAGCGCATCCACCAGTTCGTCCTGGTAGTCCGGGTCGCGCAGCTTCTTCTCCTCCTCGGGGTTGGAGATGAAGGCCGTCTCGACCAGGATGCTGGGGATGTCGGGCGCCTTCAGCACCGCGAAGCCGGCCTGTTCCACGCGCGGCTTGTGCAGCCGGCCCACCTTGCCGATCTGGCCCAGCACCTCCTTGCCCAGCTTCAAGCTGTCCTTGATCTGGGCGGTGGTGCTCATGTCCAGCAGGGCGCGCAGCACGTTGGCATCCTTGGTGGCCGCACCGACGTTGACGCCACCCACCATGTCGGCCGCGTTCTCCTTGTTGGCCATCCAGCGCGCGGCGGCGCTGGTGGCGGCGCCGTCGCTGAGCGCGAACACCGAGGCGCCGCGCGCCTGGCGGTTGATGAAGGCGTCGGCGTGGATGGACACGAACAGGTCGGCCTGCACGCGCCGCGCCTTGCGCACGCGGTCCTGCAGCGGCACGAAGAAGTCCTTGTCGCGCGTCATCAGCACGCGGATGTTGGGGTTGGTCTGGAGTCGGTCGCGCAGCTTCAGACCCACCGCCAGCACGACGTCCTTCTCCTTCAGGCCCGTGGGGCCGACGGCGCCGGGGTCTTCGCCGCCGTGGCCGGGGTCCAGCGCGATGACGATGAGGCGGTCCATCGCCGCCGTCGCAGGCTTGGGTTCGGGGGCGGGCTTGGGCGCCGCGGCCACGGGGGGGGCGGCGGGCGGCGGCGCCGAGGGCTCGGGCGGGCGCTCGATCTTCTGGATCAGCTCCTCCAGCGCATCGTTGACGGCGCTGGCTGCAGACTCGGCCCGGCGCGCGGCGGTGGGCGGCTTGTTGTGCTCCTGGGCCAGCGCCACCAGCGGGTCGGCCTCCACGCTGGGATGCAGGTCCAGCACCAGCCGGTGCTTGTAGGCCGCCACCGGCGCCAGCGTGAACACCTGCGGGGCGGCGGGCTGCTTCAGGTCCAGCACGAGGCGCACGACGGTGGGCGTGTTCTGGCCCACGCGCACGCCGGCGATGTAGGGGTCGTCGGCCCTGACCTTGCCGATCAGCTCCTTCAGCCCCGGGCTCAGCTGCAGGCCCTCGACATCGATGACCAGCCGGGGTGGCGAGTCGACGAGGAAGTGCTTGGCGGCCAGCGGCCGGTCGGACTCGATGGTCACGCGCGTGTAGTCGGCCGCGGGCCAGACGCGCACGGCCACGATGCTGGCCTGGCCGCCCGCCGCCAGCGTCAGCGGGGCCTGCAGCAGCAGCGCGAGGGCGCCGAGGGCGTCGCGGCGCTTCACGTCAAAGCCTCCACCAGCACCTGGCGGCCCACGGCACGCACGCGGCGGCCGTTGTCAGGCAAGAGCTCGATGAACAGCTGCAGGTCGGCCGGCGGTAGCTGGCCCGCGGCCTTCTCGGGCCACTCGCACAGCTTCAGGCCGGGCGCGGCGAACACGTCGCGAAAGCCGGCGTCCTCCCACTCGCGCGGGTCGCCGAAGCGGTAGAAATCGAAGTGACTGGCCATGCCGCCCACGGGCAGCTCGTAGCTCTCCATGACGGCGTAGCTGGGGCTCTTGATGCGCCCCTCCACGCCCAGCGCGCGCAGCAGCAGGCGCGTGAACGTCGTCTTGCCGGCGCCCAGCGGGCCATGCAGTTCGATGAGTGCGTCGGGGGAGGGGAGCAGGGCCGCCGCGAGCCGTTGCGCGGAGGCCTGGGCTGCGGACTCGTCGGTCCACAGGAACTCGGTTTCTAGAATCGCAGACAAATGCAAGAGGTCCCGTCCACTGTCGATACCGCCGCGCTGTTGGCGCGTTTGCGCAGCTGGGCGCGTGAGCTGGGATTCTCACAGATCGCGGTGGCCGATGTGGACCTCAGCAGCGCCGAGCCCGGGCTGCAGGCCTGGCTGGATGCCGGGCACCACGGCCGCATGCACTACATGGCGGCGCACGGCCTCAAGCGGGCACGGCCGGCGGAGCTGGTGCCGGGCACGCTGCGCGTCATCACGGCGCGCATGGACTATCTGCCGCAGGCCACCGAGCCTGGCTGGCAGGCCGTCGAGTGGACCGGCCTGGACAAGCCGGAGCAGGCGCAGATTTCCATCTACGCCCGCGGCCGGGACTATCACAAGGTGTTGCGCCAGCGGCTGCAGAAGCTGGCCGAGCGCTTGCAGGCGGACGTGGGGCCGCTGGGCTTTCGCGTGTTCACCGACTCGGCACCGGTGCTGGAGGTGGAGCTGGCCGCGCGCTCGGGCCTGGGCTGGCGCGGCAAGCACACGCTGACGCTGCACCGCGAGGCCGGGTCGATGTTCTTCCTCGGCGAGATCTTCATCGACCTCGCGCTGCCGACGACGGCGCCGGTGACGGGCCATTGCGGTGAGTGCCGGGCCTGCATCGATGTCTGCCCCACGGCTGCGATCACGGCGCCCTACCGCGTCGATGCGCGGCGGTGCATCTCCTATCTGACCATCGAACACGACGGGCCCATCCCGCTGGAGCTGCGCCCGCTGCTGGGCAACCGCGTCTACGGCTGCGACGACTGCCAGCTGGCCTGTCCGTGGAACAAGTTCGCGCAGCCGGCCGTGCTGGCGGACTTTGACGTGCGCCCCGGCATGGCGGGTGCGCCGATCGCCGAGCTGCTGACCTGGGACGAGGCCGAGTTCCTGCGCCGCACCGAGGGGTCGGCGATACGCCGCATCGGCTTCGCGCGCTGGCGGCGCAACCTGGCCGTCGCCGCCGGCAACGCGCTGCGCCGCCGCGACGACGCAGACCTGCGTGCCGCGCTGCAGCGGGCGGGGCGTGACGCCGACGCGCTGGTGGCCGAGCACATCGAATGGGCCTTGTCCGCGCCGCCAGCGGCTGGCGCGTTATCGTGCGACCCGTTCCGTTCCGGAGTATTGAATGACCCTGTTTCGCCGTCGTGATGTCCTGGCCATGGCTGCCGCCACTGCCGCGTTGCCGGCTCAGGCGTTGCGCTACGAAGGCCAGGATTTCGCCGACACGCTGCAGCTGGGCGGCAGCACGCTGCAGCTCAACGGCGTCGGCGCCAAGGTGTTCGTCTTGAAGTACTCCGCCTATCTGGCCGCGCTCTACCTGCCGCAGAAGGCCAGCACGCCAGAGGCCATCTATGCGCAAACTGGCCCCAAGCGCGTCGAGCTGCGCATCGTCATCCCGATGGTGAAGGACGTTTCCACGCAAGAGTTCGTGAAGGCCATCGACAAGGGCGTGCGTCGCAACAGCAGCGATGCCGAACTGGCGGCGGTGGCCGAGCGCGTGCGGCAGTTCAACGCGACCATCGCGGAGGTGGGGCGCGTGAAGAAGGGCGACACGCTCATCATCGACTACCTGCCCGCCCAGGGCGGCACGGTGCTGACCGTGAACGGCAAGCTGCGCGGCCAGCCCGTCGAGGGGCAGGACTTCTTCACGGCCTTCCTGAAGGTCTTTCTCGGCGACAAGAACAGAGACCAGCGGCTGCGCGCCGGCATGCTGGGTCAGCCGGGCTAGCATCACCCCACCCACACCCACAACAGGAGACTGTCCTCATGCAACGCCGCACCGTCCTCCAAGCCGCTGCACTGACCGGTATCAGCCCGCTGGCCTTCGCCCAGGCCTACCCGAACAAGCCCGTGCGCCTGATCGTGCCGTTCGCGCCCGGGGGCACGACGGACATCATCGCCCGCATCGTTTCCGAGCGCATGAACGCCATCCTGGGTCAGACCATGGTGGTCGAGAACAAGGCCGGCGGCGGCGGCACGGTGGGCGCCAACGAGATTGCCCGCGCGGCCGCCGACGGCTACACGCTGGGCGTGGCCACCGTGTCCACCACGGCGGCCAATCCGGCCATCAACAAGAAGATCGCCTACAACCCGCTGACCGACTTCACGCCGGTCATCAACATCGCGGCGACGCCCAATGTCATCGCGGTGCACCCGAGCTTCCCGGCCAAGGACTACAAGAGTTTCGTCGCCGAGTTGAAGAAGAACCCCGGCAAGCACAGCTACGCCAGCTCCGGCACCGGCGGCATCGGCCACCTGCAGATGGAGCTGTACAAGACGCTGGCCGGCGTGTTCGTGCTGCACATCCCCTACCGCGGCGCGGGCCCGGCGCTGAACGACACGGTGGCCGGCCAGGTGCCGGTGATCTTCGACAACCTGCCGTCGGCGCTGCCCTT
>CAMLKW010000232.1 GCA_946480605.1 uncultured Roseateles sp. | reverse complement strand
GACGACGATGCGCTGGTAAGCGCTGCTCTGCTTGAAGAGGATGTCCTCGCCGTAGAAGCGGTCTTCGGCCCAGGTGGTCAGCCGGTCGGCGCCCAGCAGTGCGGCCATCAGCAGCCCGGTGGACAGCGCGCAGGCGGCGACCATGGCTCCTTTGGCCCGTACCTCGGCGCGAAACAGCCACAGCGCCCAGATCGCGACCGCCACGTTGATCAGCCCGAACACGACGCCCGTGCGCACCAGGCCCAGGTGCGGCACCAGCACCAGCGGGAAGGCCAGCGCGACCAGCAGCGCGCCGAGGTAGTCGAAGGTCAGCACCTGCGAGACCAGGTCCTTGAGCCCGTAGCGCGCGCTGAAGTGGCGCTTCAGGATGCGCATGACCAGCGGAATCTCCAGCCCCACCAGCGTGCCCACCAGCAGCACCAGTCCGTACAGCAGCACGCGGAACGGCGTGGCCGCGCCGGGCGGCAGCAGGCTGTGCACGGCAAACAGCGCGGCCGGCATCAGCCCGCCGATGACTCCCACCAGCAGTTCCACCTGCAGGAACACGCCCACCAGTTGCCGCTCGACGAAGCGCGACAGCCAGGAGCCCAGCCCCATCGCGAACAGGTAGACGCCGATGACGGTGGAGAACTGCAGCACCGAGTCGCCCAGCAGGTAGCTGGCCAGCGCACCGGCGGCCAGCTCATAGACCAAGCCGCAGGCCGCGATGAAGAAGACACTGACGAGCAGCAGCGCTTCGGCGGCCGAGACCCGGGAGGGAGAAGCGGTGGTGGCGTCCGTCATGCAGCTTTCAAGGCTTGGGCGGGTTCAGCGTCACCGAGAACGCCAGCTTTGTGCCGTCCGCGCTCGCCGCGATGTTGCGTACCGCGCCGCCCAGCTCGGGCAGATCGGCCAGGGGCTGGAAGCCGCTGCCGGCTTTGCCGTCCCAGCGCAGGAACAGGTGGCCGCGTGCCATGATGAAAGAACCGTCGGGCAGGCTGACGAAGTACTGCGGGCGGTTGGCCGGCTTGTCGCCTTCAGGCAGCGGCGGGGTTTCGATCAACACCTGCGGCTTGGCGTCGCCGGGGCCCTGGGCGGCAATGACCCAGCGGTTGGCGTCGGTCTGGTCGACGAAGAGCGCGCGCTTGCCGTCCGCCGTGCGGCCCAGCGACCGGCCAGGCTTGGTGGTCAGCAGCGTCTGCTGGCCGGTCGTGCGGGAGATGAGCACGGCCTTGTGGTCGTTGCGCTGCGGCACGTCGTCGACGACGAAGGCCGCGATCAGGTCCGGGTTGATCCAAGCGTGGTAGCCGATGCGCTTGGTGGGCACGACCGGCGCGACGGGCTTGCCGTCCCAGCCGAAGCGCCACAGCGACGGCTCGTTCATCTCGATGCCGTAGGCCGGGTCGGCGGTGATGACGCGGATGGCCGAGAAGCCGCTGCCGTCGGCCAGCGGCGTGGGCGAGTAGAGCTTCTCCGTGGTGTCGGTGACGGCGGCGGTCTTGCCGCTGAGCAGGTCGTGGCGGTAGATGTTGTTGGTATCGCCGCGGGTCGCCGCGTAAACCACCGCGTTGCCGTCCGGCGTGAAGGCCGGCTGGAAGTGGCTGCCCTTGCCCGGCGTGATGTTGCGGGCCTCGGTGATCGTGCCGGCCTTGACGTCGAGCCTGGCGACGAAGACGGCCACGTCAGGCGGCGCGTCGGCCGCAAACACGGGGAGGGCGACGGTCAGGAGCAGGGCCTGGGTGAGGCCGCGGAAGGAGAAGCTCATGGCTTGCCTTTGCAGTCGTTCAGCGGACCGCGAGTGTCGGCTAGAACGAAGTGGGTAAGGGCAGCGCCTTGCTCCAGTAGAAAATGTCCCAGCCGGCGCGCAGGCCGCCGGTGGTGAACGGGTCGGTGGCGATCAGCGCCTCGACGGCGGCCTTGTCTGGCGCACGCACCACCCACAGCGCGCCCACCGGCGTGGCTTCGGGCGACTCGCGCAGCGACCCGGCCACGCGCAGCGCGTCGCCCTGTGCCGCCACCCATTCCAGGTGCGCCTGCAGCAACTGCTGGCGCAGGTCGCCCGCGCCGGGCCTGTCGTGGAAGCGGATCGCGAACAGCGTCCAGTCTTCGTGGGCGTTGCCGGTCAGCGTGGCGAAGTCCAGTTCAGCCATGGATCGCCGCAGCGACGATGTTGCCGATGGAGATGCACATGGCCCCGACCACGATGGCCAGTGCCAGGTTCTTGTGCTCGACCAGTTCCTCCCACAGCTTGTAGGGGGTGATCTTGTCCACGATGATGAAGCACACCCAGAAGATGACGACGCCGATGACGGCATACATCGTCGTGCCGAGGATGACTTCGGGCTTGAGCCAGTCGAGGGTCATGGTGCGAACTCCTTGGGGGTCGTCTTATTTGTGGCTGCCGCCACCGCTGCTGTAGCCGCCGTAGCTGCCGCCACTGGGGATGTAGACGCCGCTGCCGCTGGAACGCGTGCGGCATTGGCGGTATTCGTTGCTGTTCTCGCCGAAGCTGTTCTTGTACTGCTGGCAGTCGTCGCTGGAGCAGGCGCGAATCAGCGTGCCCAGGATGACCATCAGGAACAGACCCACGACGATGTAGACCAGCAGCTTGCCGCCGCTGTTCTTGAAGGCGGAGGCGTCGCGCGTGAAGGTGGCGGCCGGCGCGCTGAGGCCAAAGGCCTTCTGCACGTCGGCGGCCGGCAGCGTGCGCCCGGCGCTCCAGGTGACCTCCGGGCCCTGCTGTTCGCGGCTGAGCAGGTACTGGCCGTCGCGGCTGGCGTAGTCGGTCACGCGCACGCGATCGTCCAGCCGCACGGGCCAGTAGAACTCGCCCAGCACATAGGTGGTCTTGGCCTGGTAGGTCCAGCGCTCGGCGTAGGCGCGGCTCTGCCAGGTGGCGCTGCCGTGCTGCGTGCTCGGCGCGCCGGTCAGCGTGCGAACGAGGCTCCAGCCCTCCTGCGTGTCGACGAGGAAGGCGAAGCCGGCCAGGCGGTTGAACAGCAGGTACTCGCGCCAGAAGCTCTGTTCGTCCTCGGCGTCCTCCGGGATGTCGCAACGCTCCTGGTAGCCCACGACCTGCCAGGCCTGCGCCTTCTCGCCTTCGATGGCCAGCGTGCCGGTGCGGCCCAGCGGGATCAGCGGCGGGTTCTCGGGCGATTGCGCGGTGAAGCCCAGCGCCTTGGCGTCGCCCTCGGGCAGATCGACGACGGCATGGCATTGCGCGCAGACCATGCTCTTGGTCTGCGACAGCTTGGGTTCCAGCGGCGAGCCGCAACTGGGGCAGGCAATGCTGCGGCCCTTGAACTTGGCCTCGGCGACGGATTCGCCCTCGGCCGTGCTGCGCAGGCCTTGCAGCGCCAGGTCGGCCAGTTGCACGCCCCGGCCTATGGACCAGACCGGCGGGCCGTCCTCGCGGTACTCCAGCGAACCGACCTCGTCGCGCTCGTTGCGCAGCTCGACGACGCGGCCCGTGCGCGGCACGCGCGGCAGCTCGCCCTCGGCGGCGCGCACGGCGGCCTCGACGACGGCGGCGACCTGCCAGCGCTGGCCGCCCAGCGTCAGCGGCAGGCCGACCTGAGGATCGGCCGGCGGCGCTTCGGTCAGCGGGGCTTCGAGGCTGAGGACGAACTGGCCGTTGTCCTCGCTGAGCCAGGCCACGCGAGGGGTGTCGCCTGCGTCGAACAGCAGATGCCATTCGTTCCAGTTGCCCAGCTCCGAGCCGCGCTGCACGCGGCCCACGACGGCAAAGCCGCTGCCCGCAAAGCGCCCGGTGGCGCCCAGCTGCAGCGGTGAATAGTCTTCAAAGATCTCGGCGCTCTGGCCGATGCGCTCCAGCACGTCGCCGTCGCGCAGCAGCGTGCTGCGGCAGAAGCCGCAGACGGCCGTTGACGATGCCGCACTGGCGAATTCAACGGGTGCCCCGCAGTTGGGGCACGAGGCACGCCACCGCCGCTGGGCGGCTGGCGCCTGATCAGCCAAGTTTCTTCAGCAGGTCAGCCTTCTTCGCGGCGAATTCCTCGTCGGTCAGGATGCCCTTGGCCTTGAGGTCGCCGAGCTTTTCCAGCAGCGCGACGATGTCGTCGGGCTTGCTGGCGGCCGGGGCGGGCGCCGCGGCACCCACGCCGGCCAGGCCCTGGCCCAGCGTCTGCGCCAGCGTCTGGCCCAGCGCCACGCCGGCGCCCAGGCCGATGGCCTCGCCGGCAATGCCGCTGCCGCCGTTGGCCGCACCCTTGGCCATCTCGGGCAAGGCTTGCGCGGCCTGGTACTGCATGAACTGGCCCATGTTCTGGCCGATGATGCCCATGCCGATGCGCTGGTCCAGGATCTTCTGCAGTTCCTCGGGCAGTGACACGTTCTGCATCGTCACCGAGATCAGCTCCAGACCCAGCGACGCGAACGACGGTGCGGTGGCTTCCTTCAGCGCGGCGGCGAACTCAACCTGGTTGGCGGCCAGGTCCAGGAAGGGCGTGCCGCTGCCGGCCACGGCGTCGCTGATGTGTTGCAGCATCAGGCCGCGCAGCTGGCCTTCCAGGTCGGCCACCGTGTAGCGCTCGCGCGTGCCCGAGATCTGGCTGTGGAAGACCTTGGGATCGGCGATGCGGTAGGCGTAGTTGCCGAAGGCGCGCAGGCGCACGGCGCCGAAGTCCTTGTCGCGGATGGCCACCGGCTGGCTGGTGCCCCAGCGCTGGTCGATCTGCTGGCGCGTGCTGAAGAAGTAGACGTCGCTCTTGAAGGGGGACTCGAACAGCTTGTCCCAGTTCTTCAGATAGGTCAGCACCGGCAGCGTCTGCGTCGTCAGCTTGTGCGTGCCGGGGCCGAAGACGTCGGCCACCTGGCCCTCATTGACGAACACGGCCACCTGGGATTCGCGCACGACGAGCTGGCCGCCGTTCTGGATTTCCATGCCGGCCATGGGAAAGCGCCACGACAGCGTGCCATCGCCGTCTTCCGTCCACTGGATGACGTCGATGAACTGTTTCTTGATGAAATCCATCAGAGCCATGTCTTGGGTCCTGCCTGCAGTCTTGCGAAAGAAATGACGCACAGTATGAGGCGCCGGAACGGCGCCACGTAACCCAAACAGGTGAATCTCACCGCGCGCCGAGGCGAGAATCCGTGCATGACCAGAGTGTGCATCCAGACGCAGGACTTTGACCTGAGCGCCGAGGCCGCCCGGCTCAGGGCCGGGGATGGGGGCGTGGGCGCCGTGGCGGCCTTCGTCGGCACGGTCCGGGAGTTCGGCAGCGGTGCGGCCGTCAGCCGCATGGAGCTGGAGCACTACCCGGGCATGACCGAGGCGGCCATAGAGGCTATGGTGGACGAGGCCTTCGCCCGCTTTGACATCCGGGGCGCCAAGGTCATCCATCGCGTGGGCGAACTGCAGGCGGGTGACCAGATCGTGGCGGTGCTGGTCAGCAGCGCGCACCGTGGCCAGTCCTTCCAGGCCTGCGAGTTCCTGATGGACTACCTGAAGACACAGGCCCCGTTCTGGAAGAAGGAGCACACGGCGGACGGCGCCCAGTGGGTGGATGCCCGCGTGGCCGACGACCAGGCGCTGGCGCGCTGGGGCATTGCGGGGAGCAACGCGTCTTGAATGCCCTGGCGGTTTCGGTGGGCGCGGCGCTGGGCGCACTGACGCGTTGGCAGGTCGGCCTGCTGTTCAACACCCGCTGGAGCGGTTTTCCGTTGGGCACCTTGCTGGTCAACCTGGTGGGCGGTCTGCTGATCGGCATGGCGCTGGAGTGGCTGGGCCGCCAGCCCAACGAGGTGCTGAAGCTGCTGCTGGTGACCGGCTTCCTGGGCGGGCTGACGACGTTCTCGGCGTTTTCCGGCGAATCGCTGGCGCTGCTGGAGCATGGCGAGCTTGGCATGGCGCTGGCACATACGCTGGCCCATGTGGCCGGCTCGCTGCTGGCGGCCTGGCTGGGCATGAAACTCGTGCAGGCCTTGATCTGACGCAACTTGAAAAGCGTCGATAGGCGCCCACTTGGCAACGCAACCGGAGGATCAATCCATGCGTGCCGACAAGTTCACCACCCGTTTCCAGGAAGCCCTGGGCGAGGCCCAGAGCCTGGCCATCGCCCGTGAGAACCCCTACATCGAGCCCGCCCATGTGCTGGCCGCCATGCTGGCCCAGGACGACGGCCCCCGTGCGCTGCTGCAGCGCGCCGGCATCAACGTCAATGGGCTGAAGGCCGCGCTGGAGGGGCTGCAGGCCGGCCTGCCGCAGGTCAGCGGCGCCGGCCAGACGGTGCAGGCCGGGCGTGACCTCGTCAGCCTGCTGCAGGCGGCCGAGAAGGAGGCCGGCAAGCGCGGTGACCAGTTCATCGCCAGCGAGATGTTCCTGCTGGCGCTGGCCGACGCCAAGACCGACCTGGCCGGCGTCGTGCGTGGCCATGGCCTCACGCGCAAGGCGCTGGAAGCCGCCATCGAAGCCGTGCGCGGCGGCCAGAAGGTCGACAACGCCGAGGCCGAAGGCCAGCGCGAGGCGCTGAAGAAGTACACGCTGGACCTGACAGAGCGCGCCCGCCTGGGCAAGCTGGACCCGGTCATCGGCCGGGACGAAGAGATCCGCCGCGCCATCCAGGTGCTGCAGCGCCGCAGCAAGAACAACCCGGTGCTGATTGGCGAGCCGGGCGTCGGCAAGACGGCCATCGTCGAGGGCCTGGCGCAGCGCATCGTCAACGGCGAGGTGCCCGA
>CAMLKW010000231.1 GCA_946480605.1 uncultured Roseateles sp. | reverse complement strand
CCTGCAGCAGGTACTCGAACAGCGCGATGCCCCAGCTGATCAGCGCCGCGATCCACCAGGGTTTGGTTGCCAGGCCCTTCAGGTGGCCGTACCAGGCAAAGGTCATGAAGACGTTGGACAGCAGCAACAGGCCCACGGTCTGCCAGCCGGCGAGAGTGGAGAACATCATCGAAGCTCCGGTTCAGAAGGGAATGGGGCCCTGGCGCTCGATGCGCTGTGACTGCCAGTCGCCAGGCGTGGCCAGGTGGAGCAGCTCGGGTGCGATCTCCAGCAGCGGCCTCAGCACGAAAGCGCGCTCGTGAAGGCGGGGGTGCGGCAGCACCAGGCGCGGCGTGTCCAGCCGCGCGTCGCCATGCATCAGCAGGTCCAGGTCCAGCGTGCGCGGTGCGTTGCGGTAGGAACGCTCGCGGCCGTGCGCTGTTTCGACGGCCTGCAGGGCGTCCAGCAACGCCAGCGGCGCCAGCTCCGTGTCCAGCGCCACGACGGCATTCAGGAAGTCCGGACCGCCGGCATCGACGGGAGCGCTGCGCCAGGCGCTGGACAGCGCTGCGACCCGCGTGCGGGGCAGCGCGGCCAAAGCGGCGGCGGCACGGCCCAGCGTGGCGAGCAGATCGGCGCCCAGATTGGCACCCAGGCCGACGTAGGCGCGCTCGCTCACTCGGCGGCGGGCGCTGGCGCTACGGACTCGCCGCCGCCAGAGGGCTTGCGACGACGGCGACGGCGCTTCTTGGCGGGCGCGGATTCGACGTCGGCCTCGGCTTCGTCGGTGGATGGTGCCGGTGTCACGGGGCGCGGTGCGCGGACGACGCGCGGCGTCTTTTGCTGGCTGGCCCGCACATCGGCCAGCAGGGCCTGGCGGTCATCGTCGCTACCCAGCGCAAAGTCTTCCCACCAGTCGGCCAACGCGGGGTCGATCTCGCCGGCGTCGGCGCGCAAGCGAAGGAAGTCGAAGCCGGCGCGGTAACGCGGCTGCTCGACGAGGCTGAACACGCCCGAGCCGCTGCGGCGCTCGAAGCGGGTCTGCATCATCCAGATCTCGCGCATGTCGCCCGCCAGCTTGCCGCGGCCGGAGATGTCGCCGATGCGGGCATCGAACACCGCGTCGATGGCCTGGGCCAGCGCCGGCACGGGGGCTTCGCCGCCATTGCGGATCTTGGTCCAGCGGTCCAGCACTTCGTGCCACAGCATGCAGGCCAGCATGAAGCTGGGGCTGACACCGCGGCCTTCGTTGACGCGGCGGTCGGTGTCCTCGAAAGCCTGGCGCACGAACTTGCCGCGCACGCCATCAGGCAGGTCACCGGCGTCGGTCAGCATGGCGTCCAGCACAGCGAACACCTTGCCGCCCTGCCCCACCAGGCCCAGCTTCTTCAACTGCACCAGGCTGGCCAGCGAGTGGCCGGTCTGCAGCAGCTTGATCATCTCGTCGAACAAGCGCGAGGCGGGCACGTTGGCCAGCAGCGGGATGCAGGCCGCGACCGGCGCCAGCGTCTTCTTCTCCAGCTCGAAGCCCAGCTTGGCCGCGAAGCGCACGGCGCGGACGATGCGAACCGGGTCTTCGCGGTAGCGCGTGTCGGGGTCGCCGATCATGCGCAGCAGCTTGGCCTTGGCGTCGGCAAGGCCACCGTGATAGTCCACAACCAGGCGGCGCTGCGGGTCGTAATACATCGCGTTGACCGTGAAGTCGCGACGCGCGGCATCCTCGATCTGCGGGCCCCAGACGTTGTCGCGCAGCACCCGACCACTGGCATCCACGGCGTGGTGCTTGCCTTCCAGTTCGCTCTTGGACGTCTTCTCGTTGCCCGCCACGGCCTCCGACTCGGTCGGCAGCGCGCGGAAGGTCGAGACCTCGATGACCTCGTGCTCACGGCCTCGACCGTAGACGACGTGGACGATGCGGAAGCGCCGGCCGATGATGAAGGCGCGGCGGAACAGGCCCTTGACCTGTTCGGGCGTCGCGTTGGTGGCGACGTCGAAGTCCTTGGGGCGCATGCCCAGCAGCAGGTCGCGCACGGCGCCGCCAACGATGTAGGCCTCGAAGCCGGCGTCGGTCAGCGTCTTGACGACCTTGACCGCGCGGTCGTCCAGCAAATCAGGGTTGATGCCGTGCACGTCGGCCGGGACCTCGACGCGCTTGCCCAGCGGCGTGGTCTTGGGAGCCGCGGTGCCGGACTTGCTGAACAGCTTGTCGATGAACTTCTTGATCATGCGAAGAGTTGGAGCTGGGGCCAGCCGCGCTCGGCAGCAATCTGGGCGAGCGAGGCACTCGGATTGGTCGCCACCGGGTGGCTGACGCGTTCGAGCAGGGGAAGGTCGTTGGTCGAGTCGCTGTAGAAGGTCACGCGCTCGAAATCACGCGATTGTGCCCCCAGCCCTCGCAGCCAGTCGTCAACGCGAGCGATCTTGCCTTCGCGGAAGCTGGGCACGCCGCGGATGGCGCCGGTGTAGCCCCCCTGCGCGTCGCGCTCCAGCTGCACGGCGATCAGGTGCGCTATGCCGAAGGCCTCGGCAAACGGCGCGGTGACGAACTCGTTGGTGGCCGTGACCAGTGCGATCAGGTCGCCGGCCGCACGATGCTTCTCCACAAGCGCCAGGGCCTGCGGCCTCAGCGCCGGCTTGCCGATCTGGGCCATGAAGCGCTCGCGCATCGCCAGTGCCTCGTCCAGCGGTCGGCTGCGCCAGGCCGAGGTGGCGAACTCGACATAGGCCGGCAGGTCCAGCGTTCCGGCGTTGTACTGCGCGAAGAACTCGTCGTTGCGCGCGCCCCAGGCGGCACCGTCGGCCCAACCGACCTCCACCATGAAGGCGCCAAAGGAGTGGTCGGAATCCACCGGGATCAGCGTCCCATCGAGGTCAAACAGCGTCAAATTCATAAAATGGGGTCAGAGTCTATTTTTCGTCGGCCAGCATGGTCTTCAACAGCGGCAGCGTCAGTGCGCGCTTGGTGGACATGGCGAATTCGTCCAGCCGCTCCAGCAGGTCCATCAGGCCCTTGAGATTGCGCTCGAAGCGGGTCAGCAGGTAGTCCAGCACCTCGTCACCCAGCAGCAGGCCGCGACGGTCGGCCTCGCGGCGCAGCACGGCGCGCATCTCGGCTTCCCGCAGCGGGGTCAGCTGGAAGCTGGGGCCCCAGCCCAGGCGGGTGCGCAGGTCTTCGCGCACGGGAAGGTCCACCGCGGGCGCGTCGGCCGTAGCGACGACGGTGTAGCCCTGCCCCGCAGACGCGACGAACAGCGCGAAGGCGGCATGCTGCTGGCCGGCGTCGAAGCGCTGACAGTCGTCCAGCAGCAGCAGGCTCTCGTGAGCGGGCAGCTCCCAGGGCAGCGGCGTGTCGGCGTCGTACCAGGCGACCCGCTGGCCGGCCTCCTGCCAGCGCTCGGCCAGCGCCTGCAACAGATGGGTCTTGCCGGAGCCGGTCGGCCCCCACAGCAGCACGGGCGGGTCGGCCGGCATCAGCCCCAGCAGATAGGCCAGCGCCTCGGCATTGGCGCCGGGCAGGAAGTTGTCGAAGCTGTGCGTCGGTGGCGCCAGCAGCGAGAGGGGAATTTGCCGCATCAACGAAAAAGGGAGCTCGCCAGATAGGCTTCGTGCACCCGGCGCACCGCCACGACGGCCACCGCCGAAAGCGGCAGCGCGATCAGCACGCCCACGAAGCCCAGCAGGTGGCCGAAGGCCAGCAGCGCGAAGATGACCATCAGCGGGCTCATGCCTATGCGTTCGCCGACGAAGCGCGGCGTCAGCACGAAGCTCTCCAGCAACTGGCCGATGCCGAACACCACGGCCACCGCGGCCAGGCCATAGAAGCTCGCGAACTGCAGCAGTCCGGCCAGCAGCGCCAGCACCAGGCCCAGACCAAAGCCAAGGTAAGGAATGAAGACCGCGAGGCCGGTGAACACGCCGATGGGCAGCGCCAGCTCGAAGCCGGCGATGGCCAGGCCGGCGCTGTAGAAGATGGCCAGCGCGCCCATGACCAGCAGCTGGCCGCGCAGGTACTGGCCCAACGTCGCATCGCATTCGTCCAGGAAGCCGCCCACCGACTCGCGCGCCGACGGCGGCACCAGGCCGCGCACGCGCTGCACGAGGTGAGGCCAGTCGTCCAGCAGGTAGAACAGCACCACCGGCAGCAGCACCGCGTTGCCCACAACGGCCAGCAGGAAGCTGCCACCGATGCGCGCCGAGCTGAGCACGGTGGCCAGCCATTCTTCGAGGTTGGCATCCAGATACTTCAGCACGAAGGCCTTGATGCTGGTCGGATCCAGCTGCAGGTGCACGCCGTGCTGTGCCAACCAGGGCGACAGCTTGTCATTGGCCAGCGTCGCCAGCGCGGGAATCTGCTCGCGCAGCGCCGGCAGCTCCTTGCTGAGGATGGGCAGCACCAGCAGCAGCAAGGCCAGCAGCGCCAGCACGAAGACCAGCTCCACCAACAGCACCGCCAGCGCGCGCGGCAGGCGTCGGTTCACCAGCGCCTGCACGACCGGCGACAGCGCATAGGCCAACACAAGCGCGGCGATGAAGGGGGCGAGCACAGGCGACAGCAGCCACAGCATCAGGATGCCGGCGAGCGCGACGCCGCCCCAGGCCAGGGCGGTGCGTTGAGGCTTGTTGAGCTTCATCATCTTGGGTGGGCGCGAGGGCGCGGATTGTCACTGAAGCGGCCGCGAGCGGCCTTCGAGCAGGTGGGCCAGGCGGCGGCGCAGTTCCGGCGCATCGGGCGCGCTGCCGCGCTCTGCGAGGTAGAAAGCCAGGTCTTCGGCGGCCGCCGGGTCGCCCAGAGCGTCCAGCATCAGGCCGCGGTCGCGGCGCTCGATGGCGTCGCCGGGCAGCAGCACCACCAGCCGGTGCTGCACGGCCAGCAGCCGGCGCGCGTCGGCCGCCGAACGATGCACCTCCCTCAGGTTGCGCAGCATGCGGGCCAGGATCTGGCGCGGCGTCGCGGCCTGCAGGAAGAAGTCCAGCGGCAGTTCCAGGTCGCGCGGCAGCTCGCTGCCCTGGCGGTAGACGGCCAGCCGCTCCTCCAGCCGGCTGGGCGACAAGGCCTCGCCGGTGAAGGGGTCCAGGATGACGTCGCTCAGTCCCGCGCGGCACTTGACCAGGAAGTGGCCCGGAAAGGCGACGCCCGCCATGCGCAACCCGGCTTGTTCACCCAGCTCCAGCAGCAGCACGGCCAGCGTGATGGGGATCCCGCGCCGCAGCTCCAGCACGCGGTGGACGTAGCTGTTGTCCGCCGCGTAGTAGTTGTTCAGGTTGCCGGCAAAGCCCAGCTCGCCATGAAAGAAGCGGGTCAGCAACTGCAGGCGCTCGGCGGGCCCCATCTGCAGGGAGATGCGCCCGCGCAGCCGCCGCGCCAGGGCGTCCACGTCGGCCAGCACGGCCTGCACGTCCAGAGTCGGGTACTCGTCCTGGGCCAGGCTGACGGCCGCCTCCAGCAGGTTCAGACTCCGGTCCTCAGCCACCAGGCTGGCGAAGTAATCCAGGGGGGTCAGCGGCGCGTAACGCATCGCAGGCCTCAGAGCGGGCGGCCCAGCGCCCGCGGCCTCAGGCCGGCCAGCAGCAGCACACCGAAATAGACCACCGCGCTGCCGCCCAGGCTGGCGGCCATCACCAGGGCCCGCTGCAGTTCGTGGGCGCCAAGGTCTATCCAGTCCAGCCGCGTCGCCAGCTGCCATTGCAGCAAGCCCATGGCGAGGCAGCCCAGGCCCACGCGCAGGCCGAAGCCCCACCAGCCTGGCTCGGGGCGGTAGCTGCCCAGCCTCTTCAAGCCCCACAGCAGCCAGCCGGCATTCACCAGCGCGCCCAGACCGATGGACAGCGCCAGGCCCGCCACGCCGATCCACGGGACGAAGGCGACGTTGAACAGCTGGGTCAGCACCAGCACGGCGATGGCGATCTTGGCCGGCGTGCCCGTGTCCTGCCGGGCATAGAAGCCCGGCGCCAGCACCTTGACCGCGATCAGCCCCAGCAGGCCGACACCCCAGCCCATGACGGATTGGGCCGTGTTGGCCACGTCTGACGCGAGGAACTTGCCGCGGTGGTACAGCACGGCCGTCAGCGGCTCGGCGAACACCAGCAGCGCGACGGCACAGGGCAGCGCCAGCAGCAGCACCATGCGCAGGCCCCAGTCCAGCAGGCGGCTGTAGCGCTCGCCCTGCCCCGATGCCTGCGCCGCCGCCAACTGCGGCGTCAACACCGCGGCCAGCGCCACGCCCAGCAGCCCGATGGGGAACTCCATGAGCCGGTCGGCGTAGTTCAGCCAGGAGGTGGCGCCCTCGGCGATGTGGCTGGAGATCTGCGTGTTGATCATCAGCGACAACTGGGCCACGCCCACGCCCAGCAAGGCCGGCCCCATCTGCACGAGCACACGCCCCACGCCCGGGTGCTCGTGCGATGCTTTGAAGCCGCCCCAGCTCAGCCGCATGCGCGGCATCGCGCCCACGGCGCGCAGCGCCGGCCATTGCACCAGCAGTTGCAGCACGCCGCCCAGCATGACGCCGAAAGCCATCGCGTAGATGCCCGGATAGCCCGCGCGCTCCAGCGGCCCCACCAGCGACCAGCCCACCACGATGACGCTGAGGTTCAGCAGCACGGGCGTCGCCGCCGGCACGACGAAGCGCTTCCAGGTGTTCAGGATGCCGGCCGCCAGCGCTACCAGTGACATGCAGGTGATGTAGGGGAACATGAAGCGCGTCATCGCCACCGACGCATCAAAGGCCTGGTCCGGCAGCCCCGCGCCCAGCAGCCACACCAGCAGCGG
>CAMLKW010000230.1 GCA_946480605.1 uncultured Roseateles sp. | reverse complement strand
GCCCATCGTGCCCTCGACCTCGGGGTGGCCCTTGTGGCCGATCATGATGAACTCGAAACCCTCGCGGTGCAGCTTGGCCACCTCGACATGCACCTTGGTCACCAGCGGGCAGGTCGCATCGAAGATCTGGAAGCCGCGCGCGGTGGCCTCGCGGCGCACCTCCTGGCTGACGCCGTGGGCGCTGAACACCAGCGTCGCGCCGGCCGGCACCTCGGCCAGGTCCTCGATGAAGATGGCGCCACGCGACTTCAGGTCGTTGACGACGTAGGTGTTGTGCACGATCTCATGGCGCACATAGATGGGCGCGCCGAACTTGACCAGCGCCCTCTCGACGATCTCGATGGCGCGGTCCACGCCGGCGCAGAAACCACGAGGCTCGGCCAGCAGCACTTCCTGCGGGTGCACGACGGCATTCATCACAGCACCCCGATCACTTGCACCTCGAAGCTGACCGGCTGGCCAGCGAGCGGGTGGTTGAAGTCGAACAGCAGCGCCTCGTCACCCAGTTCACGCACGACGCCGGCATAGCCGCCCTGCCCGTCCGGGCCGGGGAACTGCACGACATCGCCGACGTGGTAGGTCTCGTCCGGGTCGCCGAGCTGGCGCAGCAGGTTGAGCTTCACGCGCTGCAGCAGCTCGGGGTTGCGCTCACCGAAGGCCTCGCCGGGCGCCAGCGTGAAGCGCTCGTGGGCGCCCTCGGGCAGGCCGATGAGGCGCGCCTCGATGGCGGGCGACAGCTGCCCGGCGCCGATGGACAGCGTGGCGGGCTTGTCGTCAAAGGTGTTGACGATGTCGGCGCCGTCCGGGCCCGAAAGCCGGTAATGCAGAGTCAGGAAGGACCCGGCCTGGATGGGGTTCATGCGAGGGGGAAGCAAACGCTTGGCTAGACTGCGGCCGATTTTATGTCGCTGACCCATCTGCCCCCCGACGCCCGCCCGCGCGAGAAGCTGCTCGCCCGCGGCCCGCAAGCTTTGGCGGACGCCGAGCTGCTGGCGCTGCTGCTGCGCACCGGCATGAAAGGCATGCCGGTGCTGCAGCTGGCCCAGGGGCTGCTGGATCGCTTCGGCGGCTGGGCGGGGCTGCTGGCGGCCAGCGTGCAGGACCTCGGCAAGGTGAAGGGCCTTGGCCCGGCCAAGCGCGCCGAGATCGCCGCCGTGCTGGAGATCGCGCGGCGCTCGCTGAATCAGCAACTGGCCGAGAAACCGGCCATGACCGACTCGGACACCGTGAAGACCTACCTGCGGCTGCAACTGGGCGGGCTGGGCCACGAGGTGTTTGCCGTGCTGTTCCTCGACGCACAGCTCAAGCTCATCGCGATGGAGACGCTGTTCCAGGGCTCGCTGACATCGACGACGGTGCACCCGCGCGAGGTCGTCAAGCGCGCGCTGGCGCTGGGCGCCGGCGCGGCCATCCTGGCGCACAACCATCCAAGCGGCCATCCCGAGCCGTCCAAGGCGGACGAGTTGCTGACGCGTCAGCTCGTCCAGGCGCTCGCACTGGTGGACGTGCGCGTGGTGGACCACCTCGTCGTAGGCGCGAGCGAGGTGGTGTCGTTCGCCGAGCGGGGTCTTTTGTGACCAAGGTCGTCCGCAGCCTGGCCGACCTGAAGCCACTGGCCCGCGAAATGGCGGCGGCCCGATTGGCCGCCGAAATCGAACGCGAGCGCCTCGCCGCGGCGCTGCGGCTGGCCGAACAGGAGCGCCGCGTCTTCGAGCTGACGGTCGGCCCCGTCAGCCCGCTGCGCAGCACGAACCGCGTCATCCACGACCGCGAGCAGCCGGCACCGGAGCCGCGCCAACGCGAGGCCGACGAGCGTGCCGTGCTGCTGCAGGCGCTGTCCGACGAGATCGACATCGACACGCTGCTGGACACCGACGAGACCCTGAGCTTCCGCCGCGAAGGCATCTCGCTCGAAGTGGTGCGCAAACTGCGCCGCGGTCACTGGGCTCTGCAGGCACAGCTGGACCTGCACGGCCTGCGCCGCGATGCCGCGCGCGAGGCGCTGGGCCTGTTCATCCACGACAGCGCCCGCCGCGGCCTGCGCTGCGTGCGCGTGGTGCACGGCAAGGGCCATGGCTCGCCGGGCCGCGAGCCGGTGCTGAAGGGCCGCGTGCGCCGCTGGCTGGTGCAGAAGCAGGAAGTGCTGGCCTTCGTGCAGGCCCGCGCCAGCGACGGCGGAGCGGGCGCGCTCATCGTGCTGCTCAACGGCACGCCCTGACGCAAGCCTGACAGCGCCTGTCGGCGCGCTGGCGCGTCGCATTCCACCGACGCGGCGCCACGCCATTGACCTTGCGCGTTAGGCGGGAGTAGCCTGGGCAGCATCAGCCGCCGCAGCGCGCGAAAGGTTTCCCAGCCACCACCGAGGAGAGCCCATGAACCTGAGCCGCCAATCCCCCGCGCCCGCCCGCTACATGGGCATAGGTCTGGTCGTTGCCCTGCATCTAGCAGGCATCTATGCGCTGAGCGCCGGGCTGATCCGACCGCCGGCCCGGCCACCGGAAATCACCACGCTGAAGCCGCTGCCGCCCGACATCAAGGAGCCGCCGCCACGCCTGGAGCCGCTGCCGGCGTCCGAGCCTCGGTTCGCCGCGCCGCGGATGGAAGTGCCGGCGCCTCTCGAGTTCGTCGAGGCGCCCGCCGAGCCGGCCTTGATCGCGGCCGTCCCCCTGCAGCCCCATTCGACGCCGCAGCCCACCGGCCCGGTGCGAACCGTCGAGGCGGCGGTGCCGCCCGGCGTGGCCAAGCCGCTGATCAGCACGCCGGGCGCCGTCTGCTCCGTCATGCCCAAGCCCGAGGTGCCCGCCGTCAACTGGAGCGGAGAAGCGGTGCTGCAGGTGGTGGCCGCCGTGCGCGGCGGCCGCGTGGTCAGCAGCGATTTCCGCGTGGCGCAAGGCGCACTGGACGGCAAGACCCGGCGCTCGCTGCAGCGCTCGGTGGAGGCCGCGCTGGCCGGCTACCAGTGCCAGGGCGACGCGAGCTTCCAGCAGGACTTCGCGTTCAGGCTGGACTAAACGTTGCGCATCCAGTCGGCCGTGCCCGCGAAGGACTCGGCCAGCCGGGCCTGCAGGGCCGGGTCCACCCCGGTTTCCTGCATGGCCTGCGCCATGCACGCGAGCCATTCGTCGCGCTCGGCGATGCCGATGCGGAACGGCAGGTGCCGCGCCCGAAGGCGCGGATGACCGAAGCGGCTGACGTAGTGGTCCGGCCCGCCCAGCCAGCCGCACAGGAACCAGAACAACTTGTCGCGGGCGCTGTCCAGCGCGTCGCCATGCGCCGCGCGCAGCCGCGCATAAGCCGGCTCCAGGTCCATCAGGTCGTAGAAGCGATCGACGAGTTCGCGCACGCGCGCCTCGCCGCCGACCCATTCAAAAGCGGTGGTGGGGGAATCAGCCAAGGAGCTTGGAGGCGAGCGCCTTGATGGCCTGGGCGGCGTCGCAGCCGGGGTAATGCTCCAACATCAGTTGGCGCTTCAGCACCGCCTGCTTGACAGCCACATCGGCCTTGACCTCGGCCAGCAGCTCCAGCCGGAAGTTCTGCCCCGGCGCCGCCCCCACAAAGCGCTGCAGCACTTGCTGCAGTTGGCTGCAGATGAGCTTGCCCTCGCCCACGCGGTTGGCCTGGTTGACGACCAGCCCCACGTGGCGGCGCTCCTGCTGCGTGGCCAGCACCTTGATGGTGGCGTAGGCATCGGTCAGCGACGTGGGCTCTGGCGTGGCCACCACCAGCACGTCGGTGGCCAGCGAGATGGCATACAGCACCACGTCGGAAATGCCTGCACCGGTGTCCAGCAGCACCCAGTCGAAGCGCGGCTTCACCAGGTCGATGATGTGCAGCAGCTTGTCGCGCACCTCGGGCGTCAGGCGCGAATACTCCACCATGCCCGAACCGGCCAGCAGCACGCTGAAGCCGCCCGGCGCGGGCAGGATGGCCTGCTCCAGCGTGGCCTTCTCGGTGAAGACGTCGTGCAACGTCAGCTTGGGGTGCAGGTTCAGCACCACGTCGAGGTTGGCGAGGCCCAGGTCGGCGTCCAGCACCAGCACCTTCTGCCCGCGCGCGGCCAGTGCCGCGGCGAGGTTGGCGGTGACGAAGGTCTTGCCGACGCCACCCTTGCCGCTCGTGACGGCCAGCGTGCGGGCGCCGGCGCGCACCGGGCGGGGAGCAGCAGGATCGTGGGTCGTGCTCATGGCAAGTCCTGTTGCGAATCTGAATTCAGGGTGGCGAACAACATACCCTTTTCTTCGGCACTGACCAGGGAGTCGATCTGCGGCTCCAGGCAGGCGCGGTTGCGCCCCTCGGCCTTGGCGCGGTAGAGCTGGCGGTCGGTGCGCTCCATCCACAGCAGCGGCGAGGAACGCACCCACTGGGGCGCGAATGCACCACCCAGGCTGACCGTGACGCCCAGCATCTGGCCCGGCGAAACCTCGATGCTCAGCTCGGACACGCGCTCGCGCACGCGCTCGGCGACGGCCAGGCCCACATGCGGCGCGCAGTTGGGCAGGATGATGGCGAACTCCTCGCCGCCCACGCGAGCAACAAGGTCCATGGGCCGCACGGTCTGCGCGACCGCCTGAGCAACGGCACGTATGACCTGGTCGCCGGCGCCATGGCCGTGGGTGTCGTTGACGGCCTTGAAATGGTCGATGTCCAGCATCAGCAGCAGCGCCGCCTCACCGGAGCGTGCGACGCGGTCGACCTCGCGGGCCAGTGCCATCTCGAAGCTGCGGCGGTTGACCAGGCCGGTCAGCGCGTCCTTGCTGGACAGGTCGCACAGCGCATCGATGACGGCCTGCAGCCAAGGCGTGCTGTACGGGGCCTCGTCCGGGAGCAGCGCACCGGCCTGCTGCAGCAGCTGCAGGGCCTGATCCAGCGCGAGCGCGCGGGCTTCAGTCGGGTGCGGTGCGGGCAAGAGGGGTTCCAAGGGGATGTGCAATGCGGCGGGGGCCGGATTTTGGGCCCAAGTCAGTCTAGCAGCGGCCTCCCCGGGGCCAGGTCGTGAAACAGGCACGTTCCTGCGGCCTGTTTGCACTATGCTGGACCGGACCCAAGCCGTACAACGCCCCTGCGGTGCAGAATCGGCGCGCCAACGCCAGAACTGCTGCGAGCACCCACAAATCTGACTCACGAGACATGCCCGCACCCGAACTCGCCTCCGGCACCGAATCGCTCGACCACGAGTTCAGCTTCAGCAAGGCGGACTTCGATCGCGTCCGCGAGCTGATCTACAAGCATGCCGGCATCAGCCTGCATGACGGCAAGCATGCGATGGTCTACAGCCGGCTGTCGCGCCGCCTGCGCGAGACCGGACACAAGAGCTTCGCGAGCTACCTGCAATGGCTGGAGGCCAGCACGGGCCCCAGCGGTGCGGCCGAGTGGCAGGAGTTCGTCAACTGCCTGACGACAAACCTGACCTCGTTCTTCCGCGAGGACCACCATTTCCACGCGTTAAAGGACGACCTCAAGCCGTTTGTAGGCAAGCAGGTGCGCATCTGGTGCTGCGCGGCGTCGACCGGTGAGGAGCCCTACTCCATCCTGATGACCTGCAGCGAGGCGCTGGGCGCCGGCGCTTCGGTGCAACTGGTGGCCAGCGACATCGACACCAATGTGCTGGCCACCGCCAAACGCGGCGTCTACAACGCCGATTCGCGGGGCCTGGACGCGACGCGGCTGAAGACCTTTTTCATGCGCGGCACCGGCGCCAACAGCGGCAAGATCCGCGTCAAGCCCGAGCTGCAGCGCTGGGTGGACTTCCGCCCGCTGAACCTGATGGACGCGCAGTGGCAGCTGGGTGACCCTTTCCACATGGTGTTCTGCCGCAACGTGATGATCTATTTCGACGGCCCCACGCAGCGCAAGGTGCTGGAGCGCATTCACCGCGTCATGCGGCCGGGCGGCCTCCTGTTCGTGGGCCACTCGGAGAACTTCACCGAGTCCCGCGACCTGTTCAAGCTGCGCGGCAAAACCATCTACGAACGGGTCTGAGCATGAGCACGCCATTCGCTTCCGCGGCGACCATCGGCATCGGCAACCCCGTCGCGGTCGCCAAGGTCAACCAACTCAAAGCCCAGCCGCGCAAGCAGGGCGAGGCCTCGTTCTTCTTCTACGACGCGCATTTCAAGAACGCGGCCGTGAAGATCCTGCCGGGCGAGTATTTCGTCGACCAGGAGGACTTGCTGGTCATGACCACGCTGGGCTCGTGCATTGCGGCCTGCCTGTGGGATCGGGTGGCCAAGGTCGGCGGCATGAACCACTTCATGCTGCCCGAGGGCAGCGGCGACTCGGGCCGCTACGGCTCGTTCGCGATGGAACTGCTGATCAACGAGATGATGAAGCGTGGCGCCAGCAAGGCGCGCATGGAAGCCAAGATCTTTGGCGGCGGCGCGGTCATCTCGGGCATGAACTCGATCAACGTCGGCGAGCGCAACACCAACTTCGTCATCGACTACCTGAAGCTGGAGCGCATTCCCATCGTGTCCAAGGACGTGATGGACGTCTACCCGCGCAAGGTCTGCTTCCTGCCGGCCAGCGGCAAGGCGATGGTGAAACGCTTGGCCCCGACCAACACGGATGCCTTGGTCCAGCAGGACAAGGCAGCGATCCAGAAGGTGCAGCCCGTCGCCAGCAGCGGCGGCTCCATCGATTTGTTCTGAGGAGGCCAACGATGGCCAAGACCAAGGTCGTGGTGGTGGATGACTCCGCGCTGGTGCGATCCATCCTGACCGAAATCATCAATCGCCAGCCCGACATGGAATGCATAGGCGCTGCGGCCGACCCGCTGGTCGCGCGCGAGATGATCCGCAACCTGAA
>CAMLKW010000229.1 GCA_946480605.1 uncultured Roseateles sp. | reverse complement strand
TCGGGAACGGCGTCGGCTTCTGGAACACCATGCCGACCTTGGCGCGGATCAGCGAGACGTCGTCCTTGCTCGCGAGGATGTTCTCGCCGTCCAGCAGGATCTCGCCTTCGGCCCGCTGCTCGGGATAGAGCTCGAACATGCGATTCAGCGTGCGCAGCAGCGTCGACTTGCCGCAGCCCGACGGACCGATGAAGGCGGTGACCTTCTTCTCGGGGATGTCGAGGTTGATGTTCTTCAGCGCGTGGAAGCCGCCGTAGTAGAAGTTCAGGTTGCGCACCGACAGCTTGGCACGCTCGCCCACGGGCATATCGACTTTGACGTCCATGGTGGTTCCTTAGTGTTTGTTCTTGAAGAGCACGCGCGCGAGGATGTTCAGCAGCAGCACGCCCACGGTGATCAGGAAGACACCGGCCCAGGCCAGCTTCTGCCAGTTCTCGTAGGGGCTCATCGCGAACTTGAAGATGGTGACCGGCAGGCTGGCCATCGGCGCGCCGACGTTGCTGGTCCAGAACTGGTTGGACAGCGCGGTGAAAAGCAGCGGCGCGGTTTCGCCGGACACACGGGCCAGTGCCAGCAGGATGCCGGTGATGACGCCGGCGCGGGCGGCCTTCAACGTGATGGACAGGATGACCTTCCACTTGGGCGTGCCCAGCGCGTAAGCGGCCTCACGCAACGCGTTGGGCACCAGGCTCAACATGTTCTCCGTCGTGCGGATGACGACGGGGATGACCAGTAGCGCCAGTGCCAGCGAGCCGGCGAAGCCGGAGAAGGTCTTCATCTTGGCGACGACGACGGCATAGACGAACAGGCCGACGACGATGGACGGCGCCGAGAGCAGGATGTCGTTGATGAAGCGCACCGCCGCTCCCAGCCAGTTCTTCTGGCCGTACTCGGCGAGGTAGACGCCGGCCAGGATGCCAACGGGTGTGCCCACCAGCGTAGCCAGGCCCACCATGACGAAGCTGCCGAAGATGGCGTTGGCCAGGCCACCGCCCTCGCCTTGCGGCGGCGGCGTCATCTCGGTGAAGGTGGCCAGCGTCAGGCCGCCTATGCCGAGGTAGATGGTCTCGAACAGGATCCAGATCAGCCAGAACACGCCGAAGGCCATCGCCCCCAGCGACAGCGTCAGCGCGATCGCGTTGGTGCGCTTGCGCTTGTGGTGCATCGCCAGGCGGCGGGCGTCGAGGGTCGAAGACATCAGAAAACCTCCGTGCGTTGCACTGCGGTGCGAGCCCCTTCGGGCGGCCGTGCGGGGCTCATGAGCGGGCTCCTTCGTTCTTTTTCAGGCGCAGCAGCAGCAGCTTGGAGATGGTCAGCACGACGAAGGTGATGAGGAACAGCACCAGGCCGAGGTACATCAGCGAGGCCTGATGCAGGCCCTCGCCGGCTTCGGCGAACTCATTGGCCAGCGTGGAGGTGATGCTGTTGGCGGCCTCGAACACGGACAACGACGACAGCTGATTCATGTTGCCGATGACGAAGGTGACCGCCATCGTCTCGCCGAGTGCACGGCCCAGGCCCAGCATGATGCCGCCGACGACGCCGGTCTTGGTGTACGGCAGCACGACCTTGGAGACGACCTCCCAGGTCGTGGCGCCCAGGCCGTAGGCAGACTCCTTCAGCATGGGTGGCGTGACCTCGAACACATCACGCATCACCGATGCGATGAAGGGAATGATCATGATCGCCAGGATGATGCCGGCCGACAGGATGCCGATGCCCACCGGCGGGCCGGAGAACAGCGCGCCGAGGTAGGGCACGCCGCCGAACATGGCCTGCAGCGGCTGCTGCACGAAGGTGGCCAGGATGGGGCCGAACACCAGCAGGCCCCACATGCCGTACACGATGGACGGCACCGCGGCCAGCAGCTCGATGGCGATGCCCAGCGGGCGCTTCAGCCAGCTGGGCGAGAGTTCGGTCAGGAAGATCGCGATGCCGAAGCTGACCGGCACGGCGATCAGCAGCGCGATGAACGAGCTGGCCAGCGTGCCGTAGATCATCACCAGGCCGCCGAACTTCTCCTGCACCGGGTCCCACTCGGCACTGGTCAGAAAGCCCAGGCCGAAGGCCTCCAGCGCCGGTGCCGCGCCGATGACGAGGGAGCCGATGATGCCGACCATCAGCAGCAGCGTCAGCCAGGCCGCGCCTTGCGACAGCGCAGCGAACAGGGTGTCGGCCCACGGGGCCACGCGGCGGCGCTGGGGTTGGGGGCTCAACGGCGCACTGCGCTGTTGAGGCTCGCGCCGGTCATCGCCGGCGCTGTCGGCAGGAAGGATGGCAGCCAAGAAACCTCCGAGGGTCGGGTCGGGAACGGGCGCTGCGGGCAAGGCAAAGCCCGGCAGCTGCCGGGCCTGCTGGTAGGTCGCCGTTGGCGCCCTTCAAATCACTTGAACGCGACGGGCTTGCCGGCCGTGTCCTTGATCTGGTCGGTCCATTGCTTGCGGACCAGATCCTTCACGCTGGCGGGCAGCGGCACGTAATCCAGTTCGTCGGCCATCTTGTCGCCGTTGGCGAAGGCCCAGTCGAAGAACTTCAACGCGGCGGCGGCCTGGACCGCCTTGTCCTGCGACTTGTACATCAGGATGTAGGTCGGGTTGGTCAGCGGCCACGAGGCCTTGCCCGGCTGGTCGGTCGTGATCTGGTAGAAGGTCTTGTTCCAGTCGGCGCCGGCAGCGGCAGCCTTGAAGGCGTCGTCGCTGGGGTTGACCCACTGGCCTTCCTTGTTCTTCAGCTGCACGAAGTTCATCTTGTTCTGCTTCACATAGGCGTACTCGACGTAGCCGATGGAGTTGGGCAGACGCTGCACGAAGGCGGCCACGCCCTCGTTGCCCTTGCCAGCCGTGCCGGCCAGCCACTTGACCGTCGTGCCCTCGCCGACCTGGGTCTTCCAGGACTCGCTGACCTTGGACAGGTAGTTCGTGAAGATGAAGGTGGTGCCGGAGCCGTCGGCGCGGGCGACCGGGGCGATGGCGGCGTCAGGCAGCGCCACACCGGGGTTGAGCGCGGTGATGGCCGCGTCGTTCCACTTCGTGACCTTGCCGAGGTAGATGTCGGCCAGCACCGTGCCCGTCAGCTTCAGCTGACCGGGGTTCACGCCCTTGATGTTGACGACCGGCACCACTCCACCGATGACGGTGGGGAACTGCACCATGCCGTCCTTGGCCAGCTCTTCATCCTTCAGCGGCATGTCGGAAGCACCGAAGTCCACCGTCTTGGCCTTGATCTGGCGGATGCCGGCACCGGAGCCGACGGACTGGTAGTTGATGCGCACGCCGGTGGCCTTGTTGTAGGCATCGGCCCACTTGGCGTAGATCGGCGCCGGGAAGGTGGCGCCGGCACCGGTCACGTCCTGGGCGACGGCCACCTGGGCACCGACAAGGCCTGCAACGAGGGCGAGGGACTGACTGACCTGGACAAAGTTCATCTGAAGCACCTTAGGGTGGCGGATTGACGATGCACGGCATCCTAGGGATCGAATGTGACGACTGCGTGACCGCCGATGGCAGCGCAAGCCGATTGGAGCGCGCCACGAGCCGCCTGTGAAGCCGTTCGAGGCGCAATGTGACAGTGTCATTTGAATGTCACCCATCGGTCATCAACCCGCTGGCCTCCCGGAAATGACAAGGCCGCCCCTGGGGCGGCCTGCGCGAAAGCCCTGGGGCTCAGGCCGCCACGGCGTCCGCCAACCGCTGGGCGCAACGCTGGGCCACGCCCGCATCCGACGCCTCCACCATGACGCGCAGCAGCGGCTCGGTGCCGGACGCCCGGATCAGCACGCGGCCCCGGTTGCCCAGTTCGGCGACGACGGCGTTCTGCTCGTCGGCCAGGCGCTGGTTGCTCTTCCAGTCCTGCTGACCGGCGGCCAGGCGCACATTGATCAGCGTCTGCGGGAACAGCTCCACGCCGGCCAGTTGCTCGGCGATGCTGCGGCCGCTGCGGCACACGGCCTGCAACACCAGCAGCGCGCTGACGATGCCGTCGCCGGTGGTGTGCTTGTCCAGCGCCAGCAGGTGGCCGGAGCCCTCGCCGCCCAGCTGCCAACCGCGCGCCGCCAGCTCCTCCAGCACGTAGCGGTCGCCCACCTTGGCACGCACGAAGTCCACGTCGCGCGAGCGCAGCGCCACCTCGACCGCCATGTTGGTCATCAGCGTGCCGACGGCGCCGGCCACGCGCTGGCCCTGGGCCAGGCGGTCCGCCACCATCACATACAGCAGCTCGTCGCCGTTGTAGAGGCGGCCCGCGGCGTCCACCAGCTGCAGCCGGTCGGCGTCGCCGTCCAGAGCCACGCCGTAGTGCGCGCCGTGGGCCTTGACGGCCTCCACCAGCGCGCCGGGCGCCGTCGCGCCGAAGCCGGCGTTGATGTTGAAGCCGTCGGGCTTGCAGCCGATGGCAATGACTTCGGCGCCCAGTTCGTGGAAGACGTCGGGCGCCACGTGATAGGCCGCGCCATGGGCGGCATCGACGACGATCTTCAGGCCCTTCAGCGTCAGGTCCGAGCCGAAGCTGGCCTTGCAGAATTCGATATAGCGGCCTCGCGCGTCCTCCAGCCTCTTGGCGCGACCCAGGCTGGCGGAATCCACCCACTGGGGTTCATCATCCAGCGCCGACTCGACGGCCAGTTCCCAGGCGTCGGGCAGCTTCTCGCCCTTGGCCGAGAAGAACTTGATGCCGTTGTCCTGGAAGGGGTTGTGCGATGCGCTGATGACCACCCCCAGGTCCTGGCGCAGCGCACGCGTCAGATAGGCCACGCCCGGCGTGGGCAGCGGGCCGGTCAGCAGCACGTTGACACCGGCCGACGCGAAGCCGGCTTCCAGCGCCGACTCGATCATGTAGCCCGAGATGCGCGTGTCCTTGCCGATCAGCACCGTGGGGCGCGGGCTGCCCTTGCGCAGCACCCGGCCCACGGCGTGGCCCAGACGCAGCATGAAGTCCGGCGTGATCGGCGACTGGCCGACGGTGCCTCGAATGCCGTCGGTTCCGAAATACTTGCGGCTCATCGCGCTCTTCCTTTTATGCAGTGGGTGCGATTTTCGCCGCATCGACGGCGGTCCACACCTTGAGCGCGTCCACCGTGGCAGCGACATCGTGCACACGAATCACGTTGGCGCCCGCGCTGACGGCCCGCAAGGCAGCGGCCAGGCTGGCCGCCAGGCGTTGCTCGACCGGCCGACCGGTGATGTCGCCCAGCGTGCGCTTGCGCGACCAGCCTGCCAGCAGCGGATAGCCCAGCGCGGCCAGCCGCTGCTGGCCGGCGAGCAACTGCAGGTTGTGCTCCGCCGTCTTCGCGAAGCCATAGCCGGGGTCCAGCACGATGGTGTCGGCCGGCAAGCCGGAATCACGCGCCACCTGCGCCCGAAAGGCCAGGAAGGTGCAGACCTCGGCCACCACGTCGCCGTAGACCGCCAGACCCGTCATGGAGGCTGGCTCGCCCCTCATGTGCATCAGGCAGACCCCGGCACCGCTGCCGGCCACCGCTGCCAGTGCGCCAGGCATCTGCAGCGCCTGCACGTCGTTGATGATGTCGGCACCGGCGTCCAGCGCGCGGCGCATGACCTCGGGCTTGTAGGTATCGACCGACACCGGCACGCCCAGCGTCACGGCCGTAGCCAGCACGGCCTCGATGCGCGCCCACTCCGTCGCCGCGTCGACCCGCGGTGCGTTGGGTCGCGTGGACTCGCCGCCGATGTCGAGGATGTCGGCCCCATCGGCAAGCAGGCGCTCGCAATGGGCGATCGCGCCGCGCGTGTCGTCATGACGGCCGCCGTCCGAGAACGAGTCGGGCGTCACGTTGACGATGCCCATCACCTGAGGACGGTTCAGGGCGATGCGAAAGCGGCGCGTCTGCCAGTGCATGGTCGTCCCATGAAAAAAAGGCCCGGCGGTGGGCCGGGCCTGGAGTTGATTCGGGAGATCAGGCCGCGGCCGGGGCGCCGTCGGTGCTGACCGGGGGCGTGCCGCCCGTCGGGCCGCTGGGCGCCGACGGCGTCTCGCCCGGCCCACGCGGCGGCCGGCCGGCCATGATGTCCAGCACCTGGTCGCGGTCGATGGTTTCCCACTTCATCAGCGCGTCGGTCATGGCCTCGACCTTGTCGCGGTTCTCTTCCAGGATGCGCTTGGCGATGGCGTACTGCTCGTCCAGGATGCGACGCATCTCGGCGTCGACCTTCTGTTGCGTGCTCTCGCTGATGTTGGTCGTCTTGGTCATGCTGCGCCCCAGGAAGACCTCGCCCTCGTTCTCGGCGTAGACCATGGGGCCCAGAACCTCGCTCATGCCGTAGCGCGTGACCATGTCGCGCGCGATGCGGGTCGCGCGCTCGTAGTCGTTGGACGCGCCGGTGGAGATGTCCTTCAGGAACAACTCCTCCGCCACCCGGCCACCGAACAGGATGCTGACCTCGTTCAGCATCTGCTTGTAGTACTTGCTGTACTGGTCGCGCTCGGGCAGTTGCCAGGTCACGCCCAGCGCACGGCCGCGCGGCATGATGGTGACCTTGTGTACCGGGTCGGTGCCTTCCAGCATTTCGGCGACGATGGCGTGGCCGGACTCGTGATAGGCCGTGGCCTTCTTCTCGTCCTCGGTCATGACCATGCTCTTGCGCTCGGGACCCATGTAGAGCTTGTCCTTGGCGCGCTCGAAGTCGATCATTTCGACTAGGCGACCACCGCGGCGAGCGGCGAACAGCGCGGCCTCGTTGACGAGGTTGGCCAGGTCGGCACCGCTCATGCCGGGCGTGCCGCGGGCCAGGATGGACGCGTTGACGTCTTGGCCGATGGGCACCTTGCGCATGTGCACGTTCAGGATCTGCTCGC
>CAMLKW010000228.1 GCA_946480605.1 uncultured Roseateles sp. | reverse complement strand
ACTACAGCGACCCGCTGCCGCAGTCGCTGGTGCTGACGGCCATCGTCATCGGCTTCGCCACCACGGCGCTGTTCCTGGTCGTGCTGCTGGCGCTGCGCGGCCTGTCGGGCGGCGACCATGTGGACGGCCAGGAGGAGGCGCCTTGACCGCGTTCGAACACCTGCTGGTGCTGCCCGTGCTGCTGCCGCTGGGCACGGCCGCGCTGATGCTGCTGGGCGACCGCTACCGCGGCTTCAAGGCGGTGGCCAACGTGGTCTCCGCGGTGCTGGGGCTGGGTGTGGCCGTGCTGCTGCTGCAGGGCGTGGCCGCGGGCGGGCCGGCGGCGTTCGGCATCTACCTGCCGGGCAACTGGCCCGTGCCGTTCGGCATCGTGCTGGTGGCCGACCGGCTCTCCGCGCTGATGGTGGTGCTGACCGGCGCCGTGGGCCTGGCCGCGGCGCTGTATGCGCTGGCGCGCTGGCAGCAGGCGGGCGTGTACTTCCACGTGCTGTTCCAGCTGCAGCTGATGGGCCTGTACGGCGCCTTCCTGACGGCCGACCTGTTCAACCTGTTCGTGTTCTTCGAGGTGCTGCTGGCCGCCAGCTACGGCCTGCTGCTGCACGGCGGCGGCGCACCGCGCGTGCGCGCCGGCTTGCACTACATCGTCATCAACCTGGTCGCGTCACTGCTGTTCCTGGTCGGCGTGGCGGTGCTGTACGGCGTCACCGGCACGCTGAACATGGCCGACATCGCGCAGAAGCTGCCGCTGGTGCCCGAAAGCGACCGCGGCCTGCTGCACGCGGGCGCGGCCATCCTGGCCGTCGCCTTCCTGGCCAAGGCGGCGGTGTGGCCGCTGAACTCCTGGCTGCCGCCGGCCTATGGTGCCGCCAGCGCGCCCGCCGCGGCGGTGTTCGCCATCCTCACCAAGGTCGGCGTGTACGCGCTGCTGCGGCTGTGGACGCTGTGCTTCCCCGCCGGCGCCGGCGCCTCGGCCGGCTTCGGCGGCGAGGTGCTGGTGTGGGGCGGCATCGTCACGCTGGCCTTTGGCGCCGTGGGCATGCTGGCTTCGCAGCAGTTGGCGCGGCTGGCGGCGTTCAGCGTCATCGCGTCGTCCGGCACGCTGGTGGCCACCATCGGCTTCGACGCGCCTGCCCTCAGCGGCGGCGCGCTGTTCTACATGGGCAGCTCCACGCTGGCCGGCTGCGCGCTGTTCCTGCTGGTGGAGCTGCTGGAGCGCGCCCGCCAGGTGGAGGTGGGCCCGGCGGAGATCGACGACGGCAACGGCGCGCTGCCCAGCTTCCTGGACGCCGAGACGGCGACGCACGCCAACCTCGACGACGACCAGCAGGTGCTGGTGGGCCGCGCCATTCCTTCCGCGCTGGCCTTTCTGGGCGTGACCTTCACTGTCTGCGCGCTGGTGACGGCGGGCCTGCCGCCGCTGTCGGGCTTCGTCGCCAAGCTGGCCATGCTGACCGCGCTGATCGACCTGCGCAGCACCGCGGCCTGGACGCTGTTCGCGCTGCTGATCGTCTCGGGCCTGTGCGCCGCGGTGTCGCTGATGCGCGTGGGCATGCGCCACTTCTGGGCCGCGGACCGGCCGCCGCCGCGGCTGCGCGTCATCGAGACGCTGCCCATCGCCGGCCTGCTGGCGGGCGCCGTCGCGATGGTGCTGCATGCCGGGCCGGTGCTGGACTACACGCGCGCGTCGGGCGAGGCGCTGCATTCGCCCGAGCTGTACATCAACGCCGTGATGGGTGCCCAGCCGCTGTCGCGAGTGGAAGGTGGCGCGCCATGAAGCGCCTGCTGCCCGCGCCCTGGCTGTCGCTCGCGCTGCTGGGCGGCTGGATGCTGCTGACGCGCAGCTTCAGCCTGGGCCAGGCGCTGCTGGGCCTGGCCGCCGCCCTGCTCATCCCGCTGCTGCTGGCGCCGTTGCGGCCGCGGCCCGCGCCGCTGAAGCGCCCGTGGGTGCTTGCGAGGCTGATCCTGCGCGTGGGGCGCGACGTCGTGCGCTCCGGCCTGCAGGTCGCCGGCGGCGTGCTGCGCGCGGGTTCGCGGCCGCCCAGGGGCAGCTTCGTCGTCGTGCCGCTGGAGTTGCGCGACGAGCATGCGCTGGCCGCGCTGGCCATGATCACTGCCGTCATCCCGGGCAGCGTCTGGAGCGAGCTGGCCGCCGACCGCAGCGCGCTGATGATCCACGTCTTCGACCTGGACGACGAGGCGGCCTACATCGCGCACTTCAAGGCCGACTACGAACAACCGCTGAAGGAGGTCTTTGAATGAGCGGGTTCCTGTCCCTCGCCATCACCGTCACGCTGGGGCTGTACGTCATCGCGATGGCCATCGGCACGCTGCGCGTCTTCCGCGGCCCGGCCGCACAGGATCGCGTGCTGGCGCTGGACTTCATCTACGTGGTCGGCATGCTGGTCATGCTGGTGCTGGCCGTGCGCTACGACAGCGAGATGTACTTCGAGGGCGCGCTGCTGATGGTGCTGCTGGGCTTCGTCAGCTCCGTCGCGCTGGCCAAGTTCCTGCTGCGCGGGGAGGTGGTCTGATGGACCTGCCGCCGCTGAGCGAGATCATCGTGGCGGTGCTGCTGCTGGGCAGCGGCGTCGTCGTGCTGACGGCAGCGCTGGGCCTGCTGCGGCTGAAGGACTTCTTCCTGCGCATGCACGCGCCGGCGCTGGCGTCCACGCTGGCGGCGTGGATCGTCACGCTGGCGTCCATCGTGCACTTCAGCACCCGTGGCGGCGGGCTGGCGCTGCACGTGTGGCTGATCATCATCGTGCTGTCCATCACCGCGCCGGTGACGACCATCGTGCTGGCTCGCGCCGCGCTGTTCCGCCGCCGCCAGGCCGGCGACGCGCTGCCGCCGCCGCTGCGGGCCAGGCCTTAGCGCGCCACCCGGCCGCGAAGCCGGGCGGCGCGCTCGGGCTCACTGGCCGCCGATGAAGTTCAGCAGATCCTGATTGAGGCGGTCCTTGTGCGTGTCGGTGATGCCGTGCGGGCCGCCGGCGTACTCGATCAGCCGCGCGCCCTTGACGATCCTGGCCGTGGCGCGGGCCGTCGTTTCGATGGGCACGATCTGGTCGTCGGCGCCGTGGATGACCAGCGTCGGCACGTCGACCTTCTTCAGGTCCTGGCGGAAGTCGGAATAGAAGAAGGCCTGGATGCTGTCGTAGGTCGCCTTCGAGCCGGCCTGCATGCCCTGCACATAGAAGCTGTCGACCAGGCCTGCTGAGGCCTTGGCGCCCGGCCGGTTGAAGCCGAAGAAGGGGCCGCCGGCGATGTCCTTGTAGAGTTGGGCGCGGTTGTCCAGCGACGCCTGGCGCAGGCTGTCGAACACCGCGGTGGGCACGCCCTCGGGGTGGGTGGGTGTCTGCCCCATGATGGGCGTGATGGCGCCCACCAGCACGACCTTGGCGACGCGTGCCGTGCCATGGCGGCCGACGTAGCGCGCCACCTCGCCGCCGCCGGTGGAGAAGCCCACCAGCGTTGCGCGCTTCACGTCCAGCGCGGTCAGCACGGCGCCGAGGTCGTCGGCGTATTGATCCATGTTGTTGCCGGCCCAGGGCTGGCCCGAGCGGCCATGGCCGCGGCGGTCATGGGCGATGACGCGGTAGCCGCGCTCGGCCAGGAACTGCATCTGCGACTCCCAGCTGTCCGAGCTCAAGGGCCAGCCGTGGCTGAAGACGACGACCGGGCCGTTCCTGGGGCCCCAGTCCTTGACGTAGAGCGGCGTGCCATCGGCGGCCGCGACGAAGGGGCTGGCGATGGCGGCGGTGGTCGTCGGTGCGGCCGTGGCCTGGGTCTGGGCGGCAAAACCACCGACGGCGATGGTGGCGGCGACGGCGAGGCGGGTGAAGGCGTTCATGGCAGGGCTTCCTTGGATGGGGTGGGGATCAGGCCTTGGCGGCGGGGCGGACGGTCTCGCCACGGCGGGCTGCGTACTCGGCCACCAGCGCGGCGTAGCGCGTGCCATGGCGCAGCGCGGCATAGCGCTCGCGGGCGGCCTGCAGGGCGGGGCCGCTCGGCTGACCGGTCTCGTTGGCGATGCGCTCGGCGGCGGCCAGGCCGGACTCCTGGTAGATCTTCAGGTCGGCCAGCACCTCGGCGCGCGACACGCTGGACTGCACGCTGACGCTCTGGCCCGTCTCCAGGTCGGTCACATACGACTGCGCCTGGGCGGAGGCGCCGACGAACACGGCGGCGCCGGTCAGCAGTTGCAGCAGGGCACGGTTGAAAGCGGGTTGGCGAATCATGGTGGGCTCCTTGGCGATGTCGGTGGTTGGTGGGTTCTGTCTTGCGACGGTATGAACTTTGCCGACGATGAGCGAACCCGGGATGCCATAAAGTACGTTTAACTTTGCATTTGGTACCGACCATGGCCGACCGACTTGCCGCGCTGTTCACGCACTTCGCCGTGCGTGCCGAGACCTTCCAGGCCGGGCCGCTGTGTGGCGTCAACAGCCTGGAGCCACAGGCGGGGCGCGGCCAGCTGCACCTGATCCGCGAGGGTGGCGTGGAGGTGCACAACGCCGGCACGGCCGAGCCGCTGCGCATCACCGAGCCCAGCCTGCTGCTCTATCCGCGCCCGCTGGCGCACCGCTTCGTCACCGACCCCAGCTGCGGCGCGCAGTTCCTGTGCGCGCACATGGCCTTCGAAGGGGGCGCCGGCCATCCCATCGCCGCGGCGCTGCCACCCTGGGTCTGCCTGCCGCTCGCCTCGGTGCCGGGCTGCGCGCCCGTACTGGGTCAGCTGTTCGCCGAAGCCGAGGCCACCCATTGCGGCCGCCAGCTGATGCTGGACCGGCTGTTCGAGGTGCTGCTGATCTGGGTGCTGCGCGAGCTGATGTCGCAAGGGCAGGTGGCGTCCGGCATGCTGGCCGGCCTGTCCCATCCCAAGCTGCGTGGCGCGCTCGTGGCCTTGCACGACGCGCCGCAGCGCGACTGGCCGCTGGAGGAGCTGGCGGCGGCGGCCGGCATGTCGCGCACGGTGTTCGCCAATGCGTTCCGCGACGTGGTTGGTTGCACGCCTGGCCTCTACCTGCAGCGCTGGCGCATAGCCCTGGCGCAGAAGGGGTTGCGCGAGGGGCGGGCGCTCAAGCACATCGCGGCGGACGTGGGCTACGGCGGCGAGGCCGCGCTGTCACGCGCCTTCCGCGCGCACACGGGGCAGTCGCCCCGCGAATGGCGCAAGGCGGAGTTGTTGCCCTAGCGGGCGCGGACCACCCGCACCTGGAAGGGCACGCCCTCGATCTCCAGGAAATAGGCGCCGAACAGGCCGCGGTGCACGATGACCTTGGGATCCTGCAGCTCGTACAGCGCCTCGCTGTCGTCGGCGATGCGCCAGACCTGGCCGTTCTCCAGCTCGATGCGCTTGTTGGGACCCCAGCCCTGGAACTTGCCGCGGATGCGGCTTTCCACCTGCTTCAGCGCGGGCGGTGCGCCGGCCGGCGGCTTGATGGCTTCCTGGCCGAACTTCGCGACCGCGTCGGGGGCCGGCGCGACGGGCTTGGCCGCAGCGGCAGGCTCGCCGCCGGGCAGCTTCATCGCGTCGTAGCAGGCCAGCCGCGCCGCCGTGTCGGCCTTCAGCCGGCAGGCCTTTACATCGCCGACCAGGTCTTGCGCCGAGGCGCCACCGCAGGCCAGCACCAGTCCTATCGTCAGCAACTTCTTGCTCATCTGGATTCCTACAGCGCCTTGCGCAGATTTGCCGGTGCGATCTTCATCGCTTCCCGGTACTTGGCCACGGTGCGGCGCGCGCACTGGATGCCCTGCTCCTCCAGCATGGCGGCCAGCGCGCTGTCGGACAGCGGCTTCTTGGTGTCTTCAGCGGCGACGAACTGCTTGATGAGGGCGCGCACCGCGGTGCTCGAAGCCTCACCACCCGCTTCCGTCGACAGCCCCGAACCGAAGAAGTACTTCAGCTCGAAGGTTCCCCAGCTCGTGGCCATGTACTTGGCCGTCGTCACGCGCGAGATGGTGGACTCGTGCAGGCCCAGTTCATCCGCAATCTCGCGCAGCACCAGCGGCTTCATCGCCAGCTCGCCATGTGTGAAGAAGCCGCGCTGGCGCTCCACGATGGCCTGGCTGACGCGCAGGATGGTGTCGAAGCGCTGCTGGATGTTCTTGATGAACCAGCGCGCCTCCTGCAGCTGGCCGCCCAGCGGCGAGTTGCTGATGCCGCCGCGCGTGGCGCGCAGCGCGTTGGCGTACAGCTCGTTGATGCGCAGCTTGGGGGCGACCTCGGGGTTCAGCATCACGCGGAACTCGCGGCCGCTCTTGCGCACGATGACGTCGGGCACGATGGCCGCGGCGGCGCCCTGCGCGAAGCGGCGGCCCGGTTTGGGCTCCAGCCGCGTGATGAGCGCCTGCGCTTCGCGCAGCAGCGCCTCGTCGGCGCCGGTCTCGGCCATCAGCCTGCGCATGTCGCGGCGAGCCAGCAGCTCCAGATGGCTTTTGCAGATCAGGATGGCGATGACCTGCGCCGGGCTCTTTGCCAGCGTGCGCAGCTGCAGCACCAGGCACTCGGACAGGTCGCGTGCGGCGATGCCGGCGGGCTCCAGGCTCTGCAGCAGGCGCAGCGCGATGCGCAGGCGGTCCAGCAGTTCCTCCAGCTCCTCGGCGTCATCGGTGAAGGCGGCGGCGATGTCTTCCAGCGGGTCTTCGAGGTAGCCGTCCTCGTTCAGCGACTCGATCAGCACATGCAGGGCGGCACGGTCCTCGGCCGACAGGTGGTGGCCGGCCAGTTGCTGGCCCAGGTGCTCGGCCAGCGTCAGCTCGGCGGACTCCTGGCTCTCGCGCTCGCCGTCGTCGTCACCGGCGCTGCCGGGGCTGCTGCTGGGCAGCTCGCGGATGCCGTCGAAGTCGTCGCGCTCGGTGCCGTTCTCCCAGTCCTCGCGCTCGGTG
>CAMLKW010000227.1 GCA_946480605.1 uncultured Roseateles sp. | reverse complement strand
TGGTCGGGTCGGTCAGCACGCTGATGTAGGGCAGCTTCGCCTTGGCCAGGCGCGTCAGCGACGCATTGGTCTTGGCCATCTGCATCAGCGACAGCAGACCTTCCTGCATGCGCGCGCCGCCGGTGGCGGTGAAGCAGATGAACGGCGTCTTCTGCTCGATGGCCGTCTCGACGCCACGCACGAAGCGCTCGCCGACGACGGAGCCCATGGAGCCGCCCATGAAGTCGAACTCGAAGCAGGCCGCGACGACGGGCACGCTCATCACGGCGCCGCCGACGACCACCAGCGCGTCGGTCTCGCCGGTGTTTTCCAGCGCTTCCTTCAGGCGGTCGGGGTACTTCTTGCTGTCCTTGAACTTCAGCGCGTCGACCGGCAGCACCTCCTGGCCGATCTCGTAGCGGCCTTCACCGTCGAGGAAGGCGTCCAGGCGCGCACGGGCGCCAATGCGGTGGTGGAAGCTGCACTTGGGGCAGACATTGATGTTCTGCTCCAGGTCGGTCTTGTAGAGCACCGTCTCGCAGCTCGGGCACTTGATCCACAGGCCTTCGGGCACCGTGCGGCGGTCCGCCGGGTCACCTTGCTGGATCTTGGGCGGGAGCAGTTTGTCGAGCCAACTCATGTCTCAGTCCTTGTCGAGTGCGGCGCGGATTTCACGGATGAAGGCCGCGCCAGTCAAGGCGACATTATCGGCTGGCTCGCGCTCCAGCAGCTCGACCAGCTTGGAACCGATGACGACCGCGTCCGAAACGTCGGCCACGGCCCGTGCCGTGGCGCCGTCACGGATGCCGAAACCGACGCCCACCGGCGTGCTGACATGCTGGCGGATGCGCGGCACGGCCTCGGCCACGGCGGCCGTGTTCAGATGGCCGGCGCCGGTCACACCCTTCAGCGACACGTAGTAGACATAGCCGCTGGCCAGCTTGCCCACATGCGCCATGCGCGCCTCGGTGGACGTGGGCGCGAGCAGGAAGATCGCGTCCATGCCGGCCGCGCGCAGCTTGGCGGCGAAGTCCTCGCACTCCTCGGGCGGGTAGTCGACGATGAGTACGCCGTCCACGCCGGCGGCTGAAGCGTCAGCGACAAAGGCGTCCAGGCCGTAGCGCTCGACCGGGTTGGCATAGCCCATCAGCACGATGGGCGTTGCGCCGTTGCGGGCGCGGAACTGGCGCACGTAGTCCAGCACATGGCGCAGCGAGATGCCCTTCTGCAGCGCCCGTTCACCGGCGCGCTGGATGACGGGGCCGTCGGCCATGGGGTCCGAGAACGGCACGCCCAGCTCGATGACGTCGGCACCGGCTTCGGCCATGGCCAGCATCAGGTCCACGGTGGCGCCGGGATGCGGGTCGCCCGCCGTGACGAACGGGATCAGCGCCTTGCGGCCATCGGCCTGGAGCTGTTGGAAGGTAGTGTCAATGCGGCTCATTGCTTCACCTTCTCACCAGCTTGCGAAGGACGATCGAAATAGGCGGCGCCAGACAGGTCGGCCACGGTGCCGATGTCCTTGTCGCCACGGCCGGACAGGTTCACGAGCAGCACCTTGTCCTTCCCCAGCGTCGGCGCGAGCTTGATGGCGTGCGCGACGGCGTGGCTGGATTCGAGCGCGGGGATGATGCCCTCGGTGCGGCACAGCCGATGGAAAGCCGCCAGCGCCTCGGCATCGGTGATGCCGACGTACTCGGCACGGCCGATGTCCTTCAGGTGCGCATGCTCGGGGCCCACGCCGGGGTAGTCCAGACCGGCGGAGATCGAGTGCGTCTCGATGATCTGGCCGTTGTCGTCCTGCAGCAGATAGGTGCGGTTGCCGTGCAGCACGCCGGGGCTGCCGGCGGTCAGCGTGGCGGCATGCTTGCCGCTGGCCACGCCCTGCCCTTCGGCCTCCACGCCGATCAGGCGCACGTTCTCGTGCGGGATGTAGGGGTGGAAGATGCCGATGGCATTGCTGCCGCCGCCCACGCAGGCGATGACGGCGTCCGGCTGGCGCTGGATCAGCTCGGGCATCTGCTCCAGGCACTCCAGGCCGATGATGCGCTGGAAGTCGCGCACCATCATCGGATAGGGATGCGGGCCGGCCACGGTACCGATGATGTAGAAGGTGTTCTCCACATTCGTGACCCAGTCGCGCATCGCCTCGTTCAGCGCGTCCTTCAGCGTCTTGCTGCCGCTGTCCACCGGCACGACGGTCGCGCCCAGCAGCTTCATGCGGTAGACGTTGGGGCTCTGGCGCTTCACGTCCTCGCTGCCCATGTAGACCACGCATTCCAGGCCGTAGCGGGCGCAGATGGTGGCCGTGGCCACGCCGTGCTGGCCGGCGCCGGTCTCGGCGATGACGCGCGGCTTGCCCATGCGCTTGGCCAGCAACGCCTGGCCGATGACGTTGTTGATCTTGTGCGCGCCGGTGTGGTTCAGGTCTTCGCGCTTCAGATAGATCTGCGCGCCGCCCAGCTCGCGGGAGAGGCGGTCGGCGTGATAGATCGGGCTCGGCCGGCCGACGAAGTGCTTGAGTTCCTTCTTGAACTCGGCCAGGAACTCCGGATCGTTCTGGTAATGCGCATAGGCATCCTTCAACTGGTCCAGCGCATGGACGAGGGTCTCGGAGACAAAGCTGCCGCCATACGTCGGTTTGGCAGGCGCACGGAAATGCCCGGTCGCATCGGGCTGGTCGTACTGGAACATGGTCTTTCCCCTAGCGGGAGAGCGCTGCATCGGCGCGTCGCACCGCACTGCAGAACTCGTGGATCAGGTCGGCGCTCTTGATGCCCTTGGACACCTCGACGCCGGAACTCACATCAACGGCCCAGGGCCGCACCCGGGCGATGCCATCGCCGACGTTTGCTGCATTCAACCCACCAGACAAAACGAGGTGAGAGGCTGCGCTTGGTGGAATGAGTGACCAATCGAAGACCTTGCCGCCGCCGCCATAGCCTTCGACGGGGGCGTCGAGCAGGATGGCCTGGGCGTTGGAAAAACGAGAGCCGAAGTCTACCAAGTCAAATCCCGGGGCCATGGCGGCCGCACGCAGATAGGGCCGCTTCACGCGGTCGCAGTCGGCGGGCGTCTCGTCACCGTGGAACTGGATCAGCATGTTGGGCAGCGCCTCCAGCCCGGCCTGCAACTCGGCATCGGTCGCGTTGACGAACAGGCCCACGGGCGTCACGAACGGGGGCAGCAGCCGCGCCAGCGCCCTCGCCCGCTCCGGCGTCACGGCGCGCTTGCTCTTGGCGTAGAAGACGAAGCCGATGGCATCGGCGCCGGCCGCGACGGCCGCTTCCACATGGGCCTCCTGCGTCAGGCCACAAATCTTGATCTTGGTCATGGGAGCCAATCGAGCGCGGCCACATGCCGCGGAACGTCCAGCTCGGCATCGTAGGTCGGGCCGAGAAAGTAGAGACCGTCCGGGGAGAACGTCGGCGCCGCCACCTTGCGGTCGCGCGCGGCCAGCACGTCGGACACCCAGTCCGGCGAGCGCGTGCCGCTGCCAACCGCGAGGATGCAGCCCATCAGGTTGCGCACCATGTGGTGCAGGAAGGCGCTGGCCTCGAACTCGAAGCGCCAGTAGACGCCGCGGCGCTGCACCTTGATCTCGCGCAGCGTCTTGATGGGCGACGCGGCCTGGCATTCGGACGAACGGAAGGACGAGAAGTCGTGCTCGCCGATCAGGCGCTCGGCCGCCGCCTCCAGCGCGGCCTGATCCAGCGGTCGGAAGATCCAGCCGCATTGGCCGCTCTCGATGGCTGGCCGCACGGCCGATTCCAGCAGCAGATAGGCGTAACGCCGGCCACGCGCCGAGTTGCGGGCGTGGAACTCGTCGCCTGGAAAGCGGCTCCACTGGATGGCGATGTCGGGCGGCAGATAGCGATTGACGCCTCGCACCCACGAGAACGGCTCGCGCTCCACCTCGGTGTCGAAATGCACGACCTGGTTGATGCCGTGCACGCCGGTGTCGGTACGGCCGGCGCAGATGGTGCGGATGGGCTGTGCCGCGAAGGCGGACAGGCCCTTTTCGAGCGCGTCCTGCACGGTGCGGCCGTTGGGCTGGCTCTGCCAGCCGTTGTAGCCGCCGCCGCGGTAGCTCACGCCAAGTGCAACTCTCACAAGGTCCTCAAATGAAAAACGCCCGGCCAGGCCGGGCGTCGGAGTATCGCGGTTCGCCTCAGCGAAGTTCGTTCAGCATGGCCTGCGCACGGTCGCGCAGCGAGCCGCTGGCGCGCTGGATCAGCTCCTGCAGCACCTCGCGGGCGCCTTCGGTATCGCCGATCTGGCGGAACTCGTCGGCCAGTTCCAGCTGGCGCACCAGCGGGTCGCCGTCATCGTCACCCAGCGCGCTCATCGCCTCGGACAGGTGATCGGGGTTGGTCTCGCCCGGCTGCGTGGGCTCGCCCAGATCGAAATCCAGGTCGGTGGTGACCGCCGCGGGCGCGGGCGTCGGCGCGACGCTGAGGTCGCCCATACCGCTGAGGTCGAAGTTCAGGTCCGGTGCCGGCGGCGCGGTGCGGGTGCCACGACTGGAGATGTCGAAGTCCATGGTCAGCGGGGCCTGCTCGACGGAGGCCGGCATGGCCTGGGTCGCGGCCATCGCCGTCGGCGACACGGGCTCGGGAGCGTCCAGATCCAGGTCCAGCGCCAAGTCAAAGCCGCTGACCGGGCCGGTGTCCGGGCCGCTGCGGCCCAGCGCGTCGGTGGCGAGATGCGCCGCCGCAGTCGCCGCCGAGGCTCCGCTGGGCAGCGCCGTCTGTGGCAGCGTACTGGCGTTCATGGGCTCGGGACGCAGCTCGGGACCATCTTCGACATGCGCGGGCGCGCCGCCGGGCTGGTAGAGCGGATTGTCCGGATCGATGCCACGACCCAGCTCCTGCGCCTTGGCCCAGTCCTCGCCCGAACCCTTGGTCTCGGCATACAGTTGCACGGCCAGTTGCTCGAAGCCCTTGATGTCACGCCGCTTGGCGTAGACCTCCAGCAGCTTCAAGCGGATGGCCAGACGCGTCGGGTTGGCGCGCAGCGCCTCCTTCAGGATTTCCTCGGCCTGCAGGTCGCGGCCATAGGCCAGGTAGACATCGGCCTCGGCGACCGGGTCGACATCGCCGATGGCATCGAGCTGGCTGAGCGAATAGCTCATCGACGACTGGCCACTGTTCTGCGCGTCACGGGTGTCCACGCGCTGGCCACCGGTGCCGCCGAAGAAGGAGTCCGGCTGCAGGCGGCTTTCGTGGAAGCCCGTCTCGACCGCACGTGCGGGCCGGCGCGAACGCATGCGATAGAGCCCGAAGGCGCCCAGCACCCCCACCAGCACAGCCACGAGCGGCAGAACCAGCTTGTTGTCGAGCAGTTGCTCGATGAAGCTCGGCGGCTCGGCCACCGGAGGCGGCGGCAGTGCAGCGCTGGCCCGGGCCTGAGGTCGCGACGCCGCGGCGCTGGCAGCCGCCACTGCGGGGGCGGAAGCCGCGGGCGAGACATCGGCCGTGACCGGCACCGGCAGGGCGGCCGGCGCAGTCGTTGCGGCGGACTCGGCCGATGCGGCCGTCGCCCCCGGACGCGCCGCGCTCGACAAGCGCTTGAGCTCCTCGACATTGCGCGTCAACTCGGCCACGCGCGCGGCGGCATCCTTCTTCTCGGTGTCCTTGGACAGCTTGGCCTCGGCCGCGCTGGCCGCAGCGCCGCCGGCCTTGCTCAGCGTCAGCTTGTCGGGGGTCGGCGCAGCGGCGGGCTTGCGGTCCTCCACCGCGGCCTGGACCTGGCCCTTGGACTGGCGCTCGCTCTCGCTGCTCTGCAGCGTGGGCGCGGCGGATGCCAGGCGCTGGCGGTAGGCAGCGAAGTCGGCGCTCTGCGCCAGGATGATGCGGCGCGCCTCGGGCGCCGGAACGCTGGCCAGCGCATCGCTGGCCGGCACCTGCAACACGGCACCCGACTTAAGCAGGTTCATGTTGCCGTCGATGAAGGCATCGGGGTTGTTGCGGAACAGGCCCACCAACATCTGGTCCAGCGAGATGCCGCTGACCTGGGTGCGCTGCGCCACCCTGGACAGCGAGTCGCCAGGGCGAACGCGGTACTCGGACGCGGCCGTGACCGGCGGGCGCTCGGGTGCAGTCGCCGGCGGACGCGCGGGCGCCACGGGTGCCGGTGCGGGGCCGGGCGCGGAAGCCGAGCCGCTGCGCGGCAGCGGCGCGGCCACCACGGGAGCCGGCGCGGGCACAGCCTCGGGAGTGGGCGCCGCCGGCGCCGGAGCCGCCGCGATGGCGGGCGGTGCCGTGATGACCGGCGCCGGCTTGGGCAGGCCCGGCGGGTCGAACAGCAGCGTGTACTCGCGCACCAGACGGCCGCCGGACCAGGTCAGCTCCAGGATCACGTCGATGAAGGGTTCCTGCACCGCGCGGTCGCTGGACACGCGCAGCACGGTGCGGCCGTCCCGACGCGCGACCAGCACCTGCGTGGAGGTCAATACGGCGTTGTATTCAACCCCGCCGGCACGGTAGGTCTCGGGCGGCGCGACGCGCACCTTCAGCGTGGCCGCTTCCTCGGCGGTCAGGCTGGTCACGTCGATCTCGGCCCGCATGGTCTCGCCCAGCGCCGATTGAACATTCAGCCTGCCCAAGCCCAGGGCCTGCACACCGCTGCTGGCCACCAGCAGTGCAGCGGCCAGTGCCAGGTGATGGCGGGCAAACCCGGTCGGGCGGACTCCCTCGAATGCGTCGCGGATATGGTTTTTCAAGGCATTCCCCAAAGCAACAAGGCGGGGCAATGGGCCCCGCCTGTCTCGATCTTCAGCACGCACTGCAAAAACCTGATTTGCACGGTATGGCCTGCGTCGAGTCTGGAATCAAAAACACAACAGCATCAAGCATATACGCTGAAATGCTCAAGGGGTATCTGATGTGTCGTTTGGATTCAATATCGACGCACGGGTGAACCCTAGGTCAAAGCGTAAAAGACCGTAAGCAAAAACAGGCCTCA
>CAMLKW010000226.1 GCA_946480605.1 uncultured Roseateles sp. | reverse complement strand
TGGTCGCTCAGAAAGTAGGTCGCCCGCCGGGGCGAACTCCCGGCTGGGCCTGGCCACCAAGCTGCTATACCGAGCGCAGCCCATCCGAATCCAATCGCAACCGCCGATCCGCCGCCTGCGCAGCAACGTCAGAGTGCGTGACCAGCAAGCAAGCCGCCCCCGCCTCATGCGTGCACCGCCTCAGCAGCTCCAGCACCTCCGCCGCATGCCTCGCATCCAGATTGCCCGTCGGCTCATCCGCCAGTACCAGCCGCGGCCGGTGCACCAGTGCGCGGGCAATCGCGACCCGCTGCAACTGCCCTCCCGACAACTGCCGCGGCATGCGCGCCGCAAATGCTGCAAGGTCCACCGCCTCCAGCATCGCCGCCACGCGCCCGTCGTCGCGCAAGCCCAGCAGCCGCAGCGGCAGCGCCACGTTGTCCGCCACGCTCAGATGCGGCAGCAGGTGGAAGGCCTGGAACACGAAACCCAGCGCCTCGCGTCGCAACGCCGAGCGCGCCTCGTCGTCCATCGCGCACAAGTCCTGACCCGCGAGCACGATGGAGCCGGCATCGGCCTCGTCCAGCCCCGCCAGGCAGTTCAGCAGCGTGGACTTGCCGCTGCCCGACTCGCCAAGCAGCGCGACGATCTCGCCGGGGGCCAGGTCCACGTCGATGCCTGCGAACACCGGCACATCGCCATACGACTTGGTCAGCCCCCGTGCGCGCAGCAGCGACGCGGGGGCGTTCTCAACATTGGGGAACATGGGCGGGGAATGTAGGCGGATTTGGGGGCTTGCCCTGAGGGAGTGGCGATGCCGGCCGCGCATCATCGCCGGCATGTCGCATGCCCTCTCGCCCACCGACCTCACGGCCTGGCTGACCGACGCGCGCCGCCTGGGCGCGGCCGCGTTTGCCGAAGTGTGTTTTGAACGCCTGCGCGCCGAGTTGCGCTGCGAGCGCGGCGCCATCATCAGCTCGCGCCACGGCGAGCGGGCCTATCACGACGCCCACTACTTCGGCTTCCCCGATATCGCCGCCACCATGGCCAGCTGGCAGCAGGTCGCGCATCTCGACCTGGTCAGCCCCCAACTGGTGATGAACCCCGGGCGCGCGAAGCTGCAGGACGCGGACATGCCCGAGATCGCCGGCCCGGAATGCGAGCCACTGCGCCAGCACCTGCGCAATCACGACGTGATCCACACGCTGGCGCTGGCCGTCTGCACGCCGGACCGGCCCGAGACCATGACCGTCTTCCTGCTGGTGCGCACGCAGCAGGGCGACCGCTATGGCCCTGGCGACCTGGCCCGGCTGGAGGCGCTGGGGCCGTTGGTGGACGAGTTGCTGGCGATCAATCGCGCGCACTCGCTGATGCGCAGCCCCCACGTCGGCACGCAGGACCTGCCGGTGGCGTTGGCCAGCCATGGGGGCGGGCTGCTGGTCAGCACGCCGGCCTTTGCGCGGCTGATGTGGCCCGGCGCAGCGCCGGAGACCAGCCTGCTGGAGCCGGACTGCCTGCGCGCGCTGCAGGCCGGGCGGGCCTGGCCGCTGGCCGACGGCAAGCACAGCCTCGTCGGTCTGCCCGAGGCGGATGGCTGGCTGCTGCGGCTGCGCCCCAGCAGCCGGATGGACCAGCTGACCCAGCGCGAGCGCGAGGTCGCGGGGCTGTATGCCGGCGGCAGCTCGTACAAGGAGATCTCCAGGCGGCTGGCGCTGTCGCCCGCCACGGTGCGCAACCACCTGGCCAACATCTACCGCAAGCTGGAGGTGGGGCATCGCACGGGGCTGATAGGCGCGCTGTCCTGAATCGGAAGCGCGAGCCCCCCGGGCTCGGCGGTCCTAGTGCATCTGCATCATTGGCGCGGCCGACGGGCGTCGGCACGCTGGCGACCTGTTCAAGGAGACCGTCCATGATGAAGAAGATCGCCTTGCCGGCCGTGCTGGCCTTGTCCGCGACGCTGGCCCAGGGCCAGAGCATCGACCTGAATCACTACGCCGATGCCCTGTACCGCAAGAACGGCGACTTCTGGTGGGGCAGCACGCAATCCGGTGACGCTCCGTCCTACGAAGCCATCTACGGGATCAGCAACGACTGGTACAGCCGATCACTCGTGTCGGGTGAGGCCACGTTCGGCCGCATGTCGGGGCGGGGCACGGTCATGGCCTTCACGAAGGACGGGGACCAGGCCTCCGCCGTTGCCTGGCTGGACGACAGCTCCGTCTACGACACCCTGACCATCCAGTCCGCCACGCTGCCGGTGGGCACGCCGGTGATGCTGGAAGTGACGATGGACCTGTGGAGTCGGCAACTCAACGCGGGCGCCAATCAGGGCGTGACCGGCTGGGCGACTTGCGGTTTCGACAAGCCCAACTTCCTGACCATACAGATCGAGGGTTCGGTCCAGCAGAGCCAGACGGGCTTCTGTCGTTCGGCCGTGGGAGAGGCGATGCCGTTCAGGACCGTGCTCTACGGGCGCAGCACCGCAGACGCCGCCTTCGGCTCCTCGCAGGTGCGCAGCTTCGAGGCCGTGGCGAACTTCAGCGTGCGCATGGTGACCGAGGGGGCCAGCTTCAGCAGCGCCAGCGGGGCGCTGTATCTGGCTCAGCCCGTGCCGGAGCCGGCCAGTGCGGCGCTGCTGCTGGGTGGCCTGGCGTTGCTGGGACTGCGCCGCCGCCGCTGCTGATCGTCAGGCCATCAAGCGCTGCAGCCCGGCCAGCAACTCCGGCACCGGCTGCACGCCGTCGCAGGCGATGACGCGGCGCTGCGGCATGCTGCGCAGCCAGGTCACCTGGCGCTTGGCCAGCTGGCGCGTGGCGGCGATGCCGCGCTCGCGCAGGTCGGAGAAGTTGTCGGCGTCCAGCGCTTCCCACACCTGCCGGTAGCCCACGCAGCGCATGGACGGCAGCGCCAGCGACAGGTCGCCACGCGCGCGCAGCGTCTTCACTTCGTCGACAAGGCCTTGCTCCAGCATGATGTCGAAGCGCTGCGCCAGCCGCTCGTGCAGCCAGGCGCGGTCGTCGGGCTCCAGCGAGAACAGCGGCCAGTTGACGCCTTCCTCGCGCGTGGCGGCGTGCAGCGCGCTCAAGGGCTGGCCGGTCAGGCGGATGACCTCCAGCGCGCGCTGGATGCGCTGGCTGTCGTTGGGCGCCAGGCGGGCGCCGGTCTCGGGGTCGAGCTTGGCCAGCTCCGCGTGCATGGCCGGCCAGCCGCGCTCGGCGGCTTCGGCGTCGATGGCGGCGCGCAGCGCGGCATCGGCCTGCGGCAGCGTCGAGAGGCCGTCGAACAGCGCCTTGAAGTACAGCATGGTGCCGCCCACCAGCAGCGGCAGCCTGCCGCGCGCGCTGATCTCGGCGGCCAGGCGTTTCGTGTCGCGCACGAACTCGGCGGCCGAGTAGCTCTGCAGCGGGTCGAGGATGTCGATCAGGTGGTGCGGCACCGCCGCCTGCTCGGCCGCCGTGGGCTTGGCCGTGCCGATGTCCATGCCGCGGTAGACCAGCGCGGAGTCCACGCTGATGATCTCCACCGGCAGCACCTCGGCAATCGCCAAGGCCGCCGCGGTCTTGCCGCAGCCCGTGGGCCCAGCAAGACAAATCGGCGTGGTCAGAACTTCTCCCACGGTGCGAGATAACGCCATTGCCCGACGGGCAGGTTGCCCAGCGGGATGCGGCCGATGCGCACGCGCTTCAGGCCCACCACCTTCAGGCCGACCAACTCGCACATGCGGCGGATCTGGCGCTTCTTGCCCTCGCGCAGCACGAAGCGCAGCTGCTGCTCGTTCTGCCAGCTGACCTTGGCGGGCTTCAGCAGCTCGCCGTCCAGCTCCAGCCCGTGGTTCAGCAGCGCGAGCTTGTTGTTGGACAGCGCCGCGTTGGGCAGCGTGCCCTCGGGCACCGGGTCGGCGCCGGGCAGGCCGACGTACTCGACGCGCACCAGGTACTCCTTCTCGATGTCGGAGTCCTCGCCGATCAGCGCGCGGGCGATGCGGCCGTCCTGCGTCAGCACCAGCAGGCCGGTGGAGTCGATGTCGAGCCGGCCGGCGGGCGCCAGGTTGCGGTGCTGGCCGGCGTTGGGCTGGATGCCCGAGGCGTCGTCCGCCCAGCGGTTCTGGGGCTGGAACAGCACGGCCGCCGGCTCATAGCCGTCCTCGGCCTGGCCCGACACATAGCCGATGGGCTTGTGCAGCAGCACGGTGACGAGCTGGGCCTGCTGCTGGCGTGCGGCGGGGTCGATATCGATCTGCACGTCGCCGACGACGCGCTGGCCCAGCACGGCCACCTTGCCGTCCACGCGCACCCAGCCGGCGGCGATCCATTCGTCGGCCTCGCGGCGCGATGCCAGCTTCAGCTCGCTCATGCGCTTGGACAGGCGCTCGCCATCCTCGGCGTCGACCTGGCGGGCCGGGTTGTTGCGGCGTTGCGGGCGCTGTGGCGGCTCGAAATCCGGGCCACGGTTGGACGCGCGGCGCTGGTCGATGCGCGGCGGGCGGTCATCGCGGGGGCGGTCGGCCGGGCGTTCATCGCGGTGCTCGTTGCGCCGCACCGGCTCGCCCCGCTGCGCGCGTTGAGGCGGGCCGTCCGGGTTGAAGCCGCCGGCGCGCGGGCCGGGGCGGCCCTGGCGCTCGTCGCGGGGCCGGTCGCCACGGTCATCGCGACGGAACGGTTCGCCGCGCTGTGGCGGGTGCTCGGGCCTGAAGCCGGTGGCCTTGGGCCGGGCAGGGCGCTCGTCGCGCTGCGGCGCCGGCCGCTCGCGCTTCTGCTGTGCCTGCTGGTAGCGCTCCTCGCGCTCGGCCCGGTCGGCCTGCGCCTGGGCCAGCGTGGGGCGGGGCTTGGACACGCCCTTGCCGCGCACGGGCGCGCGCTTCTCGTCCTCGGCGTTGCGGGTCTTGGCGGCGGGTTTCTTGTTCTTGAGAGTCAGCGTGGCCATGTTCAGCGTCCGCGAAGAAAGAGGGCGTCCAGCTCTTTCATGTCGAGCTGGCGCCAGGTGGGGCGGCCGTGGTTGCACTGGTCGGCGCGTTCGGTGGCTTCCATGTCGCGCAGCAGCGCGTTCATCTCGTCCAGCGTCAGCTGCCGGTTGGCGCGCACGGCGCCGTGGCAGGCCATGGTGGCGAGGATCTCGTGCTGCGCGCGCTCCAGAACCGAGCTGGCTTCGAACTGCGCCATCTCGGCCAGCAGCTCGCGGGTCAGCGCGACCAGGTCGCCGCCGGCCAGCAGCGCCGGGCGCGAGCGCACGGCCAGCGTGTGGGTGGACAGCGGCGACACGTCCAGCCCCAGCTGGCTCAGCGTGTCGGCATGCTGCTCGGCGGCGGCCACCTCCTCGGCCGTGGCGGCGAAGCTGACCGGGATCAGCAGTGGCTGGCTTTCGATGGTGGCGGAGCCCAGCCTGGCTTTCAGCCGTTCGTAGACCACGCGCTCGTGGGCCGCATGCATGTCGACGATGACCAGGCCTTGCCGGTTCTCGGCCAGGATGTAGACGCCCTGGATCTGAGCGATGGCGCGGCCCAGCGGCCAGTCCTGGTCGGGCAGTGGCGTGCGCAGCGTGACCGTGGGCGTGCTGGACGCCGGTGCGGGGGCCTCGTCGCGCTCCCGGGGTTGCCACAGCGTCTCGTGCTGCACCAGCGACAGCCGCACCTGCTCGGCCGTGGGCGGCACGGGTGGCGTGTAGGCCGGCGCGGCGTACTGCTGGCGCGGTTCGGCGACGTACAGCGTGGCGGCGGTCGTCGGCGCAAAGCCCAGCGGCGCCATGACCGACTCGACACCCGCCGCCTCGGCGCTGCGCGAGGCGGCCAGCGCGTCGATGAAGGCGCGGCGCACCGATTGGTGGATGGCGCGGCCGTCGCGGAAGCGTACCTCGATCTTGGTCGGATGCACGTTCACGTCCACCAGCTCGGGCGCGATCTCGATGAACAGCACATAGCTGGGCTGGCGCTGGCCGTGCAGCACGTCCTCGTAGGCCGAGCGGATCGCGTGGCTGATGAGCTTGTCGCGCACGTAGCGGCCGTTGACCCAGACGTACTGCTGGTCGGCACGCGAGCGGGCCGCCTCGGGCAGGCCGGCACGGCCGGTGAGCGCCAACGGACCGGCGCTGTGCTCGAACGGGCGGCTCTCGGCGGTGAAGTCCTCGCCCAGCACGTCGGCGATGCGCTGCTCGGCGGAGCCGGCGCGCCACTGGTCCACCAGCTTGCCTTCGTGCCAGATCGCGAAGCCCACGTCCGGCCGCGCCAGCGCGTGGCGGCGCACGGCCTCCACGCAGTGGGCCAGCTCGGTGGCGTCGGTCTTCAGGAACTTGCGGCGCGCGGGCGTCGAGAAGAACAGCTCGCGCACCTCCACGCTGGTGCCGCGCGCGCGGGCGGCGGGCTGCAGCTCGCCGCTGCGGGCGTCCAGCCGGTGGGCGTGGGCATCGGCGGCGGTGCGGGATGCGATGGCCATGTCCGAGACGGAGGCGATGGCCGCCAGCGCCTCGCCGCGGAAACCCATCGTCGCGACCGACTCCAGATCGTTCAGGCTGGCGATCTTGCTGGTGGCGTGGCGCTTCAGCGCCAGCGGCAGCTGGGCGACGGGGATGCCGCAGCCGTCGTCCTCCACGACGATGGCGCGCACGCCGCCGGCCATCAGCTTGACCTGGATGTGGGTCGCGCCGGCGTCCAGCGCGTTGTCCACCAGCTCGCGCACCACCGAGGCCGGGCGCTCGACGACCTCGCCGGCGGCGATCTGGCTGATCAGCTCGTCGGGCAGTTCGCGGATGACGCGGGGGGCGGGGACCTCAGACAGGGGGGAATCCATCGCCGGGATTATCGTTTCCCCCGAGGCGTCACGAAGTCGTCCGGATAATGCGCCGCCATGGACCTGATGCATTTCCTGATCGACTTCATCCTGCACGTGGACGACCACCTGGCCGCCTTCGTGCAGGCCTACGGCGTGTGGGTGTACGCGCTGCTGTTCCTCATCGTGTTCACGGAGACCGGCGTCGTCGTCATGCCCTTCCTGCCGGGCGATTCGCTGCTG
>CAMLKW010000225.1 GCA_946480605.1 uncultured Roseateles sp. | reverse complement strand
TGCGCATGGAAGGCCCCTTCGGCAGCTTCTTCCTGCGCGAGGACAGCGACAAGCCCATCGTGCTGCTGGCCAGCGGCACCGGCTTCGCGCCCATCAAGGCCATCATCGAGCGCGCCCGCCACATCGAGTCCAAGCGACCCATGGTGCTGTACTGGGGCGCGCGCAAGCAGGCCGACCTGTACCTGAACGACTGGATCGCCCAGGTCGCGGCCGAATGGCCCACGCTGACCTACGTGCCCGTGCTGTCGGAGCCGGACGAAGGCTGGACGGGCCGCACGGGCTTCGTGCACCAGGCCGTCATGGCCGACGTGCCCGACATGAGCGGCCATCAGGTCTACGCCTGCGGCGCGCCCATCGTGGTCGAGTCCGCCCACAGGGACTTCGTCGCGCAGTGCCGGCTGCCCGACGCCGAGTTCTACGCGGACGCCTTCACGTCTGAAGCGGACAAGCACGCGAACGGCTGAGCGACCATGTTCGAGCCGCCCTGGACCGATCCGGCCGACCTCGTCGGCGCCCTGAAGCGCGATGGGGAAGCCGTGCTCGCGCCGGCCGCGCTGCCGGTGCTGGGCGTGTCGACCGCCGAACTCGACCCGCTCAGGCCCTGCTGGGACGACCTGCCGCCCGACGGCTACCTGCGCGACGGCGGCCGCTACCGCTTCCGCCGCCACGGCTGCTTCGTGGCCGACGACGACGCGCTGACGCTGCAGCCGCACCGCGCGCACTGGCAACCACTGGACTACAACGCGCTGCACGGCGGCATCCAGCGCTGGTATGTGCCGCTGGCGCAGGAGATGGTGGCCGCACCGGGCTGGACCGCGCTGCTGCTGGGCCTGGCCCGCGTGGCCTCCGCGCTGAAGGGCGCGCAGCCGTGGTTCATCGAGGCCCACCCCTTCCGCATCGACACCAGCGACGGCATAGGCCGGCCCACGCCCGAGGGCGCTCACCGCGACGGCGTGGACCTGGTGGCCGTGCTGCTGGTCGGCCGCCACGAAATCAAGGGCGGCGAGTCGCGCGTGTTCGACGCCGACGGCCCGGCCGGCCAGCGCTTCACCATGCTGGAGCCGTGGACCACGCTGCTGCTGGACGACGCCCGCGTCATCCACGAGACCACGCCCATCCAGCCACTGGTGGCCGGCGAGCGCGGCTGGCGCGACACGCTGGTCATCACGCTGCGCAGCGGCGGCTTCCAAGGCCCCTGAGCGCGCCCGACGCCTAGAATTCGAGACGGCCGTGCCACAAGCACGGCCGTTCTTCTTTCACTGCCGCGCCAAAAGCGCCCTCATCATGACGACCTCCCTCTTCGGCCTGCCCGAGCAAGCCGCCCACGAGCGCGTGCTGCTCGCCACCGACCCGGCCACCGGCCTCAAGGCCATCCTTGCCGTGCACAGCACCGCCCGCGGCCCCGCCTTCGGCGGCTGCCGCCTGTGGCACTACGACACCGAACTCGCCGCGCTGAACGACGCGCTGCGCCTGTCGCAAGGCATGAGCCTGAAGAATGCGCTGGCCGACCTGCCCTTCGGCGGCGGCAAGGCCGTCATCCTGAAGCCGGAAGGCCAGTTCGACCGCCCCGCTCTGTTCGCCGCCTTCGGCCGCGCCGTGCAGTCGCTGAACGGCGCCTACATCACCGCCGAGGACGTGGGCACCACCACCGCCGACATGCGCGGCATGCAGGCCCACACGCCCTTCGTCAGCGGCATCCCGCGCGAAGGCGCGTTCGGCGGCGACCCCAGCCCCAAGACGGCCTGGGGCGTGTTCGTGTCCATCCAGGCCGGCGTGCGGCTGGTGCTGGGCCGTGACTCGCTGGACGGCGTGCGTGTCGCGCTGCAAGGCCTGGGCGCGGTGGGCTGGCATCTGGCCGAGTTCCTGCACCAGGCCGGCGCGAAGCTGGTGGTGGCGGACGTGGACGCGGCCAAGGTCGAACGCGCCGTAGCGCAGCTCGGCGCCGCGGCCGTGCCCGTGGGCGAGATCCTGAGCACCGACGTGGACGTGCTGGCGCCCTGCGCCCTGGGTGCGTCGCTGAACGAACAGACCGTGCCGTCCCTGCGCGCCAAGCTCGTCGCCGGCGCCGCCAACAACCAGCTCGCCACACCCGCCGACGGCGACGCGCTTCAGCGACGCGGCATCTGCTACCTGCCCGACTACCTGGTGAATGCCGGCGGCATCATCAGCGTCGCGCGCGAGTACCGCGGTGAAGGCGAGGAAGCCGCCGTCATGGCCGAGGTCGGCAAGATCGGCGAGCGCGTGGAGGAGTTGCTGCAGCGCGCACAGGTGGCCGACTCGACGCCGGCCCGCGTGGCCGACGACTGGGCCCGCAGCAAGCTGGTCAGCCCGGCCTGATCGGCAATCGGCGTCACCGGGCCTGCCCGCCCGAACCGGGCTCCGGCCCTAGACTGGCGCATGCCTTGTGATCGCGTGCTGGTCATCGGCGGCTACGGTTTCTTCGGCCGCCGCCTCGTGCAGCGGCTGTCCCGCCAGCACGGCCTGCTCGTCATCGTGGCCGGCAGGTCGCGGACGCGGGGCCAGGCGCTGGTGGACGAACTCCATCCGCAGGCCAGCGCCCGGCTGGACTGCGCCGCGCTGGACCTGGACTCGCCGGCCTTCGCGGCGAATCTCGCGAAGCTGGCGCCCTGCATCGTGGTCCACACGTCAGGGCCCTTCCAGGGGCAGGACTACCGCGTCGCGCAGGCCTGCATCGCCGCCGGCGCGCACTACATCGACCTGGCCGACGGGCGCGAGTTCGTGGCAGGCATCGCCGTGCTGGATGCGGCCGCCCGCGAGCGCGGCGTCGCCGTCGTCAGCGGCGCCAGCTCCGTGCCGGCGCTCTCCAGCGCGGCGGCGGACCGGCTGGCAGACGGCCTGGCCCGCGTCGATCATGTCGACATCGGCATCAGCCCGGGCAACCGCACCGAGCGCGGCCTGGCCACCGTGCGCGCCATCCTGGGCTACTGCGGCAAGGCCTTGCCCTCGGCCGGCCGGCGCGCGGGCTTCGGCTGGAGCGGCAGTTGGCGCCACGTCTATCCGGCCCCCGTGGGCAGCCGGCTGCTGTCACCCTGCGACGTGCCCGACCTCGCCCTGCTGCCCGGCCGCTATCCGGGGCGGCCTGCGGTGAGCTTCGGTGCAGGCCTGGAACTGACGCTGCTCCACCGCGGCATGAACGCCATGGCGCTGCTGACGCGCCTCGGCCTCGTGACCGACTGGTCGCGCCACGCCAGGGCGCTCAAGTGGACGGCCGACTGGTTACGACAGCTCGGCACGGATGCTGGGGCCATGCACGTCAGCGTGAGCGGCACCACGCCCGAGGGCGGCCAGCGCACGGCGACCTGGCAGCTGGTCGCGACGCATGGTGATGGCCCCTTCGTCCCGACGCTGGCAGCAGCGGCCCTGGTTCGCCAACTTCAGCATGACGCCGCCGCGCTTGTCGGCGCCCGGCCCTGCGTCGGCCTGCTGTCGCTGCAGGACTTCGCCAGAGAATCCGAAGGACTGCACATCGCCATGACTGAAGCCTCCGCTACCGACCACCTCAGCCTCTACGAGCGCGTGCTGGGCTCGGGCTACGCGCGGCTGCCGGCAGCCGTGAAGCGCTTTCACCGGCTGCGCGGCCGCCACGTGCTGCACGGCGAGGTGCAGACCTTGGCGCCAGAGTCCTTGCCCGCCCGGCTGCTGGCCCTGTGCCTGGGCACGCCACGCCGCGCCGGCAGCGGCCCGCTGCGCTTCGTGCTTGACGCGTCTGCCGAGGCGGAAGCCTGGACACGCCACTTCCCGACGCAGACGATGACGTCCCGCATGCGGCTGGTGGCCGGCAGCATCCAGGAAAACCTGGGCGCCGCCCGCCTGAGCTTCGGCCTGAGCGTCGCCGAAGGCAGGCTGCGCATGGAGCTGCTGGGCCTGCGCTTCCTGGGCCTGCCCTGCCCGCGCTGGCTGATGCCGAGCATCGTCGCGGAGGAGACGGGGCAGGACGAGCGGCTGCAATTCCACGTCGTCGCCAGCCTGCCTCTGCTGGGCCGCGTCGCCGGCTATCACGGCCATCTCGACCTCGACCGCAGCGAGGCCCGGTCGTGATCGTCGTCTTCGACGCCCAGTGCCTGCTCTGCAACGGCTGGGTGCAGTTCATCCTGCGCCATGACCGCGGCGCGCGCCTGCGCTTCGCCTCCATGCAGGGCGAGGCCGGACGGCAACTGCTGGCGGCGCACGGCTTGCAGCCGCAAGGTTTGCAGACACTGCTGCTGGTGGACGGGCCGCGCAGCTGGCAGCACACGGCAGCCATCCTGCGCGTGCTGCATGCGCTCGGCTGGCCCTGGCGCCTGGCATGGATAGGCTGGCTGGTCCCGGCGGTCGTCAGGGACCCGCTGTACCGGCTGCTTGCGAGGAATCGCTACCGGCTGTTCGGCCAGGCGGACGCCTGCATCCTGCCGCCACCGGACCACGCGGCCCGGTTCCTGGACTGACGATGCCGGGCGTGGCTCACTCGCCCAGGTATGCCGCTCTCACCTTGGGGTCGTTGAGCAGCGCACTGCCCTCGCCCTCCATCGTCACCTCGCCCGACTCCATCACATAGCCGCGGTTGGCCAGCTGCAGCGCGCGGCTGGCGTTCTGCTCGACCAGCAGCACCGTCACACCCTGCTGGTGGATGTCGTTCACGACCTCGAAGATCTTGTCGACCATGATGGGCGACAGGCCCATGGACGGCTCGTCCAGCAGCAGCACCTTGGGCCGCGCCATCAGCGCGCGGCCCATGGCCAGCATCTGCTGCTCGCCGCCGGACATCGTGCCGGCCAGCTGCTTGGCGCGCTCCTTCAACCGCGGGAACAGGCCGAAGACCTTGTCCATGTCGGCGTTGATCTCGCCGTCCTTGCGGTTGTAGGCACCCATCTGCAGGTTCTCGACGATGGTCATGCGCGTGAACGTGCCGCGGCCTTCAGGCACCATCACCAGGCCCTGCTTGACCAGGTCCCAGGCGCCCTTGCCCTTGATGGATTCGCCGAGATACGACACGTCGCCGGCCGCGACCGGCTGCAGGCCCGTGACGGCCTTCAGCGTGGTCGTCTTGCCTGCGCCGTTGGCGCCGATCAGCGACACCAGTTCGCCCTCGCGCACCTCGAAGTTCACGCCCTTGACGGCCTGGATGCCGCCATAGGCCACCTTCAGGCCGCTGACCTTGAGCAGGGTTTGCTTTGCTTCTGCCATTTGTCGTTCCCCGCTCAGTGCGCCTTGTGACCGGCGCCCAGGTAGGCCTCGATCACCTTCTCGTTGTTCTGCACCTCGGCCGGCGTGCCTTCGGCGATCTGCTTGCCGTAGTCCAGCACCGTCACGCGGTCGCACAGGCCCATGACCAGCTTCACGTCGTGCTCGATCAGCAGGATGGTGCGGCCGTCGTTGCGGATGCGGTCGATCAGCTCGCGCAGCACGACCTTCTCGGTCGCGTTCATGCCGGCGGCGGGCTCGTCCAGCGCGATCAGCTGCGGATCGGTGGCCAGTGCACGGGCGATCTCCAGACGTCGCTGGTCGCCATAGCTCAGCGTGCGGGCCTTGTAGTCGGCGTACTTGCCGATGCCGACATAGTCCAGCAGTTCCTGGGCACGCGCCTTGATGGCGGTCTCCTCGGCCTTGAAGCCCGGCGTGCGGAACACCGCCCCGAACAGGCCGGACTTGGTGCGGATGTGGCGCCCCACCATGACGTTCTCGATGGCCGTCATGTCGGCGAACAGCCGGATGTTCTGGAAGGTGCGCGCGATGCCCGCCTTGGCGACCTGATGCACGGCCTGGGGCGTGTAGGGCGTGCCGCCCAGCGAGAAGCTGCCGCCGTCGGGCGTGTACAGGCCGGTGATGACGTTGAAGAACGTCGTCTTGCCGGCGCCGTTGGGGCCGATGAGTCCGTAGACCTGGCCACGCTGGATCTGGATGCCGACGTCGGACAGGGCCTGCACGCCGCCGAAGCGCTTGGACGCGCCGCTGACGTTGAGGACGATGTTGTCGTGGTTGCTCATGTCGCTGCTCCCCTCACTTGGCCGCAGGGGCGGATTTGCCGTGTTCCGGCGCCGGCCACAGGCCGCGCGGACGGATCAGCATGATGGTGATCATGGCCAGCGCCACCAGCAACTGGCGCAGGATGGACGCGTCGATGCGGCCGTCGGTCATCTGCTGGATGTCGCCGGCCACATAGCGCAGCACTTCCGGCAGGGCCGCCAGCATCAGCGCGCCCAGGATGACGCCCGGGATGTGGCCGATGCCGCCCAGCACCACCATGGCGACGATCATGACCGACTCCTGCAGGCTGAAGGACTCGGGCGACACGAAGCCCTGGAAGCTCGCGAACATCGCACCGGCGACGCCGCCGAAGGTGGCGCCCATGCCGAAGGCCAGCAGCTTCATGTTGCGGGTGTTGATGCCCATGGCCTTGGCGGCGATCTCGTCCTCGCGGATCGCCATCCACGCACGGCCGATGCGCGACTGCTCCAGGCGATAGCAGATCACCACGCTGCCGATCACCAGCGCCAGGAACAGGTAGTAGTACAGCGTCACCGACGGCAGCGTGTAGTCGCCGATCTGCAGGCTCTTGCCCAGGTTGATGCCGAAGATGTGGAACGAGTCGATCTGGCCGATGCCGCGCGGGCCGTTGGTCACGTTGACCGGGTGCTCCAGGTTGTTCAGGAATACGCGGATGATTTCGCCGAAGCCCAGCGTCACGATGGCCAGGTAGTCGCCGCGCAGCTTCAACGTGGGCGCGCCCAGCACGACGCCGAACAACGCCGCCAGGCCGGCGGCCAGCGGGATGATGAACCAGATCGGCGAGTGCAGCCCGTTGGGGAAGGCGGCCTTGAAGGCCTCGAAGTTCTCGCTGAGGTGCGGGCTGGCCATCAGCGCGAACATGTAGGAGCCGACCGCGTAGAAAGCCACGTAGCCCAGGTCCAGCAGGCCGGCGTAGCCGACCACGATGTTCAGGCCCAGCGCCAGCAGCACGTACAGCAGCGCCAGGTCGATGATGC
>CAMLKW010000224.1 GCA_946480605.1 uncultured Roseateles sp. | reverse complement strand
GTCAGCGGCGCCATCTGCGTGCCGGTGGACGAAAACGCGCCCAGCGAGCCGTGCAGCTCGGTCAGCCGCGCGCTGTAGCTGGGGCGCACGAAACGGTCGCTGAAATCCACCAGGCCGCGGTTGACGCGGATGCGCTCCACCGCGAACTCGGGCTGCGGCATCGACGCGCTCGGTGCCGGCGCCGACGCGGCCTCGGCGGGGCCGACATCGCGCAGGTTGAACCGGCCTTGCTCGTTGACGATGAGGCGGGCATAGGCGTCGTCCAGCTGCGCGTCGCGCACCGCCAGACGCAGTGGCGCGCCGGGCGCCAGCGCCAGCTTGACGCCGTCCAGCTGCAGCGCCTGCCAGCTGAGCAGGTCCTCGCCGATGACGCGCTGGCCGTCCACCGCGCGGGTCTGCAGCAGCGCCAAGGGGCCGATGCGCAGGTCGCCGCCCACGCCGGCCTGCCAGCCGCCGTCCGGCTGTTGCGCGGCCGTCACCTCGCCCTTCATGCCCAGCTCGGCGCGCTGCAGGTGCAGGCCCCAGGCCGGGTCGAGATAGGCATTCAGCAGGTGCAGCGGCAGGCCCTGCGTCTGCAGGCTGCCGCTGACGGACAGCGGCGCCAGGCCCATACGGCCGCTCCACTGCAGGCTGCCGCCACTGGCAGCCACCGGCTTGTCGTTGGCGCCCAGCGCCGCCAACTGGGCGCTCAGCTGCGCCTGCACTGGCGCCTTGGCTGGCCAGGCCAGCGCGCCCGTCTGCACGCGCAGCGGCTCGACGGCCAGTGCCACGGGCGCCAATCCGTCTGCCACGGCGGCGTCGCGCCAGCGCAGGCCGGCTCGCTCGACGGACAGGCCGGCCAGCTGCAGTTTCCAGGTCGGTGCGGCGGCCCTGGATGACGCGGCCGGCTCGGGCGGCAGCAGCGCCGCGGCATTGAGTCGGCCGGAAGCATCCCGGGCCAGCTGGGCGCGAGGGGCGTCCAGCTTCAGCAGGCCCAGCCGCAGCGTGCGCGCGGCGGGGTCGATGTCGGCCTGGTCCAGTTGCAGGCCGGCCAGCGTCAGCAGAGGTTTGCCAGCCAGGTTCAGCCGTGCATCACTGACCTGCAGCTCGCGCAGCGCCAGGCGCATGCGGTCCGCTGCGCCGGCCTCCAGCGGCTTGGCCACCTGCAGCGCGGCCTGGGTCGAGATGACCCCCGCCAGCCTGGCGCCTGCGGGTAACGGCAGCCAGGGCGCCAGTTGCTCCACGGCCAGGCGTTCCAGCCGTGCATCGGCATGCAACTGCTCCGGGGCCAGCCGGGCCTTCACGGCCAGCGTGGCCTGGTCCACGCGCAGGCTGGCGTCCAGCTGCGCGGGCTGCTTCAAGGGCCAGGCCGCCGTGCCGAGCTTCAGCTGAATGGACTCCACATCCACTTCGCGCAGCTTGAAATGTCCGTCGCGCACCTCCAGCCCGGCCAGGCTGAACTGCCAGGCCGGCGCTGTGCCGCCACCGCCCTGAGCCGCCGGCAGCGGCGCCAGCGAGACGACCGGCGCGTCCAGCAGCACCTGGCCCAGATCCAACTGGCGGCGCAGCGGCTGCACGTCGGTCAGCGGCAGGCTGAGTTGCCTGAGGTCCAGCAGCGGCTGGCCATCGGGCCGGGTCAGTGACAGCCCGTGCAGTTGCAGGCCGCCGCTGAGCTTGACGCCGGGCGGCTGCTTGGGCCGTTCGGCGAAGTCCAGCGCCAGGTCCACGTCCAGCCGGCCGGATCGCAGGCGCAGCGGCAGCTCGGCGGGCAGATAGGCCGCCAGCGGCGCCAGGTCCAGGCCGGCCAGCTTGAAGGACATCCGGGCGCTGGCTTCATCCGCAAAGGGCAGCGCCTCGGCGCGGCTGTCGAAGGCCACGCCGTCCAGCCGGCCGCTCAGCTGCGGCTGCAGCTTGACGGCCACGTCCGTCTCTATCGTCGACACGAAGGGCAGCGCCAGCCTCAGGGCGGCCAGTTCGTGCTTGCGCTGCACCGGCTGGTCGTCGAACAGCACGCGGCCGTCGGTCAGCTCGATGTTGTAGACGGCGAATTCGGCCTCCGCGCCCTCGGGCGCGGCGGGCTTGGCAGTGAAGCGGCGGATGAGGTCGTCGATGTCGTAGCGGCCGTCCGCCACGCGCGCCAGGCGCAGCTCCGGCCGCACCAGCTCCAGCGACTCGACCACCGCGTGCCCCCGCAGCAGCGAGCGCAGCGACAGCGCGGCGTCCAGCCGCTGGAGCGACAGCAGTGGCGGCGCGCCCGCGGTGGCACCGGCGATGCGCAGGTCTTCCACGATGACCGCCAGCCGCCAGGGCTGGAAGCTCGCCTGCCCGACGCTGACCGGCCGGCCCAGTGCCTCGCTGGCCAAGGCTGCACCGCGCCCAGCCATCCAGCCCGGCAGCGCCAGCGTGACGATGAGCAGCAGCAACGTGAGCAGGGCCGACAGCGCGGCCAGCGCCCACAGGGCCAGGCGAAGGGGGGAACGGGGAAGAGTGATCGTCACGGCGGACGCATTATTGATGTCGGCGATGATGCCGCCCGTGAGTCTCGCCCTCGACTATTCCGGCTTCAAGGCCTTGCTGCTGGCGGTGCTGATGCCGCCCGCGCCCTTTCTGCTGCTGGCCGCCTGGGGCGGCTGGCGGCTGCGCCGGCAGCGCCGCGGCGGTGGCTGGCTGCTGGGCCTGGCCCTGCTGCTGATGTGGTTCACGGCCAGCGAGGCGGCGGGCGAGTTGTTGAGCCGCGCGATCGGCCAGCCGCCGGCGCTGGAAGCGGCCCGCGTCGCCGCACTGCGTGGCAGTACAGACGGCGCGGTGCTGGTGCTGGGCGGCGGTGTGCGCAACCAGGTGCCCGAGTACGGTGCCGGGGCACCCAAGGAGGTGACCGCGGAGCGCCTGGCCTACGGCGTCTTCCTGGCCCGGCAGACCGGCCTGCCGTTGGCGTTCTCGGGCGGCATCGGCTGGGGCGCTACGGAACTGAAGCAGTCGGAGGCCAGCATCGTCGCCCGCGTGGCGGCACAGGACTACGGCCTGCCGCTGCGCTGGGCCGAGGATCGCTCGCGGGACACACGCGAGAACGCGGCCAACACGCTGCCGCTACTCGCGCAAGCCGGGGTCAGGCGGGTCGTGTTGGTCACGCATGACGCCCACATGCGCCGCGCGCTGCGCGCCTTCGAAGCTCAGGCCGCGCCGCTGCGGATGCAGATAGTCGCGGCGCCGGTGGGCTTGCGAGAAGATGGGCTGACGAGCTTTTCCGACTGGTGCCCGTCACCGGGTGGCTTTGCCCGCGTTCGCTACCTGGTCTACGAGACCCTGGCCTGGTGGAGCGGCCGTTGACTGGCGGCCCCAAATAGAAACCCCGCCGGGCTTGAAGGCCGGGCGGGGTGGGTGGCGAGGCCACCTTGGGGCTCAGCGGCGATCTGCCACTGGGCTCCTGGCGCGCAAAGATTGCGCCAGAGGATTTGCCTGAAAAGGCAGTTCAACAGTAGGCGAGCGCCCTCAGGGCTTCAAGAAGAGTTGCCCGAATAGCGCCTCGGCCCGCTTCGTGACCTCGTCCGGCAGCGTGATGCCGCGGCCCCATTCGCGGTCGGTCTCACCGGGCCACTTGTTGGTGGCATCCAGCCCCATCTTGCCGCCCAGGCCGCTGACCGGCGAGGCGAAGTCCAGGTAGTCGATGGGCGTGTTGTCCACCAAGGTCGTGTCGCGCACCGGGTCCATGCGCGTCGTGATGGCCCAGATCACCTCTTGCCAGTTGCGCGTGTCGATGTCGTCATCCACCACCACGATGAACTTCGTGTACATGAACTGGCGCAGGAAGCTCCAGATGCCGAACATCAGCCGCTTGGCATGGCCCGGGTAGGCCTTCTTGATGGAGACCACCGCCATGCGGTAGCTGCAGCCCTCGGGCGGCAGATAGAAGTCCACGATCTCGGAGAACTGCTTCTGCAGGATGGGAACGAACACCTCGTTCAGCGCCACGCCCAGCATGGCCGGCTCGTCGGGCGGCTTGCCGGTGTAGGTCGAGTGGTAGATGGGGTTCTCGCGCTGGGTCAGCCGCGTGATCTCGAACACCGGGAACCAGTCCTGCTCGTTGTAATAGCCGGTGTGGTCGCCGTAGGGGCCTTCCAGCGCATGCAGGTAGCCGCCCTTCTCCTTCAGCGGCACGCCGTGTTCGCTGACGCCCGTGTAGCCCGGCTCGGCCGGCGGGATGTGGCCTTCGAGCACGATCTCGGCCGACGCCGGCGCCTGCAGCGGCAGGCCGTCGCGGCCCACGCCCGTGTTGACGAGTTCCGTGCGCGAGCCGCGCAGCAGGCCGGCGAACTGGTATTCGGACAGCGAATCCGGCACCGGCGTGACCGCACCCAGGATGGTTGCCGGGTCGGCGCCCAGCGCCACCGCGATCGGGAACGGCCGGCCGGGATGGGCCAGCGCGTGGTCGCGGAAATCCAGCGCACCGCCGCGATGGGCCAGCCAGCGCATGATGACTTGGCGCCGGGCTATGACCTGCTGGCGGTAGATGCCCAGGTTCTGGCGCGTGCGGGTCGGGCCGCGCGTAATGACCAGACCCCACGTGATCAGGGGGGCTGCGTCGCCCGGCCAGCAGGTCTGGATGGGCAGGCGGCTGAGGTCGATGTCGCTGCCTTCCAGGACCTCTTCCTGGCAAGGCGCGCGGCGCTGCACCGAGGGCTTCATGTCCCACAGCGCCTTGGCCATCTGGAGCAGCTTGCCGGCATCTTTCAGGCCCTTGGGCGGATCGGGTTCCTTGAGGCTGGCCAGCACCCGCCCCACATCCCTCAAATCGGCCAGAGACTCAGCACCCATGCCCAATGCGACGCGACGCGTTGTCCCGAAAAGATTGGTCAAGGCGGGGGTGGAAAACCCGGCTGGGGTGTCGAACAGCAAGGCCGGTCCACCGGCCCGCAGGACCCGGTCGCTCAAGGCCGTCATCTCCAGCACCGGCGAGACTTTTTCACGCACGCGCTTGAGCTCGCCCAGGCCTTCCAGGCCGGCGATGAAGTCCCGCAGGTCTCTGTATCTCATAACTGAAAGTAATTTTGGTTGGCTTAAACAGCCTTGACGGGTTATCTTCGACCCGTAAAATTCGTCGCTCTCGGGTTTCTACTGAAACCCAACCGGCCGGGTCTTCAGGGCATTGAGGTGCCACAGTCCCCGTCACAGGCCGTGAAATTATCACCGTCGCTCCACGCAGACCGCCGCTTCCGGCAGCCTGTGGTGAGCTGCGACACAAGAGGAGTCGCATGACGACACGTCAAGACCTCGTCACCCTGGCTCGCCACGCGCGGGACGCTGCGTCGCTGTTCGTTCGGGACATCGGCAACGGCCTGCTCGTGATCAGCCACAACACGCTGGCCCTGGTCGGGCTGGCGGTGGTGACGGTGCTGCTGGTGTTCACCAGCCAGGCCGGACTGCGCCACAAACTGGAATCAGCCACGCTGGGCTGGCTGAATGCCCGCCAGGAAGCCCGGGCGGAAGCCGAGGGCAACACCTTGCTGGCCGCCGCCGAGCCGGACGCGGTTGCCCGCGCCACTGCCGCCGACCCTCGCGAGTTGAGCCGCCAACAAGCCGCCGTGGCCCACTGGCTGGCACGCCGCTACCGCGTCGCGCCCGAGCCGATCAGCCGCCTGGTCCAGGAGGCCTGGGCCGTAGGCCAGCGCGCCAAGGTGGAGCCCACGCTGATCCTGGCCATCATGGCCATCGAATCCAGCTTCAACCCGTTCGCGCAGAGCGCCGTCGGCGCGCAGGGCCTGATGCAGGTCATGACCCGCGTGCACGACGACAAGTACGAGGCCTTCGGTGGCACGCATGCGGCGTTCGACCCCGTCACCAACCTGCGTGTGGGCGTGCAGGTGCTGAAGGAGTGCATCCAGCGTGCTGGCGGTTTGGAGGAAGGCCTGCGCTACTACGTGGGTGCCGCCAACCTGGCCGACGATACGGGCTATGCCGGCCGCGTGCTGTCCGAGCACGACCTGCTGAAATCCGTCGCCTCCGGCCGCAGCGTGCCTGCGAACGCCACCGCCCCTGCCCGCCCGATGCGCGACCCGGCTTCCGCGCCCGCCGGCGTCGATTCTGCGCAGGTGGCGCTGCTGCGCTGAACTACACTCGCGGCTCACGCGACTGGCGATCAGGGTCACAAGCTGACCTGAGGTGGGCCACCACCGGGGAGCGTGAGGCGGCTCAATACCGCTATCAGCCGTTCGCCTGGGCAGCCCGGAGTCGTCACGCCAGCTCGTGAGCACCTGGGATTCATCGCCTGACCTTCGGAAACACTGCCATGTTTGACCGCACCACCTCCACCCTCGCCCTGGTCGACCCCGAGCTTTGGACCGCCGTCCAGAACGAGACCCGCCGCCAGGAAGATCACATCGAGCTGATCGCCAGCGAGAACTACACCTCGCCGGCCGTCATGGAAGCCCAGGGCAGCCAGCTGACCAACAAGTACGCCGAGGGCTACCCCGGCAAGCGCTACTACGGTGGCTGCGAGTACGTCGATGTGGCCGAGCAACTGGCCATCGACCGCCTGAAGCAGCTCTACGGCGCCGAGTTCGCCAACGTGCAGCCCAACTCCGGCTCGCAGGCCAACCAGGGCGTGTTCTTCGCGCTGCTGCAGCCCGGCGACACCATCATGGGCATGAGCCTGGCCGAAGGCGGCCACCTGACCCACGGCATGGCGCTGAACATGAGCGGCAAGTGGTTCAACGTCATCTCCTACGGCCTGAACGCCAAGGAAGAGATCGACTACGACGCGATGGAAGCCCTGGCGCGCGAGAAGAAGCCCAAGCTCATCATCGCCGGCGCGTCCGCCTACTCGCTGCGCATCGACTTCGAGCGCTTCGGCAAGATCGCCAAGGAGATCGGCGCCTACTTCATGGTGGACATGGCCCACTACGCCGGCCTGATCGCCGCGGGCGTCTACCCCAACCCGGTGCCGCACGCCGACGTCGTCACGTCCACCACGCACAAGAGCCTGCGCGGCCCGCGCGGCGGCATCATCCTGACGAACG
>CAMLKW010000223.1 GCA_946480605.1 uncultured Roseateles sp. | reverse complement strand
CTGCACCTGCTCCCGCATCTGCTCGATGGCGACCTTCATCTCGACGGAGATGTTGGTCAGTTCCAGTGCCGCCGATTTGGAGCCTAGCGTGTTGGCTTCACGGTGCAGTTCCTGGATCAGGAAGTCCAGACGCTTGCCCAGTTCGCCGCCCTTCTTCAGCAGGCGACTCAGCTCTTCAAGATGGGCGCGCAGGCGGGACAACTCCTCCGCCACGTCGATTCGGATCGCGAACGCCGCAGCCTCGTTCAGCGCGCGCTCCTGCAAGGCCTCCTTAGGCACCGTGGAGGTCGCGCTGGTGGCCGCCAACGCCTCCTGCCAGCGTTCCAGGAAACGCTGCTGCTGTCGTGCCACGACGGCGGGTAGCAATGGTTCCGCTTCGGTGGCCAGTTCGCGCAACCGCGCGATCCGTTCCACCAGGATGGCGACCAGTTTCTCGCCCTCGCGTTCGCGGGCTTCGGCCAACCCGTCGACACAGGCCTTGGCCGCCTCCAGCGTCGCAGCATCCAACTGGGCAGGCGCCGCCGCACCGCTCTTGCACCAGTTCAAGGCCTCGTGGACCGACAGCGGCGCCGCCTGCGGCAGCCAGGCCCGCACTTTGGCTTCCAGGTTGGCCAGGCGGTTGAGCTGATCCGGCTGAGGCTGAGGCCAGCTGCCGTCCGATTCGCGTTGGGTGTTGATGCGCAGCTCGATCTTGCCGCGCTTGAAGCGTGCGGCGATCAGTTCGCGCAGCTGGGGCTCCAGGCCGCGCAGTTCTTCTGGCATGCGCATGCTGAGGTCCAGGAAGCGGCCGTTGACCGAGCGAAGCTCGACGCTGACGGCGGCTTGGCTCATGTTGTTGCCGTCCTCGGCTTTAGGGGGTTGAGCCACGGAATTGGCGTACCCGGTCATGCTGTAGACTGGCATTTAGACTCGCAAAACAGACACAAAACGCGATTATGTCCAAGCCGAAGCCGGCGCCATTGCCCGCAGGCACGGTGGTTGGGGGCTACCAGATCATCAAGCGACTGGCGGCGGGCGGTTTCGGGGTGGTCTATCTGGCCGAAGACCCGGACCACCACCTCGTCGCGTTGAAGGAGTACCTGCCGTCGTCACTCGCCGAGCGTTCGCCCGGCGAGCTGACGCCGCGCGTCAAACCCGAGAAGCAGCCGCTGTACCGGCTGGGGCTGAAGAGCTTCTTTGAAGAGGGCCGCTCGCTCGCACAGATCTCGCACCCCAGCGTCGTCTCGGTGCTGAACTTCCTGCGCGAGAACGAGACCGTCTACATGGTCATGAACTACCTGCAGGGCGACACGCTGCAGGACTTCATCGTGACCGCGCGCGACATGAAGCGCGACAAGGTGTTCCGCGAGTCCACCATCCGCAGCCTGTTCGACGAGATCCTGCGCGGCCTGCGCATCGTGCACCAGCACAAGATGCTGCACCTGGACATCAAGCCGGCCAACATCTTCATCACCAACGACAACAAGGCGGTGCTGCTGGACTTCGGCGCCGCGCGCGAGGTGCTGAGCAAGGAAGGCAACTTCATCCGCCCGATGTACACGCCGGGCTTCGCCGCGCCGGAGATGTACCGCCGCGACGGCACGCTCGGGCCGTGGACCGACATCTACGCCATCGGCGCCTGCATCTACGCCTGCATGCAGGGCTACCCGCCCAACGACGCGCCGCAGCGGCTGGAGAAGGACCGCCTGAACCTGAGCCTGTCGAGGCTGCGCAATGTCTATTCGGACAACCTGCTCGAGGTGACCGAGTGGTGCATGTCGCTGGACCCGCTGTCGCGCCCGCAGAGCGTGTTCGCATTGCAGAAGGAACTGGCCCGCGAGACCGAGCGCCGCTACACCAAGCTGTCTTTCAGCGAGCGGCTCAAGCTGCAGCTTGAGAACCTCAAATCCGGAGCCAAGGCTTGAAGTTCGACGTCTTCCAGGTCAGCCGCCGTGGCGGCCGTGAGACCAATGAAGACCGCATGGGTTATTGCTTCACGCGGGAGGCCGGGCTGTTCGCGCTGGCCGACGGCATGGGCGGCCATCCGGAAGGCGAGGTCGCGGCGCAGATCGCTCTGCAGACGCTGGCCGCGCTGTTCCAGCAGGAGGCCCGGCCGGTGCTGGAAGACCCGCAGCGTTTCCTGCAGGACACCATCGTCATCGCCCACCAGCAGTTGCTGCGCTATGCCGAGAGCAAGGGCCTGTCCGACACGCCGCGCACGACGGTGGTCGCCTGCATCCTGCAGGGCAACCAGGCCTGGTGGGCGCACTGCGGCGACTCGCGCTTGTACCTCGTGCGCTCGGGCAAGCTGATCGCCCGCACTCGCGACCATTCCTACTCCGAGTTGCAGGAGGCGCTGGGCCGCGTGGGCCGCGGCACCGAGGCTTTCAACCGCAACGTGCTGTTTACCTGCCTGGGCAGCCCCGGCAAGCCCATGGTGGACTGCCAGGGGCCCATGGTGTTGGAGGCGGGCGACCGCCTGCTGCTGTGTTCCGACGGCCTGTGGGGCAGCGTCGAGGACCACGAGATCGTGCAGCATCTGGGCGAGCAGACCATCGCCGAGGTGGTGCCCGAACTCGTCGAGCAGGCCTTGCGCCGCGGTGGCAGCCGCAGCGACAACGTCACCGTGCTTGCCGTCGAGTGGGAAGGCGAGGGCGACCCTGCCGGCGATACCACGCAAAACCTCGGCAACTCCGGCTTCGCGTCCACCATCCAGGGGGCGCTGGACGCCGACCTCGTCGCCGCCATGGACGACGAGGAGATCGAGCGCTCGGTGCGCGAGATCAACGAAGTCATCCGCCAGTCCGGCCGCGGCCTGAACCGCCGCTAACTCTTTTCTCCCCATGACCAAGACCTACACGCGCAGCGCAGGCCGCGCCGCCAATCAATTGCGCCCGGTGCGCATCACCCGTGGTTTCACCGTGCACGCCGAGGGCTCGGTGCTGATCGAGTTCGGTTCGACGCGCGTGCTGTGCACGGCCTCCGTCGAGGAGCGCGTGCCGCCGCACAAGCGCGGCTCGGGCGAGGGCTGGGTGACGGCCGAGTACGGCATGCTGCCGCGCGCCACGCACACGCGCAGCGACCGCGAGGCCGCCAAGGGCAAGCAGAGCGGCCGCACGCAGGAGATCCAGCGCCTCATCGGCCGCTCGCTGCGTGCGGTGTTCGACCTGTCGGCGCTGGGCGAGCGCACCATCACGCTGGACTGCGACGTGCTGCAGGCCGATGGCGGCACGCGCACGGCGGCCATCACGGGCGCCTTCGTCGCGGCGACGGACGCCGTCAACAAGCTCATCGCCGACAGCAAGCTGTCGCGCTCTCCGATCAAGGATTCGGTCGCGGCCATCTCGGTGGGTATCGTCGACGGCGTGCCGCTGCTGGACCTGGAGTACACCGAGGACTCGGCCTGCGACACGGACATGAACGTCGTCATGACGGGCAGCGGCGGCTTCGTCGAGCTGCAGGGCACGGCCGAAGGTGTGGTGTTCACGCGCGACGAGATGAATGAGCTGCTGGACCTGGCCGACAAGGGCATCCGCGAACTGATCGCATTGCAGAAGTCCGCATGAAGCTGGTCCTTGCCTCCAACAATGCCAAGAAGCTGATCGAGCTGCAGGCGCTGTTCGCACCGCTGGGCATCGCGCTGCTGACCCAGGGCAGCCTGGGTATCCCGGAGGCCGAGGAGCCGTTCGAGACCTTTGCCGAGAACGCGCTGGCCAAGGCGCGGCACGCGGCCAAGCTGAGCGGCTTGCCGGCGCTGGCCGATGACTCGGGCTTGAGCGTGGACGCGCTGGGCGGTGCACCGGGCGTGCGTTCGGCCCGCTATGCACTGGATGCCGGCGGCGAGAAGAGCGATGCGGCCAATAACGAGCGCCTGCTGCGCGAGCTGGCCGGTGTGCAGGATCGTCGCGCGCGCTTCGTCTGCGCGTTGGTTGCCGTGCGCAGCGCCGATGATCCCGAACCGCTGATTGCGATGGGCCGCTGGATGGGCGAGATCCTGGCGGCGCCTAGCGGTGAGGGGGGCTTTGGCTACGACCCGTTGATGAACATTCCGGCGCTGGGCCAGACGGTAGCCAGCCTCGGTGCGGCGGTGAAGAACCAGCACAGTCACCGTGCGCTGGCCGCCGTGCAGCTGATCCAGCAGTTCCGCGAGGTCTGGCGGCTTGGCTGATCTCCAGCACCTGATGCGCCCGGGCACGCTGCAACTTCCCGCGTTGCCCCCGCTCGCGCTGTACGTGCACCTGCCCTGGTGCCTGCGCAAATGTCCGTACTGCGACTTCAACTCGCATGAGGTCAAGGGCGGGGCGCTGGCGGTCGACACGGCCGAGGCCTACCTGGCGGCGCTGCGTGCCGACCTGGAGGCCGCGCTGCCGTTGATCTGGGGGCGGCCCGTCGTCAGCATCTTCATCGGCGGCGGCACCCCTAGCCTGTTCAACCCGGAGCAGGTCGGGCAGCTCATCAGCGACATCCGTGCGCGGCTGCCGCTGGAGGCGGGCTGCGAGATCACGCTGGAAGCCAACCCGGGCACCTTCGAGCGCGAACGCTTTGCGGGCTTCCGCCAGACCGGGGTCACGCGCTTGTCAGTGGGGGTGCAGAGCTTCGACGATGCGCAGCTGAAGACGCTGGGTCGTGTGCACAGTTCGATGCAGGCCCGCGAGGCGCTGGCCGAGGCGGCCGGCGCTTTCGACACGTGGAACCTCGACCTGATGTACGCGCTGCCCGGCCAGACGCTGGACGACCTGGCGCGCGAGTTGGACACGGCGCTGGGCTTCAAGCCGCCGCACCTGTCCATCTATCACCTGACCATAGAACCGAACACGGTGTTCGCCACGCGCACGCCCGAGCATCTGCCCGACCCTGACCTGGCCAGCGACATGCTGGACCTGATCACGGCGAAGACCGGTGCACGAGGCCTGTCGCGCTACGAGGTGTCGGCCTACGCCCGCGAGGGCCACCGCTGCGTGCACAACCTGAACTACTGGCAGTTCGGCGACTACCTCGGCATCGGCGCCGGCGCGCACAGCAAGCTGTCGTTCCCCAATCGCGTGCTGCGCCAGGTGCGCTGGCGCGAACCGGCGGCCTTCATGGCGCAGGAAAACAAGGTCAGCAACGAGCACGAGGTGGCGCGCAAGGACCTGCCGTTCGAGTTCATGCTGAACGCGCTGCGGCTGAAGGAGGGCGTCACGCTGACGCAGTTCCTGGAGCGCACGGGTCTGCCGGTCTCCAGCATCGTCAAGGGCCTGGAGGCCGCGCGCGGCCGCGGCCTGCTGGTGGACGACCCGGCGCTCATCCGCCCCACCGCGCGCGGCTTCGACTTCCTCAGCGATCTGCAGCAGCTGTTTCTGTGAGCCTTTGCTGCAGCGCCGCGATCTCGGCGTGCAGCCAGTCGCTGAAGGCGCGCACGGCCGGGTCGTCGCGCAGCGCCTCGGGGTAGACGATCTGGTAGTCGCGGGTTGCGTCCAGGTCCACGGTGTGCGCGTGGACGCGCACCAGCCTGCCCTCCAGCAGAGCGTCGGCAGCCAGCAGCTCGCGCGCCAGTGCCACACCCATGCCTTGCTCGCCGGCCTGCAGCAGCACGCCCGCATCGTTGAAGCTGGCGACCACCACCGGCGCCGCCTTGACGCCGATGCCGGAGAACCACTCCTGCCAGTCGTCAGCGTCCCCCAGCAAGGGTTCGTCGACCAGGCCGGCAACCGGTCGGCCGATCAGTTGGTGTGCCAGCACCGGCGCTGCCACCGCGATCAGCGGCGAATGGAACAGCGGCTCGGTGATCAGCCCGGGCCAAGGCCTGCGGCCCACACGCAGGCCGATGTGGTAGCCCTCGCGCTCCAGGTCCACCACCTGCTGTGAGGTGTGCAGGTCCAGCGAGATGCAGGGTTGCAGCGCCTGCCAGCGGGGCAGGCGCGGCATCAGCCAGCGCTGCGCGAACGAGGGCAGGGCGGTCACGCGCAGCGTCTGCGCGGTCTTGCCATGGGCCTGCGCGGCGGCCAGCACGCCGGCCTGCAGCTCGGCGAACACCTTGCTCACCGCGCGCTGCAGCGCCTGGCCGGCCGGGTTCAGCACCAGGCGCCGGCCCTGGCGCGTGAAGACCTCGAAGCCCAGCGCCGCCTCCAGCCCACGGATCTGCTGGCTGACGGCGCTGTGCGTCAGGTGCAGGCTCTCGGCTGCCGCGCGCAGGTTCTCGGTCTGGGCGGCGGCGCGGAAGGCGGCCAGGTAGTGCAGCGGAAAACGATCCAGTGACCCCATTTGGAAAGTATTGCTGACCAGTGAATGCAGAAATCAGCGCTTCTTCTCAGCTTGTTGGTTGCATAGCATAACCAGCACAACAGGAGCCGTCATGCATCACAACGTCCGCTGGATTGCCTTTGCCCTGCCGCTGGTCGTCGCCCTGATCGGTGCGGCCACCGCGTCCCAGGCCTTCACCGACAGCAACGCCGAGTTGAAGGAAGCCGCCGTCGATCGGCCCACGCGCGTGGTCGTGATCGGCCAAGCGGCGCCGCCGGCACGCGCGGTCTGGGTGCCGACCTCACCGAAGCGGCTGGACGGTTTTGCTCCCGTGCTGCCCGCCGAGGCCCGCGCGCCGCAGACCAAGCTGGCCAAGGCTGAAGCCCCGGCCGCCCGACGTTGATCAGACGCGGTTGAGCGACATGCCGGACGTGGCGCGCAGCCGTTCCAGCACCTTGGTGGCGATCTGGTTCAGCGGCAGCACCTCGTCGGCCGCGCCGTGCGCGATGGCCTCGCGCGGCATGCCGAAGACCACGCAACTGGCCTCGTCCTGGCAGTAGTTGTAGGAGCCGGCGTCCTTCATGACCTTCATGGCCCGGGCGCCGTCGGCGCCCATGCCAGTCAGCATGATGCCGATGGCATTGGGGCCCACGACCTTGGCGGCCGACAGGAACAGCGCCTCGACCGAGGGCTTGTGGCGGTTGATGGGCTCGCCGTCCTGCACCCGGGCGATGTAGTTGGCGCCGCTGCGCTCCACCGTCAGGTGCAGGCCTCCCGGCGCGATGTAGCCGTGGCCGGGCAGGATGCGCTCGCCGTCCTGCGCTTCCT
>CAMLKW010000222.1 GCA_946480605.1 uncultured Roseateles sp. | reverse complement strand
TGTCGATGATGCCGATGCCGTCATGCGTGTCGAGCACGGTCAGCGCGTTGGCGGGGCGGATCGCTATCCATCGCTTCAGCGCCGCGGCGGTCTTGAACGCGAAGGCGTGCAGCACCAGCGGCGGCAGCGCGAAGTCGTAGACCCAATCGACCTGGGCCGCGATCTCGATCTGGCGCTGGAAGTAGGAGTGGATCTCGACCAGCACCTCGATGCCCAGTGCCCGCGCCTCGGCGGCGAACTCGGCGATGAAGTCGAAGGTCTCCGGCATCATGAAGCAGCTCGCGCCGGCCTTCTTTACGCAATAGCCGACGGCGTCCAGCCGCACCATGCGGATGCCGTTGTCGGCGAAGGTCTTCAGGATGCCCGTCAGGTAGGCGCGGCCCTGCGGGTGGCGCACGGCGATGTCGATCTGCGCGGCGGTGAAGCTTGTCCACAGGACGCGGCGCTCGCCGTTGCGCAAGGTCGCGTAGGTCAGTGGCAGCCCGGGGCGCGGCCGGTAGACGGCCAGCAGGTCCCGCTCGGTCGCACCGTTCGGAAACACCCCGTCCAGCGTCAGGAACAGGCCCGCATAGGCCGAGGCCTCGCCCTTCTCGGAGTAGTCCAGGAACTGCGGCGACTCACTGGACATGTGATTGACGATGACGTCGGCCATCACGTCCAGGTCGGCGGTCAGCGCCTTGATGTCGCCCCACCGCCCCAAGCGTGGGTCGATCTGCGTGTGGTCGATGGGGTCGAAGCCGGCGTCGGCGCCGTCGATGGCGTGGAAGAACGGCAGCAGGTGCACGCCGCCGAACACCCCGGCCAGCGGCGAGCCGGGGGCGGTCAGCAGTTGCTGCAGCCGCGCCAGGTCGGCGCCGTTGCGCTGGCCGCCGAGGCGGTCCACGTAGGTGATGAGTTGGACTTGGTTCTTCATGACGAAGCCTTCGGAGTCTTGACGGCCAGCACGCACAGCGCGGCCAGCGCCAGCAGCACGCCGGCCAGGCGGATGACGTTCTCGGGGCGGCCGCCCAGCAGGCTGTCGTAGAACAGCGGCAGCGTGACGGCCTGGATCAGCATGGGGATGACGATGAACATGTTGAAGATGCCCATGTAGACCCCGGCCCGCTCGGGCGGGATGCTGCCGGCCAGCAGCACATACGGGTTGCCCATGATGGAGCCCCAGGCCAGGCCGATGCCCACCATGGGCAGGAACAACAGCCAGCCCTCGCTGCGGATGCCGGGCAGCGCCCACATGCCGGCGGCGGCGCAGGCCAGCGCGAAGGCATGCACCCATTTCGCACCCAGCCGCTTGGTGAACGGCACCATCGCGAAGGCGGCGACGAAGGCGACGGCGTTGTAGAAGCCGCCGACCTGGCCGTTCAGCAGCGCGGCGTCGCGAAAGCCCGCGCTGTGCGGATCGTCCGTGCCGAAGACCGTGGCGGCCAGCGTGGGCACGATGTAGATCCAGTAGCACATCATTCCGTACCACTGGAACAGCGCCATCCACCACAGCCGCCGCATCGTGGGTGGCATCTCGCGCACGGCACTCCAGATCTCGGCCAGCGCCGGGCCGAATCCACGCGGCAGCGCGCGAAGGCGGGCGATTTCCTCCGGCGGCAGCGGCAACTCGGGCACCTTGCGCACGGACCACCAGACGGTGGTGAATGACAGCAGCGCGCCCAGCACGAAGGCCAGCGTGGTGACGACCGGGATGCCGTTGGCGCCCAGCGCGTCCTTGTTCATGCCGAAGAACACCAGCAGGCTGGGCGTGAGATAGGCCAGCGTCTGCGCCAGGCCGGTGAACGAGGCCTGCGTCAGGAAGCCGGCCGCATGCTGCTCCTCGCGCAGCCGGTCGCTGACGTAGGCGCGGTAGGGCTCCATGGTCACGTTGTTGGCCGCGTCCAGGATCCACAGCAGGCCGGCGGCGAACCACAGCGCGGGGCTGAACGGCATGACGAGCAGGCCCAGCGAACACAGCAGCGCACCGATCAGGAAGTACGGCGTGCGGCGGCCTGAAGCGTGCGTCGTTCGGTCGCTCATGGCACCGACGATGGGCTGCACCAGCAGGCCGGTGATGGGACCGGCCAGCCAGAGGTAGGGCAGGCTCTTGCCGTCCGCGCCCAGCATCTGGTAGATCGGGCTCATGTTGGCCTGCTGCAGGCCGAAGCTGAACTGGATGCCGAGGAAGCCGACATTCATGTTCACGATCTGCGCGAACGACAGGTGGGGCTTGTGCATGCTCAATCCTCCGCAGGCAGCGCGTGCAGCGCCTCGCGCCAGGGCCGCAGCGCGGCGGGGGCGTCCGGCAGCGGGCCGCGCACGCCGCAGATCATCGCGGCATAGCGGTTGGCCAGTTGCAGCGTGGCGGCGCGGTCGCGGCGCAACGCGTGCCCGGCCAGCAGCATGGCGGTGAAGCCGTCACCCGCGCCGACGCTGTCCACGAAGTCCGGCTGGGCCACACCGTCGCCGGCCGCCAGCAGCTGGCCGTGCTCGCCATACAGCGCATAGCCGGCCGCGCCGCGCGTGACGAGCAGTTCCTGCAGCGCGAAGCGGACCATCAGCGCGGGCAGCGTGGGCTCGAACCAGGCCAGCAGGCGCTCCAGCTCGTCCTCGTTGATCTTGACCTGGTCGGCCAGCATCAGCGACTCGGCGGCGAGGTCCGGCGTATCGGTGCCGGGGCGCAGGTTGAGGTCCAGCAGGCGGGGCGCCCGGGCGCGCTTGAGCACCGCCCGCAAGGCCGCACGCGAGACCGCGTGCCGCTGCATCAGGCTGCCGAAGTAGACCCGCCCGGCGTCGACCGTGGCGGGCGGCGCCAGGTGGTCCCAGGCCGCATCGGCATGGATTTCGAAGCGGTGGCTGCCGCCCTCGCCTTCATGCACGCTGACGCGGCCGGTGGCGTGGACGGCGTCGCGCTGGATGCCGTCCACCGCGAGGCCGAAACGGGCGGCGCTGTCCAGCACCAGGCGGCCGGCTGCGTCGTCGGCGCCGATGCGGCTGACGAAGCGCACCGGCACACCCAAGCCGGCCAGCGAACGCGCGACGTTGAACGGCGCGCCGCCGGCCACCGCGCCGTCGTGGAACTCGTCCACGAGGGCTTCGCCCATGACGAGGACGGGTGCCATCAGAACGAGTAGCGCAGCGAGGCCTTGACCGTGCGGCCGGTGTAGGCCCGCGCGGCGCCGCGACCGTCGTTGCTCTCGGTGTAGGCCAGCTCGTTGAACAGGTTGTTGGCGGCCAGCGAGAGCATGAGCTTGTCGGTCAGCGCGTAGCTGGCGAAGGCATTGACCACGGTGTAGGCCGGCAGCGTGATGGTCAGCGGGCCGGTGGGGCCGTCGTCCTGGCTCTTGGTGGTGCCGACGATGCCGACGCCCAAGCTCAGCGCATCATTGACGATGACGGTGGGCGTGAGCTGGTACACCACCTTGGCCTGGCGCTTGGGCGCGCGGCCGTCGGCCTGCTTGGCGTCCGTGTAGGTCAGGCCGCCCAGCAGGTTGACGATGCCGAAGCGGGCCGAGCCTTCCAGCTCCAGGCCGTTGCTGCGGTAGCGGTTGGCCTTGGCGACGATGGGCTGCGTGGTCACATCCACATTGACCTCGTCGGTCTTGGCATGGAACAGCGTGGCAAACAGGCTCATGCCGCTGCCGCGGATCTTGATGCCGGCCTCGGCCTGGCGGACCTTGTTGGTCGGGATGGTCGGGCTCTTGCCGTTGACGAGGTTGGGGTTGTTGAAGAAGGTGATGCGGTCGGCGTTGTAGGCGGCGCCGTCGGAATAGCGGGCGAAGACGGAGAGGTCCTTGTTCAGCGCGTAGTTGCCGCCCAGCGAGTAGGACGTGCGGCCTAGGCGATAGTCGATGGCGTTGGGCTTGCTCAGGTCGTAGCTCAGGCCCGCGTTGGACTGGTAGTAGCTGCCGCTGGCCTTCTGGTTGTCGCGGCGCACGCCGATGTCGGCCGACAGCGGGCCGGACTCGTAGTTCAGCACCAGGTAGGGCGCGGTGGTCGTGTACTTGCTGTCCTGCGTGTTGCTGCAGCAGCCGCCGAAGCCGGGCGCGCCGTTGACGACGCCGGGCACGTTCAGCACGCGGGCGCCGTGCTCGTCGGCGGACAGCGAGTACTGGTTGAAGTTCCACGTCAGGTCCAGCTTCTGCAACGAGGTGTAGAGGCCGGCCACGGCGCTGAGCCGGGCGCCGTCGCCCAGGCCGAAATCGCGCGAGAACTTCAGGTCGTTGGCCATCAGGCCGGCGTTGTCGACCTTGGTGTTGAAGATGACGGCGGTGAACTTGTTGCCGGTGTAGGCCTTGCCGGCGTCCGCGCCGCTGGCGATGGTCGTGCCGGCCGGTGCGGCGGCCACGTCGTCTCCGGGGAAGATGCCGACGAAGCGACCCGAGTTCTTGCTCCACGAGAACTTGTTCTGCAGCCGGAAGCCGCCGCCGGCGTCCAGGTCCATCTCGACGCCGAAGGCGTCGCTCTTGGCGGCCAGGCCGTCACGGATGCTGCTGGTGCTGCGGCCGTTGTTGTTGGCCAGCGTGTTGTCCAGCGGCCAGCTGGCGTCGTAGAAGGCGGCGCGGCGCGGGTCCAGGCCGGAGATCTCCTGGATGCTGCCGTTGACGTACCGCACCGGCGTGGGCATGAAGGTGGGGCTGTGGTCGTCCAGGTGCTTGACGCTGAGGCGAACATAGCTCTTGCCCTCAAGCTCGAAGGTCACGTTGGCGCGCACCTGGCCGCCGTTCTCGACGCCGTCGGCGCCTTTGCGGCCACCATCGCCCACGCGGTAGAAGCCGCCGACGAAGAAGCGCGTCTTGGGCGCCAGTCGGCCGCCGTAGCCGAAGTCGAGCCGGGTCTGGTCGAAGTCCAGGCCCTGGGTCAGTTGCAGCGAGCCGCCCTGCTCCAGGCCGGTCTTGCCGATGAAGTTGATGATGCCGCCGGGTGCGCCGGTGGCCAGCAGCGCGGCCGAGCCGCCGCGCACGACTTCCAGGCGCTCGAAGCCAGCGTCGGCACGCATCCAGGTGTCGGGCGTCGCGAAGGCGATGTCGCCGAACTGCAGCACGGGCAGGCCGTCTTCCTGGAACTGGATGTAGCGCGCGCCGCCGGCCGAGACCGGGATGCCGCGCACGGCCACGTTGGCGTTGGACTCGCCGCCGCTGGCCTCGGCGCGAATGCCGGGCACGCCGCGCAGCAGGTCCGTCGAGCTGGCCGCGGTGACGGCGCCGACGCTGTCGCTCTCGATGGAGGAGATGGCCACGCTGGAGCGCATCTTGGACTTGGCCGTCGAGGTGCCGGTGACGACGACCGCGTCGAGCTTGAGGCCGTCGGCGGCGGGTGCGGGCTCGGCGGCCTGCTGGGCCTGGGCCGCGGTGGCCAGCAAGGCCAGCGCAACGGCGGCCGACAACGGCTGGGGCGAGGGACGGCGGATGGCGCGGATGGCGCACGGGAAGGGGCGGGTCATGGTTGTCTCCGGGTGGGCGGTGTTCGGGCGCCTTCTTTGGGCGCGTGGGTCCGGCGCCGTTGCCCAGCGCCGAACCGTACCGTCATTCTGCGCGCCCACCCATCGTTTTGCAATCGATTGCATTTTAGTGAAAACACGTATTTGCGGATGAAATCAAGTCTCCAAAGATACTTGCTGAAAACGTTCGCATTGCGCGCCCGTCGCCTGACCCAACACGGCCGCGCCGAGGCGCCCGCCCCGCCTCGCGATCAGCGTGCGGCGTCGGGTGCGCTAGCGCGCAGCTTCAAATAGACCGGCAACGTGCGCGGCCCGGCACGCTCGCCGCGCATCTGCGCCAGCAGCACCTCCACCAGTTCGGCGCCGGCCTCGGCCACCGGCTGGTGCACGGTCGTCAGCGGCGGGTCGCAGTACGCAGCCAGCGCCATGTCGTCATAGCCAGTGACGGCCACGTCGCCCGGCACGCTGCGGCCGACGGCGCGCAGCGCCTGGATGGTCAGCAGCGCCAGCACATCGCTGCAGCAGACGACGGCGTCGAAGTCCTGCCGCGTGGCACAGAAACGCTGCAGCACGCCGGCCGCCACGCCGGGCTCGAACGGCGCGGCCACCTCCAGTGCGGGGTCCACCGCCAGGCCGGCCTCGCGCAGCGCCTGCGCATAGCCCTGGCGGCGCAGCCAGACCTCGGGCAGCTGCGCGTCGCCGACGAAGGCGATGCGGCGCCGGCCGGACTGCAGCAGATGGCGCGCGGCCAGCGTGCCGCCCAGCACGTTGTCGCCGCCCACGCTGGCGTACAGCTGCTGGGGCAGCTCGCCGCCCCACACCACCAGCGGCAGCTTGCGGGCGGCCATCTCGTTGAGCTGGTCGTGGTGCCGCCACTGGCCGATGAGGATGACGCCGATGGCCTTGCCGGAATCGAACCAGCCCGCTGCCAGGTCCAGATGCTCGGCATCCACGCGCGACAGCAGCATGTCGTAGCCGCGGTCGGTCAGCGCGTCGGCGATGGAGCCGACGATGGACAGGAAGAACGGGTCCGAGATGTGCTGGCGCGACTGGCGGTCGTAGGGCACGACCACGGCCACCGTCTTGTTCTCCTGCAGCCGCAGAGTGCGCGCGCCGAGGTTGATCGAGTAGTTCAGCGAGCGGGCCAGCTCGGCAATGCGCTGGCGGGTCTCGGCATTGATCAGCTCGCTGCCATTGAGGGCCCGCGACACGGTGGACACCGACACGCCGGCCAGCCGGGCGATGTCGGCCATCTGCAGGCGGCGCTGCTCGCGGGCGCTGGGTTCGGGAGGGGCTTGGGGTTCGGTCATCGGCGCGCATGGTCGCAGGGCTGCATGCCGACGGCAAGGCCGGCGCCGCCATGAAAAAGGCCGGCATGGGAGCCGGCCTTGCAGGAGCCCCGGATCAGGCCCGGGGCGAATGGAGGGTCTCTCAGTCCTTGGCGTAGATGTCCACGTCCTTGGTCTCACGGACGAACAGCACGCCGATGACGAAGGTGATCACGGCGATGACGATCGGATACCAGAGGCCGTGATAGATGTTGCCGTTCTGGGCCACCATCGCGAACGTGATGGAAGGCAGCAGGCCGCCGAACCAGCCGTTGCCGATGTGGTACGGCAGGCTCATCGAGG
>CAMLKW010000221.1 GCA_946480605.1 uncultured Roseateles sp. | reverse complement strand
AGCTGGTGAAGCTGCAGGACTGGGTGCAGCACACGGGCCACAAGGTGGTCATCCTGTTCGAGGGGCGCGACGCGGCGGGCAAGGGCGGCGTCATCAAGCGCATCACGCAACGGCTGAACCCGCGCGTGTGCCGCGTCGCCGCGCTGCCGGCGCCCAACGACCGCGAGCGCACGCAGTGGTATTTCCAGCGCTATGTGTCGCACCTGCCGGCGGCTGGCGAGATCGTGCTGTTCGACCGCAGCTGGTACAACCGCGCCGGCGTCGAGCGTGTCATGGGCTTCTGCACCGACGAGCAGTACGAGGAGTTCTTCCGCTCCGCGCCCGAGTTCGAGCGCATGCTGCAGCGCTCGGGCATCCAGCTCATCAAGTACTGGTTCTCGATCAGCGACGACGAACAGCGCATCCGCTTCCTCGGCCGCATCCACGACCCGCTGAAGCAGTGGAAGCTCAGCCCCATGGACCTGGAATCGCGCCGCCGCTGGGAGGAGTACACCAAGGCCAAGGAGGTGATGCTGGAGCGCACCCACACGCCTGAGTCGCCATGGTGGGTGGTGCGCGCCGACGACAAGAAGCGCGCGCGGCTGAACTGCATCAGCCACCTGCTGGGCCAGATGCCCTACCAGGACGTGCCGCACGCCGACATCGAGCTGCCGGCCCGCGAGCGGCGTGAGGACTACATCCGCAGTCCGGTGCCAGACAACCTCTTCGTGCCCGACGTTTACTGAAGCCCTAGCATCGGGGCATGAACCTGCCCCCACGTTCCCTGCTCGTCGTCATCGCGCTGGCCGCCGCCGCCTCCTGGGCCTGGCGCAGCCATGTGAAGGCGGAGGACGGCGAGCTGCTGGCCCAGCGCGTGAAGCCGGGCGACATCCGCATGATCTCGTCCGAGACCTGTGGCTGGTGCACGGCGGCGCGGCGCTGGATGCAGGACGAGGGCGTCGCGTTCGACGAGTGCTTCATCGAGCGCGATGCGCAATGCCGCGCCGACTACCAGGCGCTGGGCGGCATGGGCACGCCCACGCTGATCGTGCGCGGCCAGACGGTGCTGGGCTTCGACCGGTCACGCATCATCGACATCATCAAATAGGCCGAGCCGAATCGGCAGCGCTGGCTCGGCAGCGCTGGCGGTTCGGCTCGGCGGTGGTGGAAAAAGGCGTCATTCGCATGTCGTCGGACGCCGGGCTCAGACGCGCTGGGTGGTGGTCTTGGCAGCGGCCAGCGTCATCTGGCGCAGCAGCGTGGCGTCGCTGTAGCCGACCACGGTCACGCGCGGCAGCTGAGCCACTTCACGCTGGGCATAGCCGGTCACGACGACGCGGGGCAGCTGGGTCACCACTTGAGCATCAGCACGGGTGGCCTTGCCGGTGACGACGACGCGTTCCAGCTTGACGACGTCCTGGGGTGCCGCCTGTGCGACGACGGAGAAGGTGAGGCCGGCAACGGCGGCGATGACGGCGGTGAAGAGGCGGTCTTGCAGGTTCATGATGGACTCCGTTCGGTGGGTTTCGAACCGCGTGATTGCTTGTTCGATGGAGTCAGTTTCGTCATCGCGCCCACCCGCTTCCACAGGCCTGCGATCAAGCGCCGGCCGCGCCGGATGAACTGCAAAAAAGATGGATGAGCTGCGGGACGGCGCGCGATCAGTCGAGCTGTAGCCCCAGCCGCGCCAGATCGCCCCGCCCCTGGCGCACCAGCACGGGCTCGTCGCCCTGGCTCAGGTCCAGCACCGTGGTGGGCTGGGCCGGGCAGGCGCCGGCGTCGAGGATGAACTGCAACTGGCGGTCCAGGCGCTCGGCCACCTCGCCGGCATCGTTCATCGGCTCGCTCTCGCCGGGCGGGATCAGCGTGGTGGACAGCAGCGGCTCGCCGAACAGCGCCAGCAGCTCCTGCGTGACGCGGTGCTCCGGCACGCGCAGGCCGATGGTGCGGCGGCTGGGGTGGGAGAGCCGCCGCGGCACTTCCTTGGTGGCCGGCAGGATGAAGGTGTAGGCGCCCGGCGTGGCCAGCTTCAGCAGGCGGTACTGCCGGTTGTCCACCATCGCGTAGGTGGCCAGCTCCGACAGGTCGCGGCACAGCAGCGTCAGGTGGTGCTTGTCGTCCACTCCGCGCACGCGCCGCAGCGCCTCGGCGGCGGCCTTGTCGTTCAGGTGGCAGACGAAGGCATAGCTGGAGTCCGTCGGGATCGCCCCGATGCCGCCCGCCTGCAGCATCTGCGCGCACTGGCGCAGGAAGCGCGGCTGCGGGTTGTCGGGGTGGACTTCGAAGAGCTGGGCCATCAGCGATGAATCCGATCAGCGAGTTCGGCCCACACCGGCGTCAGCCTGCCCGCCAGCGGCGGCAGCGCGCCCAGGTCCACGCGGCTTTCCTCGGGGCTGTGGAAGTCCGAGCCGCGCGAGGCCAGCAGGCCGAATTCCTCGGCGGTGTCGGCGTACTGCTGGAACTCGGCCGGCGTGTGGCTGCCGGTGACCACCTCGATGCCGCGACCGCCATGGGCCATGAACTCGGTGATCAGCGCGTACTCCTCGGTGGGCGTGAAGTCGTAGCGGCCCGGGTGGGCGATGACGGCCACGCCGCCGGCGCGCGTGATCCAGCCCACCGCGTCCTTCAAGCTGGCCCACTTGTGCGGCACGAAGCCGGGCTTGCCTTCGGTCAGGAAGCGGCGGAACACGTCCGGCACGTCGGTGCAGTGGCCCGCGTCGACGAGGAAGCGCGCGAAATGCGTGCGCGAGATCAGGTCGGGGTTGCCCACGTACTTCAGCGCGCCCTCGAAGGCGCCGGCGATGCCGGCTTGCGCCAGCAGGCCGGCCGCCATCTCGCGGGCGCGGGCCTCGCGGCCGCCGCGGGTGGCGCGCAGGCCCTCCACCATCTCGGGCGACTCGTGGTCGAAGCCCAGGCCCACGATGTGCACCACGCGGCCGGCAAAGGTCACCGAGATCTCGGTGCCGGTCAGGTAGGCCATGTCGTGGGCCTTGGCCGCCGCGATGGCGCGGGCCTGGCCGCCGATCTCGTCATGGTCGGTCAGCGACCACAGCCGCACGCCGCGCTCCGCGGCCCGCTCGGCCAGCTCCTCGGGTGTCAGCGTGCCGTCCGAGACGACGGAGTGGCAGTGCAGGTCGGCGTTGAGCGTGGCATCGAGATTCACGCCCCGATTGTAGGAAGCCCCTGCCTCCGTCGGCTCACAGACGGAATCCGTTCACCGTCGCGTCCATGTGCTGGGCCTGGGCGCGCAGGCTGTCGGCCGACGCGGCGGCCTGCTCCACCAGCGCGGCGTTCTGCTGCGTCATCGCGTCGATGGCCTGCACGGCCTGGCCGACCTCGGTGGCCTGCTGCGCCTCGGCGCGGGTCTGCTGGGCCATGGTGTGGATCAGCGCGCTCATGTCGCGCACCTTGCCCAGGATGGCGGTCACCGCGCCGCCGGCCTCGGCGGCCTGGGCCGTGCCGGCCTCCACGCGTTCGGCGGACTGCTGTATCAGCGTCTTGATCTCGCGGGCGGCCGTGGCGCTGCGCTGCGCCAGCGCGCGCACCTCGGCGGCCACGACGGCGAAGCCGCGCCCTTGCTCGCCGGCGCGCGCCGCCTCGACGGCGGCGTTGAGCGCGAGGATGTTGGTCTGGAAGGCGAGGCCGTCGATGAGGCCGGTGATGTCGGCGATGCGCCGGCTGGCATCGGCGATGCCGTGCATGGTGCCGACCACGTCGCCCACCACGCGGCTGCCCTGCGAGGCCACGTCGGCGGCCGAGCCGGCCAGGCCCTCGGCGTCCAGCGCGGCCTCGCTGCTGTGCCGCACGGCCACGGCCAGCAGCTGCACGTGGCCGGCGGTCTGCTGCAGGCGCGCGGCGGCGGCCTCGGTGCGGCGGGCCAGATCCTGGTTGCCGGTGGCGATCTCGCGGGCCGCCAGGCGGATGCCGCCGGCGTCCTCATGGATGCGCTCCACCAGCCCGCGCAGGCGCTGCTGCATGTCGCCCAGCGCCGCCAGCACGCGGCCCAGTTCGTCGCGGCGGCCCTGCGGCACCGGCTGGCTGAGGTCGCCGGCGGCGATGCGCTCGGTGGCCTCCAGCATCTGGTGCACCGGCCCCAGCAGCTGCCGTATGGCGCGCATCATCAGCCACAGCATGCAGGCCAATGCCGTGGGCAGCAGCACCAGCAGCGCGTTGCGGCGCAGCGCGGCGGCCTCGGCGCGCGCCGCCAGGCGGTTGTCCAGCGCCTGCATGACCTGGGCGCTGAGCTGGGCCTGCAGCGCGCCGGCCTCGGCCAGCCGCGCGGCCAGCTGGTCCAGCGGGAAGTTGAGGTCGCTTGCGGCGGCGTCCAGCGTCTGGTCCACCTGGGCGCGCTGGGCCTGGGCGGCCTGCAGCAGCGGCGCCAGGCGCGGGTCGGCGTCGCGGGCCTGCAGCGCGAGCTGCAGCTGCAACTGCATCTGTGCCGCCTGCTCGCGGTAGCGGGTGTGGGCGGTGGCCATGCGTGCGGGGTCGTCCACGGCCGCAGCGCGGGCCAGCGCCGCCAGCTCCGACAGCGCGTCCTGCACGCGCGGCGCGGCCTGCAGGCCGGCGTCGATGGCGAAGCGCGAGGCGGCGTCGGCGTCCAACAGCAGGCCGGTGCCGGCGTTCAGCCGGGCCAGCGCGTCGAAGGCCGTGTCGGCCAGCGCGGCCTGGGCGGCCAGCAGACGGGGCAGGTCCAGCGGGCCGTCGGCGATGGCGCGAGCCAGCTCGGCCTGCCGCTCGCGCAGCGCCGCCACTTGTTCGCGCTGAGAGGCCGCGAGCGTCGGCTCCAGCCCGCGGTCCAGCGCCGCATCCAGGGCCTGCAGCGCGGCCTGGACCGCCTGTGCCGCGGCGATGGCCTGGGGGCGGGCGTCGGGCTGGGTGGACAGGCCGGCGGCGGCCAGGCCGCGCTGCTGCTGCAGCTGCGCCAGCAGCGCCTGCCAGGCGCGGTTGGCGGGCAGGGCCCGGTGCTGGCGGGCCGCGTTGTCCAGCTGTTCGGCATAGCCGCGCAGCAGTAGCGCGCCGGGCAGGGCGCCGAGCAGAAGAGACAGGCAGGCGATGACGGCGAGCCGCGTGCGCAGGCTCAGGGGCTGGGTGGTTTTCATGGCGGTGAGGGGGTGGTGCCGCGACCTTGCGGCTCACGACCGAATGCGATCAGGCGGCGGCGAGCAGGGCGCGCTGGGACGGCTGGCGACGGTCGACGAAGAAGCGGCTGCCGCCGGCGCGGCCCTTGGCGACGCGCTTGGGCTCGGTCAGCGCGGCGCTGAGTGCGCGCGCGCCGTCGAAATGACCCGGCAGGTGCAGCACGGCGCCGGCCGAGATGGTGGGCAGCGGGTGGAAGCTGGGCTGGTTCTGGCGGTTCAACGTGATGTAGCCGCCGGCGGCCAGGTGCTCGGCCGAGAAGAAGCTGCGCACGCCGGCATCGAAGGCCGTGCAGATGCGCGCCAGCCGCGCTTCCCAGTCCGCGCTGCCCAGCACCATGACGAAGTCGTCGCCGCCGATGTGGCCGACGAAGTCCAGCTGCGGGTCGGCGGCCTGCGTCAGCACGCGCGCGGCGAGGCGGATGATGTCGTCGCCCACGCGGTAGCCGTAGACGTCGTTGAAGGGCTTGAAGTGGTCGATGTCCCAGACCACCGCGGCGAAGGTCTCGCCGGCCTCGATGAGGCGGTCCAGGTGGTGGTCGATGGGCACGTTGCCGGGCAGCAGGGTCAGCGGGTTGGCGTAGCGCGCGGCGTGCACCTGCAGGTCGGACACGGCCTTCAGCAGGTCGGAGCTGCGGCCCGAGCCGAAATAGCTGCCGTCGCGCGTGACGATGAAGCCGTCGATCAGCAGGCGTTCGTCCAGGCTGGCCAGCGCCTCGCTCATCGCCCGCAGCGGCGTGGCGACGTCGAACACCAGCGGGTGCGGGTCCATCAGCTCCACGCAGCTGCGCTTGTCGAAGATGTCCATGAAGTAGCGCTCCGTGCCACGCTTGAGCACGTGCAGCGAGCGCAGCACGCCGATGGGGCGCTGCTGCTCGTCCAGCACGGGGATGGCCAGCAGCTGCTCGTCCCGGTGGAACAGGTCCACCACGCTGCGGCAGTTGGCCGCCGCCGTGACGGTCAGGCCGCGGCGCGCCAGCTGTGCGGCGCTGGTGATGGCGCCCTGGGCCAGCGGCAGCGCCAGGTCGTTCTGCAGCAGGCGCGGTTGGGCGTCGGCGGCCAGCCGCCCGCTCCACTGCGCGCTCAGGGACGCACGCGGGGTGGCGCTGGGGCGCGCGAACAGATAGCCCTGGCAGATGGTCAGGCCCAGGCGGCGCAGCACGTCCAGGTCGGGCTCCTGCTCCAGGCCTTCGGCGACGACCTCGCAGCCGCTGGTGGCGGCCATCTCGACGATGGAGCGCACGAACTGCTGTTTCAGCGGCTCCTGCGCGATGCCGTCGATGAAGTGGCGGTCGATCTTGACGAAGTCGGGCCGCATCTCCATCCAGCGGCGCAGCGAGGCGAAGCCCTCGCCCAGGTCGTCCAGCGCGATGCGAAAGCCCCGCTCGCGCAGCGCCTGCAGCGCGTCGTCCAGCTGCACCAGGTCGGCGATGGGTCGGGTCTCGGTCAGCTCGATGACGACGCGCGAGGTCGGCAGGCCCAGCTCGGCCAGCTCGGTCGTCAGCAGCCCGGCGTGCTCGCGCGCGCCCAGCAGCGTGTCGGCCGTGACGTTGAGGAACAGCTGGCCCGGCAGGCTTAGGCCCTTGAAGCGCTGCAGGGCGCGCTGCACGATGAGGTGCTCCAGCTCCACCAGGCGGCCCAGCCGCGCGGCGGTGTCGAACAGCACCAGCGGTGAATGCAGCGGCCCGTCGGCCGGTGCGCGGGTCAGCGCCTCGAAGCCGTAGATCTCGGCACGGTCGATGGCGACCAGCGGCTGGAAGTGGATGTCGAACGTGCGCTGCTCGATGAGGCGGTGCAGCGCGTCGGCGAGGGGATCGGGCGCGTGGTCGCGCATGGGGGGCTCCGGGTCGGCGGGCGGCACCGAGACAGCCGGCACCGCTTGCGACACGGATTCTTGAAAGCGCCCGTGACAGTCAGGTGACCAGGGGGTGTCCCCCTCCATGGTCTGCCAACTTCGTCACGTCTTTGGGCCGAGCGCCGGGCCGCTCCCAAGCCGGCCCGTCTGGCGATGTGCTTGCCGGT
>CAMLKW010000220.1 GCA_946480605.1 uncultured Roseateles sp. | reverse complement strand
CGGCCACGGCACCAACGTCATCGCTGGCCTGGGCGTGTCGATGAAGTCCACCGCCTGGCCGGTGCTGTTCGTCTGCGCGGCCATCTACGCGGCCTACGCGCTGGCGGGCCTGTACGGCATCGCCGTCGCCGCCACGTCCATGCTGAGCATGGCCGGCATCGTCGTCGCGCTGGACGCCTACGGCCCCATTACCGACAACGCCGGCGGCATCGCCGAGATGAGCGACCTGCCCCCGGCCGTGCGCGACGTCACCGACCCGCTGGACGCCGTCGGCAACACCACCAAGGCCGTCACCAAGGGCTATGCCATCGGCTCCGCCGGCCTCGCCGCGCTGGTGCTGTTCGCCGACTACACGCATGCGCTGGAGGCGCGCGGCATGCACGTCGTGTTCGACCTGTCCGACCACAAGGTCATCCTCGGCCTGTTCCTAGGCGGGCTGATCCCCTACCTGTTCGGCGCCATGGCCATGGAAGCCGTCGGCCGTGCGGCCGGCGCAGTTGTCGTGGAGGTCCGCAAGCAGTTCGCCGACGGCGCCATCATGGCCGGCCAGCGCAAGCCGGACTACAGCGCCGCGGTCGACATGCTGACCACCGCCGCCATCAAGGAAATGATCGTGCCTTCGCTGCTGCCGGTGGCTGCGCCCATCATCGTGGGCCTCACGCTGGGCCCGGCTGCGCTGGGCGGCCTGCTGATGGGCACGATCGTCACGGGCTTGTTCGTGGGCATCTCCATGTGCACCGGCGGCGGCGCATGGGACAACGCCAAGAAGCTGATCGAGGAAGGCTTCAAGGACGACAAGGGCGTGGAGCACCGCAAGGGCGGCGACGCGCACAAGGCCGCCGTGACCGGCGACACCGTGGGCGACCCCTACAAGGACACCGCCGGCCCGGCCGTCAACCCGCTCATCAAGATCATCAACATCGTGGCGCTGCTGATCGTGCCCATCCTGCCGATGAGCGCCGGCAGCCAGGCGCCCTCGCCCACACAGGCGGCGGCGGCCGTCGCGGCCGAACCGGTGGCCTCGGCGGCCAGCGTGGCCGAGCTGCCGGCCTCGTCCGCATCACAGTAAAGCCTGGTAAACACCGGTCAGACGGCCCGCTCGCGGGCCGTTTTTCATGGGCGGCCCGCGGCAGAATGGCGGCCATGGCGAGCATGGCAGTCACACGGCACGAAATGACGCGGCGGCGCGAGCAGTTGCAGGACCTGCAGCGCTACCTGGCCGTGCTGGAAGCCGACCACGACGGCGTCCGCGCCAAGCTGCTGGGCTTTCGCCTGCGCTACCTGGAGGCGCTGGGCCCGCTGATGCGCGAGCTGGACGAGCTGGAGGCGCAACTGCACCAGGCCACCGCGCTGCTGTCCGACGCGCTGAAGCGCCAGGGCGTGGACGTGCCGGCAGCGGCGTCGCCACGCACCAAGCCCTGGCCCGAGATTCCGGCGCTGCCCGCGGCCACGCCGCTGCCGCCCGAGCCCACCGGCCCGACGATGGATCTGCCGCCGCCCACGCTGAAGACGCTGTACCGGCGCGCCGCCAAGCGCTTCCACCCCGACCTGGCGCCGCCCGGCCCGGACCGCGAGGTCTGCGAACAGCGCATGAGCATCGTCAACGACGCCTACGAGCGCGGCGACCGCCAGAAGCTGGAGTCATTGCTGCTGGCGGCGGGCGAGGCGCCCGAGAAGGTGATCGGCGGCCCGGCCGACGCCGTGCGCGCCTGGCTGGGCCTGTGCGAGCACCTCGTGCAGGGCCGCATCCGCGTCGTGCAGGCGCAGACGGCGCTGCTGCAGAACCTGCAGATGCACCAGCTGCGTGAGGCCATCGAGCGCGCCGAGGCCGGTGGCATGAAGCCGCTGGACATCATGGCCGCCCGGCTGCGCGCTCAGATCGCGGAGCGCCGCCAGGAGTTGTACATCGGCGAGCGCGTGGGCGGCGATGCGGGCCTGGCGGCGGACTTTCTACGCAAGCGGTATCAGCGTCTGGCTTGAGAGGCTGAGTCGGCTCTATTCGTCGCCGTTGGTGATCTGGGGATCCGCGCTCGCGTAAAGCGTGGACACCGTATCACGGGTCGAGAAGATCAGCACCACGCCCTTGGTCACGGTCTTGGTCGTGGGCATGCCGATGCTCACGACCCCAGAGACGGCCGCCGCGAAATTGGAGTCTGTCATCACCGGGGCATGGCCCAGTGTCTTGTAGCTGGCTCCAACAAGGGCCAACTCGCAACCATCGGCCTCGGCAATGTCGCAGGCGCTGGCAGACGCCGGCACCTTCAGGGCATCGTCTGCCACGGGTTGGGTGCATTCGGGGTCGGCGTAGTAGTCGCACGCAGCGAAGGCGCCATCGGGACTGGCCTTGACGTAGTAGGTAGTGGTCATTGCAATCGTTGACTGATAAACGGGATCGCCAAGCTAACAGCATCCCTGCACGCAGCGATGCAACTCAGCCTCTACTTCCCAGCCAGTCCCGGACATCTGCCACACCGTCGCCCGATTCGTCAGGCGCGCAAGGGCGCGCGAGCAACCAGACGGACGTCACCAGGAAGTCCACCTTGACCTGGCCCTGAAGCAATGCCAGGTCGCTGAGCACCAGTTCGCAGGCATGCTGCTGCATCGCGCCGACCGGGGCATGCTCTCGAAGCAGCGTGTCGCCGATGCGGGCCAGCGCGCGGCCCAGGCGCAACTCGCCAGGACGTGCCTGCAGCGCTTCACGCAGCTTGGCGCGCACAGCCTCAAGCTGCGCCCAGGCCTCGGCACGGGCCGCTCCCGTTGCCGCGGCGACGTTCAGCCGTGCCCACCGGGCGCGATCAGGCAGGCGACGAACACGGGCGGCAGCACTGCCGGAGCGCTCCCACTGGTCGAGCCCCTGCGCCAGCCGGTTCAGCGCAGTCTGCAGTTCGCGGGTCTCGCGTGGCGGGCTGATTTCCAGCGCCAGCAACTGCGTGACGAGGGACTCGCCCTGCCAGCTGTGGTTTGAGGGGTCTCGGCTCACCAACTCGCCGAACAGCCGCCGCGCCGCCTGCAATTCATCACGCGCGTCGTCATGGCGTCCCTGCGCATGCAGGGTCTCCCCGCGCCAGCGGCGCAGGATGGCTTCCTGGTTGGCAGAGGGCGCGTCGGCAGGTTGCGCCTGCCTCAGCGGAAGCAATGTCTGCAAGGCCTCGTCGAACGTGTCCAGCGCGCGACTGCCCTGACCGAGCCACAGCTGCGTCTGCCCCAGCCAGCTCAGGCTGCCCGCCAGGTCGGACAAGGCCTGTTCACGCCGCTCGGCCGGCAACTGGGGAAGTGCCTGGCGCTTCAGGCGGATGGATGCCTCGAAAGCCCGCGCCGCATCACCCAGCCGACCGCTGTCGAGCGCCAGGCCGCCGAGGTTGGTATCGGCGTAGGACAACTCCAGCATCGCTTCCATGTCCTGCGGCAGCGCGTCGAGCCAATGCTGGCTGACCGCACGGTACGCCTCCCAGGCCTTCAACGCGCCCGCCTGGTCACGCTTGCGCAACAGGATGCGGCCGAGCCAGAAGTCGGCGGCGCCCTGGGCCTTGCGCCAAGACGCCGTCAGGGCCGGCTCCGGCGGGTCGCCCGCCAGCAATGTCCTGGCAGCGTTTAACGGCTCGAGCGCGCCGTCGAGATCGCTGCGGGTCACGCGCACCTCGGCGATCACGGTCAGCGCCTTGGCGCGACTCAGGCGCTCCTGCGGTCGCGCAATCGCAGCATCCCGCAGAAAGCCCAGCGCGCGCCCGCCAATGCTGTCCAGCAGTTCCAGCTTGCCGATGGGCCGCAGCTTGTCGGCAAAGTCGCCCAGCATGTAGGCCAGCAGTTCGTCCGATTGCTGGCGCCGCTGTTCGGCCTGCTGCTCTGCGGCCTCGGCGCGGCGGGCCTGCAGCGTGCTGACGACCGTCAGGCCGACCAGCGCCAGCACCGCCAGGCTGGTCGCCCCCACCGCCCACCGGTGCCGGCGCACGAAGCGCCCCGCCACATACCAGCGGCTGTCCGGCCGCGCGGCGATGGGCTCGTGGGCCTGCCAGCGGCGCAGGTCGTCGGCCAGCGCCTGCGCGTTGGCGTAGCGCTCGGCCGGGGCCTTCTTCAGCGCCTTGGCGACGATGGTGTCCAGGTCGCCGCGCAGTTCGCGCGCGTGACGGGCCATGGGCTCGTCCGGCTGGCTGGCGGCCGCCTCGGAGAGCCGCCTGGGCACCAGCTCGACGATGGCCTTGAGCCGGTCCAGCTGGGTGTGCGTGTCGCCGGCCGTCGGGTGGCCGCCGCCCAGCAGCTGGAACAGCAGCACGCCCAGCGCGTAGACGTCGGTGGCCGTCGTCACGTCGGCCTGCTGCACCTGCTCGGGCGCGGCGTACTGGGGCGTGTAGGCGTTGCCGGCGCGGCGCGTCAGCTCGGTGGCGTCGGCGGCCGGGCCACCGTCGGCCGCGTCGTCCAGCAGCTTGGCGATGCCGAAGTCCAGCAGCTTCACCTCGCCGGCCGGCGTGACGAGGATGTTGCTGGGCTTCAGGTCGCGGTGCAGGATCAGCCGCGCATGGGCATGCGCCACGGCGGCCAGCACGTCGAGGAAGAGCGCGACGCGGGCCTGCAGGTCCAGCCCGCGCTCGCGGCAGTAGGCGTCGATGGGCTGGCCGTCCACGTACTCCAGCACCAGGTAGGGCTGCAGCTCCTGGTAGACGCCGGCGTCCAGCAGGCGTGCGATGTGCGGGTGGGACAGGCGCGCCAGGATACGGCCCTCGCGCGCGAAGCGCCCGGCGTCGCCGCTGCCGAACACGCCGGCCTTCAGGAACTTGACCGCCACCTGGCCGTCGAAGCGGCCGTCGGCGCGGCTGGCCAGCCAGACGGCGCCCATGCCGCCCTGGCCCAGCTCGCGCTCCAGCCGGTAGGGGCCCAGCAACTGGCCGGTGAGGTCGGGCAGCTCGGCCTCGGCCGGCCCCGGCGCGATCTGCAGCTGCTCGGCCGCCGCCTGCCCCATGAAGCCCTGGGCCTGCAACTCGGCGTCCCGGGCCAGCAGCTCGCGCAGCTGGCGGGCGGTGTCGGCGTCCAGCGCCTGCAGCCGCGCCTCGCGGGCGGGCTCGTCCAGGTCCAGCAGTTCGTCCAGCAGCGGGCTCAGGGCCAGCCAGCGTTGTTTCTCTTGTTCATCCATGCGCGTGAGGAAACGTGGTCATTGCTGCAGGCTCATGGCCAGGAACAGCCGCGCCTTCTGCCAGTCGCGCTGCACGGTGCGTTCGGTCACGCCCAGCGCCTGGGCGATCTCCTGCTCCAGCATGCCGCCGAAGTAGCGCATCTCCACGACCTGGGCCGGCCGCGGCTCCAGCAGCGCCAGCTCGTCCAGCGCCTCGTGGATGCGCAGGATGTGGTCGTCGCCCTGGGGCGCCTGCTCGGCGATGACGGTATTGAGCGTCAGCAGTGCCTGGCCGCCGCCGTGGCGCTCGGCCAGGCGGGATCGCACCAGGTCGATGACCACGGTGCGCATGGCGCGGGCGGCGTAGGCCAGGAAATGGCGCCGGTCCGGGAAGGCCTGGCCGCCGCTGCCGGCCAGGCGCAGCCAGGCCTCGTGCACCAGCGCGGTGGTGTCCAGCAGCGTCAGCTCGCCGGCGCTGCGCATGTGGCGCCGCGCCAGCCGGCGCAGGTCGCCGTACAGCTGGGCCACCACCTGATCGGCGGCGGCGCGGTCGCCGGCCTGCGCGGCGCTCAGCAGTCGGGTGATGTCTTGCACCGACCGGACTCTAGCGGCAGCCGGAGCCGACACCCGCCGGACGAAAGTTTTTTTGCGGCGCGATGTCGGGTCGCGGCACTGCAGCCCGTTTTACAGGGTGAGGGGCTGCTGACGGTCCGTTCCGGGAGGCCGGCCCAGCCGGGGTTCGTCCCGTCGGCAGCCCCTCACCCGCCCTTCCCCCGAATGCCGGAGCTCTCCCTTGTCTCTCTCCCACACCGCCACCACCGCCGCCAACGAACCGTCCGCCGTCCAGCGCGGCGCCCGCAACGCGGGCCTGCCGTGGGTGGGGTCCATGGAGTCGCTGGACCTGCACATGTCGCGCCGCCTGGCGCTGTGCCGTCGCTCCTGCGAGCTGATGACGCTGCTGTGGATAGAGCTGGAGCTGCTGGTGGCACCAAACGCCGCGGCGGGCATGGGCGCGGCGGTGGACCACGAGCTGCTGCAGGCCGCCGGGCTGCGGCTGCGCAACCGCGTGCGCAGCACGGACGAGGTGGTGCAGGTCGCCGGGCTGGGCTTCGCGGTGCTGCTGCACGGCGCGGGAGCGGAAACGGCGGCCCTGGTCGAGCAGCGGCTGCAGCAGACCCTGACCGGCGCCTACGGCGTGGAAGGACAGCGGCTGTACCTGGGCGTGCGCATGGGCAGGGCGCTGTTCCCGGAGGCCGGGCGCAACGGCAGGCAGCTGGCCGACGCAGCCTGCCAGGACCTGGCGCTGCGCCAGGGCGGTTGAGCAGCCCGCCCCTTCAGACCTCCAGCCATTCCTTGCGGATGTAGGCGTTGGCGCGCAGGTCGGCCGGGCTGCCCTCGAAGACGATGCGGCCGTGGCCCATCACGTAGCAGCGCTCGGAGATCTCCAGCGCGATGGCCAGCTTCTGCTCGACCAGCAGCACCGAGACGCCGCGCCGTTTGAGCTCCTTCAAGTACTCGGCCACCAGCTCGACGATCTTGGGCGCCAGGCCCTCGGTCGGCTCGTCGATCATGATCAGGTCGGGGTCGCCCATCAGCGTGCGGCACAGCGTCAGCATCTGCTGCTCGCCGCCCGACAGCACGCCGGCCTCGGTGTGCTGGCGCTCCTTGAGCCGCGGGAACATCCGGTACATGTCGTCGAAGCTCCAGCGCGGGTTGCCCTTCCTGGCGGCCTTGCTGCCCTTCTCGCCGAGCATCAGGTTCTGGTGCACGGTGAGTTCAGGAAAGATGTCGCGGTTCTCCGGAACGTAGCCGATGCCGAGGTGCGCGATCTCGTAGGCCTTCCTGCCCAGGATCTCATCGCCATCCCACTTGATGGAGCCCTGCCCGTCCACCAGGCCCATGATCGTCTTCACGGTGGTGGAGCGGCCCGAGCCGTTGCGGCCCAGCAGGCTGACGATCTCTCCGGGCTTCACGTCGAGCGTGACGCCATGCAGCACGTGGCTCTTGCCGTAGAAGGCGTGCAGGTTCTCGAGGTGGAGGCTGCCCATCAATGCGCTCCCGCCACCGCGGCCTGCTGGTCTGCCAGCACCGAGCCGAGGTAGGCCTCCTGCACCCGGGCGTTGGCCCGCACCTTGTCGGGCGTGTCGAAGGCGATCACCTCGCCGTACACCAGCACCGCGATCTTGTCGGCCAGGCCGAACACCACGCCCATGTCGTGCT
>CAMLKW010000219.1 GCA_946480605.1 uncultured Roseateles sp. | reverse complement strand
TCTGCACCGTCAGCGCCAGCATCTGGGTGAGGTAGCTCATCGTCGACTCGCCGCCATAGGCCTGCCAGTTGGTGTTGGTCACGAAGCTGACGGCGGTGTTGAAGGCCGAGTCCGGCGTCACTGCGCCCATGCCTTGCGGGTTCAGCGGCAGGTGGGCCTGCAGGCGCTGCAGCGCGTAGACCGCGACGAGTCCCAGCGCATTGAAGATCAGCAGGCCCAGGGCATAGCGCAGCCAGCCCTGCTCGGCGTCCGCGTTGACACCGGCAAGCCTCAGCAGGCCATGCTCGACGCGGCGCAGCCAGGCCACGCGCCCTTCCATGGCGGCATGGATCCAGCGCGCCAGAGGCCACGCCAGGGCCAGCAGCACGACCAGGAACGCCACCAGTTGCATCCAGGCAGACCCGTTCATGTCAGATCCTCCGGAAACAGCAGGGCCCAGAACAGATAGACGACGAGAACGGCCACGAGCGCGGCCGCAATCCACTCGAACGCGCTCATGCACGACCTCCCTGACGCAAGCCGCGAAGCCGCTCGCAGCCCCACGCCGCCAGTGCCGTCACGAGGGCCAGAGCGAGGCCCAGGCCCGAAAACACGATGTCCATGACACCTCCTTGTTGATGGAAGGGATTCTGGAAATCCGCGCGTCAAGACACTGAAAAAATCGAGCCAGCCCGTATCAAGACCGCATCAAGATTGAGGTAGTTGATGGGCTATGCGCCTGGGCTTTGTTCGTTGTTTTACATAATGCACATTGTTAATATATTTCATCTGAGTGGTACAGCGACCAACAACTGCCCGCGCCGCACGTGGACGACGGCTTGGACCGCGCAACCTCGGCCTAGATCGGCGGCTGCGCCGGCTAGGATGGCGTGATGAAGAAGTTCGCCACCTGGAACGTCAACTCCCTGTCCATCCGGCTGCCGCAGGTGCTGGATTGGCTGTCCACCCATCCGGTCGATGCGTTGGTGCTCCAGGAGACCAAGTTGACCGACGACAAGTTCCCCACCATGGAGATCGGCGAGGCCGGGTACCAGGTGCAGTGGTTCGGCCAGAAGACCTACAACGGCGTCGCGCTGATCAGCCGCCAGGCGGCCACCGACGTGGTCAAGAACATCAACGGCTTCGCCGATGAGCAGGCTCGCGTCATCGCCGGCACGGTGGACGGCGTGCGCGTCATCGGCGGCTATTTCCCCAACGGCCAGGCGCCGGACAGCGACAAGTTCAGCTACAAGATGAACTGGCTGAACGGCCTGCGTGCCTGGCTGGTCGAGGAACTTAAGCAGCACGAGCAGCTGGTGTTGATGGGGGACTTCAACATCGCCCCCGAGGACCGTGACGTTTATGACCCGGTCGCCTGGGCCGGCCAGATCCATTGCACACCGCAGGAGCGCGAGCATTTCCAGCAATTGCTGGCATTGGGCCTGACCGACGCCTTCCGCCTGTTCGAGCAGCCGCCCAAGAGCTGGAGCTGGTGGGACTATCGAAATCTCGCCTTCCGCAAGAACCAGGGGCTGCGTATCGACCACATTCTGGTCAGCGAGGCCTTGAAACCGCGCGTGACGGCCTGCGAAATCGACAAGCTGCCGCGCAAGAACGAGCGCCCCAGTGACCACGCACCGGTCATCGTGACACTGGACGGCTGAACGCCTAGATGGTGTCGAGGCGGGACTGGAAAGCCTCGAAGAACCGCCCAACGTGCACACCGTCGCACAGCGCGTGATGCACGTCCACGGCCACCGGCATCAGCAGCCGGCCGCCCTCCTCCCTGAAACGCCCGAACGCGATCTTGGGCCGGTCGTCGCCCAGCCCTCGTGCATGCGTGAACGCGGTGAACGCCAGCCAGGGCAGCGCGGTCATGTGCACCAGCGTTTCCTCGCGCACGTCACCCGGCTCGTCGGCGGCAAAGAGGTCGCCGCTGGCCCGGCGTACACGCTCCACGCTGGGTTTGGCTCGCGCTGCAAAGGCCGCGAGCGACGGCTCGCGCGGCAGGGTCACGAAACCGAAGCTGCCGTCCTCGCGCAGCACCGTCGTGCTGGCGTGGATGGCCGCGAACTCGCGCACGCCGGCGCCGTCCGCCTTCAGGGTCTGGCGCATGGCGTCGACGGTGTTGGCCGCCTCCAGCGCGGCATGGTGGTAGGCCAGCCAGGGCGTCGCGCCGTGGCGGGCGGCGCGCTCGCGCAGGCCGGTCACGTCGACCGGCACGGTGACGCTGAACGCCGGCTGGGCCATGCGCAGGAAGTGCGCCAGCGCCGCGCGGCGCGGCCAGGCTTCGAGAGGAATGTCACGGTCTTGCATGGTGCGGAGGACGGGGTGGCGACGGGCTTGCGCCAGATCAAGGGCGGTTCATGTGAGGCCCCACATGCTCGCACGTCAAAGGACCCTGTTTATGCGACTCCAAGCCGTCACCCAACGCGAGTACCCCTTCCCTTCCGGCCGCACGCTGGTCTCCACGACCGACCTGAAGGGCTGCATCCTGCATGCCAACGCCGTCTTCGTCGAGGCCAGCGGCTATGCGCTGGACGAGTTGCTGGGCCAGCCGCACAACCTGCTGCGCCACCCGGACGTACCGGCCGAGGCCTTTCGCGACATGTGGGCCACGATACAGGCCGGTCGCCCCTGGTCGGGCCTGGTCAAGAACCGCCGCAAGGACGGCGACCACTACTGGGTGTTGGCCAACGTGACGCCGCTGCTGGATGGCGGCCGGCCGGTGGCCTACCTGTCGGTGCGCTCCGAGCCCACGCGGGACCAGGTGGAGCAGGCCGAGCGCCTGTACGCGCTGATGCGCCAGGAGCAGGTCGACGGCCGTCTTCGCCACCGCCTGGAGGGTGGTGAACTGCTGCGCCCCGGCCTGTCCGGCACTGTGCGGCGCCTCGGGCGCCGGCTGCCCTGGCTGCCCGGCGTGGCGGCGCCGCTGCTGTCTGGTGCCGTGGCCGCCAGCGCCCTCGCAATCGCCGGCCCCTGGGCCGCGGCTGTCGCTGCCGTCGTGGCGGCGTCGGGGCTGGCCTGGCTGCAGCATGCCAGGCTGCGCGCCAGCCTGGGCACGGTCCAGGCCTTCGCCCATGCGCTGGCAGCCGGCGATCTGACCGCCCGGCTGCACCCCGGCAGCAACGCGTTGACGCGAGAGCTGGAGGTCGCGCTGGCCCAGGTGTCGGTGAACCTGTGCGCGATGGTGGTGGACACCCGCCACGAGATCGACCGCATCCGTGGCGTCAGCGACGAGATCGCGCAGGGCAACCATGACCTGGCCCAGCGCACGGAGGCGCAGGCGGCCAACCTGCAGCAGACGGCTGCCAGCATGGAGCAGATCGCCGCGACCGTGCGCGGCACCAGCGCGGACGTGGAGACCGCCAGTGGCGTTGCCGGTGAGTTGCACCAGGTGTCGCGCCGCAGCGCCGATGTCGTTCATTCGGTGACCGACACCATGGGCGGCATCGCCGGCTCGTCGGGCCGCATCGGCGAGATCGTGCAGCTCATCGACAGCATCGCGTTCCAGACCAATCTGCTGGCCTTGAATGCAGCCGTCGAGGCCGCGCGTGCCGGCGAGCATGGCAAGGGCTTCGCGGTGGTCGCTGGCGAGGTGCGGGCGCTGGCGCAGCGCAGCTCGACGGCGGCGCGCGAGGTCAAGTCGCTGATCGACGATTCCACGCGTCGCGTTGAGGCCGGTGAGCAGCAGACCCGCGCGGCACGCGAGAGCATCGACGCGACGCTGGCCCAGGTCCAGTCGTTCACGACGCTGATTGCGCACATCGACCAGGGCGCCCACGCCCAGTTGCGTGGGGTGGCCGAGGTGCATGGCGCCATCCGCGAGCTGGACGGCATCACGCAGCAGAATGCGAGCATGGTGGAGCAGCTCGCGCGCGCGGCCACGCAGATGATGGACGACACCGCGCAGGTGGCTGCCGCGCTGCGCATCTTCCGGCTGGCAGCCAACGAGACGCGGACGCTGCCGGACGCTGTGCAGCTGCGCCGTGCAGCCAAGCAGGGCTAGGCCACGAGCATCAGGCGGCAGCGTCGGCGGGGCCGCGCTGGCGCATGCCGAAGTCGTGCAGCGCCTGCCGCAGCTCTTCGGCCTGCTCGGCACCCAGATCGGCAAGCAGCCGGCTCGCGGGCGTGTTGCGAATCTGGCCAATGCGGTTGTAGCCGAGGGTCTTGGCGCGATCCAAGGTACGTGCGCTCAGGGGAAGGCAGTCGAGGGGCGCCTCGTCGGCGAGGCTCAACAGCCGGGCATAGGTTTCGGCGGAGATGGACATCGAGACTCCGCGTCTGTCGGGATGGGGGCTGGCCGGTTGTTCGCAGAGATCGGCCAGGACGGCACTGTCGAGGGCCGCACGATGGCGGCGGTCGGCAACGCAGTCCTGGCCGGCCTGCATCTTCTGGCACTCCCTGAGGGCTGGTGTTCAGCCGCCCAGCTTGGGAAGGCCGAGCAGTTCGTAGATGACGTCGATGAGTTTCATGGCGGGCTCCGGGTCGGAAGAGAAATTTGCTGACCCGAACTGTCCCTGTTTTCACCCCCCTAGAAACCTAGCAAGTCTTCCAGGGTGCTTTGACCGGCAGCGCCCTCAGAGCAGCCCGGCGGCCACGCACTTCAGCACCGCCTGGTGCTTGGAGCTCACGCCCAGCTTGCGCATTGCGTTGCCCAGGTGGAAGTTCACCGTCTTCTCGCTCATGCCCAGGATGACGCTGGTTTCCCAGGCCGTCTTGCCCTGCGAGGTCCAGCTCAGCACGTCCAGTTCGCGCTTGGTCAGCTTGGGCAGGTCGGCCTTGTCGATCTTGGGGCCCAGCAGCCGGTCGGCCGCCGTCAGCGCGTGGGCGGCCAGCAACTGCAGCCCGCCGATCATCTGCATCAAGTCGTTGCCGGGCGTCGGCAACGACTCATCACGGTCCACGCCAAGCAGGAAATGCTTATTGCCCGGCAGATGGAGTTTCACCGCGATACCGGTTTTGTAGCCATAGGGTGCCTGCGCTTCCCAGATCTCGCCTGCGCCAGCTGTGACATAGGTCTGCTGGTCGTAGACGACAGGGATGGGTTGTGTCATCAGCTTCGCCATCACCGGGTCACGCCGTGCTTCACCCAAGTCCTTGGCCACTTCCAGATACCCCGTCGGCGTATTGCCCAGCGACGTGATCTGCACATCCGCATCCTGAAGCAGCCCGCGCATCAACACGCCGGAAATGATGGGGAACCCCATGGCATCCGCCGTGGCGACCAGCCGGCGCTGGAAGCTCGCGAAATCCTCCGCGAGCCCGACATCGATCAGCTGCTGATAGTCCATCTGTGGCTTGGCCATACCTGACAAGTCTGCCAGCTTGCCCTGCCCTCGCTGCGCTCCGAGACTGCCTTCCCGTTCGAATCACACGACCGCGAGGTTTGTCCATGTCCACCTTGATCCGGCTGCCGGAAGGCAGCGTCTGCTGGCCCGTTGCTGCGCTGGACTGCGCCGCGCGGGATGTCCGTCATGCGCAGACTCGAGTGAAGCCCGACCGGGCGGGCGACCGCGGCGTCGGCGGCACGACGCGCTGGGAGCGCAGCTATGCCGACGGTGAGGCCTGGGTCGAGTGGGACTGGGTAGAGATGGCCGAGGGCACCGTCGTGCAGGCCGACCCGCTCAACGTCCGATCCAACGTGCTGCTGCTGGACGACCAGGGCCGGCCGCTGCTGTCCTCGCGCCGCAAGGCCTCGCTGGCCACGCTGGTCTATCTGCTGCCTTGGCAGGGGCCGGTGCTGGACCAACTGCGGCTGTCCACGTCCGCGCGACGGCTGCCGGCCTCGACGCAGCGTCTGGCCGCCTGAACTCAGGCGACAGCATGGTGTGACGGCGTTGAGCAGAATCGGTGGCCCATCACCGAGGCTCTCCATGACCGACGCATCCCCCGAACACATCCTGGCGCAATGGCAGGCCGACGAGGCCGCCGTGCGCGCCCGCCTGCGACCCGGCACGGGCCTGGCCTCTCGCGCCATGCTGGCCGGCAAGACCGGCCTGCAGCAGATGCAGGCCATGCTGGACGGCGCGGCACCGCCGCCGCCCATCAGCGAGACGCTGGACTTCATGCTGATCTCGGTGGCCGATGGCGAGGCCGTCTTTCAGGGCCGGCCGCAGTTCAAGTACTACAACCCACTGGGCAGCGTGCACGGTGGCTGGTTCGCGACCTTGCTCGATTCGGCGCTCGGCTGCTCGGTGCACACGACGCTGCCGCTGGGCCGCGCGTACACGACGCTGGAGTTCAAGGTGAATCTCGTGCGCGCGCTCACCGACCAGGTGCCGCTGGTGCGCGCCATCGGCCACGTGGTGCACCGCGGTCGGCAGGTGACGACCTCGGAGGCCGAACTCGTCGGCCACGACGGCAGGCTGTACGCGCATGCGAGCACGACCTGCCTGCTGTTCGACCTGCCAGGCTAGCTCGCCCGGCAGGTGCTGAGATCAGCCGCGCAGGGCGGCAGCCTCGGCGGCCAGCTTCGTGATACGCGCCCAGTCCTTGGCATCGATGGCGTCCTGGGGCGTCAGCCATGAGCCGCCGCAGACCTTGACGTTGGCCAGCTTCAGGAAGTCGGGTGCCGTCTGCAGCGAGATGCCGCCAGTGGGGCAGAAGGCCACGTCCGGGAACGGGCCGCCCAGCGCCTTCAGCAGGTTGACGCCGCCGACCGCCGTGGCCGGGAACAGCTTCAGGAAGCTGAAGCCGGCGGCGTTGGCCTGCATCACTTCGGACGCGGTCGACACGCCGGGCAGCAGCGGCAGGTCTTCCGCGTTGCAGGCGGAGGCCAGCGCGTCGGTGAAGCCGGGGCTGACACCGAACTGGCAGCCGGCGCTCTTGGCGGCACGCACGTCGGCCGGCGTGCGCAGCGTGCCGGCGCCGACGATGGCGCCGGGCACCTTGGCCATGGCTTCCATGGCCTGCAGCGCGACCGGCGTGCGCAGTGTGACTTCGAGCACCTTGACGCCGCCGGCGACCAGCGCTTCGGCCAAGGGCACGGCGTCCTCCAGACGCTGGATGACGATGACGGGGATGACGGGGCCGTGGCTGGCCAGGCTCAGGGTTTCAAGCATTCTTCGATTCTCACAGCCAGGTGATGGCGCCCTCTTCGGCACTCAGCACGTTGCGACGCAGACCCGCGAAGAGTTCGCGGCCCAGACCATGGGCGTTGACGTCGGCCTCCGCCGGGTCCAGCCGCGCGTTCTCGCGGCGGGCCCATTCGGCGTCGTCCACCAGCGCGGCCAGCACGCCGTTGACGGCGCACACGCGCACCACGTCACCGTCGCGCAGCTTGGCCAGCGGGCCGCCGGCCAGCGCCTCGGGGCTGACGTGGATGGCCGCCGGCACCTTGCCGGACG
>CAMLKW010000218.1 GCA_946480605.1 uncultured Roseateles sp. | reverse complement strand
CAAGATCAGCCGCGAGCAGCTGTCGGTGCGCGAGCACATGAGCATCGTGCTGCGCCGGCTGCAGGGCCAGCGCTTCGTCGAGTTCGAGCACCTGTTCGACGTGAGCCGCGGCCAGGCCGTGCTGGTCGTCACCTTCATCGCGATGCTGGAGCTGGCGCGCGAGCGCCTGCTGGAGATCACGCAGGCCGAGGCCTTCGCGCCGATCTACGTTCGCCTGGCCTACACGCCCACCTGAACGGCGCTCAGCGGCCGCGCAGCTTCTGCACGGCCATCACGACGCCCAGCACGATGGCGCCGGCCACGATGCCCGTCAGGCCGTTGCTGCCGTTCTCGATCAAGGCCGCCAGGCCCCAGGGCTGTCCGGCCACCCAGTGCTCGACGACATGGTGCAGCGCCGGGATGCCATGCACCAGGATGCCGCCACCCACCAGGAACATCGCCGCGGTGCCGACCACCGACAGCGTCTTCATCAGCCACGGCGCCAGCGCCAGCAGGCCGCGGCCGACCGCGCGCGATGCCGCGCTGGCCCGACGCGACAACCACAGACCCGCGTCGTCCAGCTTCACGATGCCGGCCACCAGGCCGTAGACACCCAGCGTCATCGCCAGCGAGATGGCCACCAGCACGGCCAGCTGCGACGTGAACGGCTTGTCGGCCACCGTGCCCAGCGAGATGACGATGATCTCGGCCGACAGGATGAAGTCGGTGCGGATGGCGCCCTTGATCTTGTCCTTCTCGAACTGGACCATGTCCACCTGCGGGTCGGCCACGGCCTGGGCCAGTTGCTCGTGATGAGCCTCATCCTCGGCCTTGCTGTGCAGGAACTTGTGCGCCAGCTTCTCGAAGCCCTCGAAGCACAGGAAGGCGCCGCCGATCATCAGCAGCGGCGTGATGGCCCAGGACGCGAAAGTGGCAATGGCCAGCGCCGCCGGCACCAGGATGGCCTTGTTGACCAGCGACCCCACGCCGACGGCCCACACCACCGGCAGCTCGCGGTCGGCGTTGACGCCGGTGACCTGCTGCGCGTTCAGCGCCAGGTCGTCCCCCAGCACGCCGGCCGTCTTCTTGGCGGCGACCTTGGTCATCGCGGCCACGTCGTCGAGGATGGTGGCGATGTCGTCGAGCAGAACGAACAGGCTGGAGGCCATGGGCGGATGGGGTTGGCTGAAGAGGTCGCATGCTATCCGGCGCGCAGCCCATCGTGCCATCGCGGCATCGCCGATCGCCACCCGACGGTCGCCATGGCCTGCCGGCAATGAGCGCCACTCTGACGCCGAGTTAGCACAGCTTCATCGACCGGCTGTCACCACCGTGCAGCAAAGGATCGCCAGACTGCGCCATAGAGCACATGCCCAGCGAAATCCACGCGCCACCGGGCCGCTCAATCCCCCCACTCCGCAGTACCACCATGCCGATCCTGAACAACGACGGCGTCGACCCCGATCCCGACGCAACACCCCACACCCTGCACACCGACCGCCGCGGCCTGCTGCGCAGCGCGGCCGGCCTGTCGGCGCTGGCGCTCGGCAGTGGCCTGGTCGGCACCGAGCCGGCGCAGGCGGCCGGCGGCCCCACCACCAGCTTTGCGCTGGCGGTGCTGCCCGACACGCAGTTCTACTCGCGCTACGCGACGACCGACGAGGGCCAGCAGTTCCAGAACCGCTACGGCTCCACGCCCTACGCCGCACAGACCGGCTGGATCGCGCAGAACGCGCACGCCTACAACATCCCCTTCGTCATCCACCTGGGCGACGTGGTGGACCAGCAGGGCAAGCCCAACCAGTGGGGTGTCGCCGATGCGGCCATGAAGCTGCTGGAGACGGCAGGCGTGCCCTACTCCATCCTGGCCGGCAACCACGACGTCATCACCGACTACGACTACCACCAGCCCTCCGACCAGAGCTACGGCACCGACGCCCAGCGCAACCTGGGCGCCGAGCCCTACCTGAAGTGGTTCCCCACCAGCCGCGCTGCGCGCCAGACCACGTTCCGCGAGCGCGACAGCTCGGGCTTCCATGAGTACCACCTGTTCCAGGCCCACGGCGTCACCTTCATGGTGTTGTCGCTGTCCTGGCGCATCTCGGACGCCGGCATCGCCTGGGCGCGCAGCGTCATCGCGAAGAATCCCTCGGTGCCGGTGATCCTGTCCAACCACCAGTTGCTCAATATCGCCAGCGACGGCATCAGCCCGCTGGAGACGGACTACGGCCGCATGCTGTGGGACCGATTGATCCGCGACAACGACCAGATCTTCATGACGCTCAACGGCCACCACCACGGGGCCGCCCACCTGCGCAAGTACAACGACTTCGGCAACGAAGTGCACCAGATGGTGGTCGACTACCAGATGGACTACCAGGGCGGCAACGCGATGATGCGGCTCTACGAAGTCGACTTCACGAACAACAAGATCGACGTGATGTCGTTCTCGCCATGGGTGGTGCAGAAGGCCAAGGCCAAGCTGAACCAGTTCGACTTTGCCGAGCTGACGCAGCCCAACCAGCGCTTCTCCATCGCCATCAACTTCAAGAAGCGCTTCGCCGGCTTCCAGCGTTTCAAGCCGAACCTCTCGACGACGGGCGCCGCCATCCTGCCACGCGTGCGCAGCGACCTGCTGGCCAACTACACCGAGCCGACACCGGTGGTGGCCGTGCCGCCGGCCGACGTGAACGACTTCCCCTACGTGCCCGAGACCTACGCCCACTGGCGGGCTCCGGCCGGCGTGACCGAGGGACAGATCGTCAAGGTCGGCGACGCGCTGCCCGACGTGTTCGGCGGCCATGACATGCGCCGCGCCGCGCTGAGCGGCCCGGCCCAGGTGGGCGACGTGATCTGGTCCACCGACAGGCACCGCCTGTCGTCCGCTGCCGGCAGCGTGCGCTTCCTGAACACCGACAAGACCACCAAGCGCCGCAGCGCCTTCCTGACGGCGGCGGGCGCGTCGGTCAACGGCCGCAGCTTCTGGGACGGCTACACCATCGAGGCCTTCGTGAAGCTGCCGACCAACTGGGAAGTCAGCAAGCACGCGTGGTGCAACCTGCTGGGCCGCCTGGGCAACCGCGGCGCCGTACCCGGCGGCTATTGGGGCGGCGACCCGGAAGCCTCCAGCGTGCTGTTCGCCATCTCCAGCCTGCGCGAGGTGCAGTGGGAGGTCGTGCCGGCCAGCAACTCGCACTACGCGCAGACCGCCTGGTCCGGCGAGATCTTCCGCGACACCTGGTATCACGTGGCCATCGTCAACGACCCGGCCACCGCCACGACGACGATGTACGTCGAGGGCGCCCCCGTGCTGCGCAACGTCGCGAACGCCGCCACCGGCACGCGCGCGCAGGCCACGCCACAGCCCTGGATCCTCGGAGCCGGCTGGTGGGACGGCGCGCTGGACGACGGCTTCTTCGGCTGGATCGGCGAGCTGCGCCTCGTCGGCAAGCCGCTGCCGCCGGCCAAGTGGCTGACGGCCCGTCGCGGCTGATCTCTCGCATCCCTCTTTCGCCCCGGGCTGCCGACGGCCTGGGGCCTACCTCACCCTGAAAGAACTCCCATGTCCCGACGCATCCTTGGCGCCGCGCTCGCCGCCCTCCTCCTTCCCGCCCTCGCCCAGGCCGGCCAGTTCCAGGCCGACGGCGGCATCTTCAACGGCAGCGACTACGGCAACCGCTACGTCGGCGCTGGCGGCTACACGCCGCTGAACAACCGCGCGCTGGGCCAGGTCGTGGACGGCGGCAACTACGCCTTCGACGCCTTCGGCTTCTACAACAGCGGCGTTGGCAGCCTCGGCCAGAGCCGCCAGGTGGAGCTGCTCAGCGGCAACGTCTACCGCTTCTTCGACACCTTCACGAACACCAGCGACGCCAGCGTCACGACGACGCTGAACTTCTTCGGCAACCTGGGCTCGGATGGCGACGAACTGGTCAGCCACAACGGCAAGGGCCTGATCGTCAGCTGCACCGACGACGGCGCCGGCCAGTGCACCGACCAGCCCGTGCTGGCGCTGGTGTCGGGCAACAACGGCCTGGGGCAGGCCGCGCTGGCGCCGGACCGCTACAACGTCGGCTACACGATCAGCCTGGCGCCGGGCCAAAGCCTGAGCCTGCTGAACTTCGCCTTCCTGGCCAGCGACGTCGCCGGCCCGACGGCAGCGGACCAACTGCTGGCGCAATCCACCGGCCTGGCCCTGCTGTCCGATCCCCGCCTGGAAGGCCTGAGCTCGCAGCAGATCGCGTCCATCGCCAACTACACGATCTCGCCGGTGCCGGAACCCGCGGGCTGGGGCATGGCGCTTGCCGGTCTGGCCGCCATCGGCCTGATGAAGCGCCGCTCAGGTCGGGCGGACTGATTCGCACGGGCGCCCGGGGTCAGCGGTAGTGCCGCGCCAGGCTCTCCGCCACGCACACCGGCTTGGGCGTGCCCTCGGCCTCGACCGCCACTTCCACCGTCAGCTGCACCGCGCCGCCGGCCACGTCGTCCATGGCCAGCAGCCTGAAGGCGGCACGCAGCCGGCTGCCCACGGGCACCGGCGCGGTGAAGCGCACCTTGTTGAGCCCGTAGTTGACGACCATGCGCGTCTCGCGCACCGCCAAGCCCGTCTCGAAAAAGTAGGGGATCAGCGACAGCGTCAGAAAGCCGTGCGCGATGGGCCCGCCGAACGGCCCGGCCTTGGCGCGCTCGGGGTCCACGTGTATCCACTGCCTGTCCTCGGTGGCCTCGGCAAAGGCGTTCACGCGGGTCTGGTCCACGGTGATCCAGTCGCTGTGGCCCAGCGGCTGGCCCACCAGGGCCTGCAGGTCGGCAAGGGTCTCGAAGATGCGCATACGGGTCGATGAGGGGCTGGCTGTCGTGCGGCCACGGTAACCTAGCCGGCCATGCCTGACAGTACAGCCCGCGACATCCTGGTCCTCGCCGCCCATCCCGACCTGGCCCGCTCCAACGCGACCCGCAGCGTCATTGCTGCGCTGCGTGCATCGCCCATCGCGGACCGCGTCGCGCTGCGCGACCTCTACCGCCTCTACCCCGACTTCCACATCCACGTCGACGCCGAACAGCGCGCGCTGCAGGCCGCCAAGCTGATCGTCATGCTGCATCCCATCTACTGGTACAGCATGCCGGCGCTGCAGAAGCTGTGGCTGGACGAGGTGCCGCGCCTGGGCTGGGCCTACGGGCCCGGCGGCACGGCGCTGCACGGCAAGGACTTCTGGCTGGTGGCCTCCACCGGCGGCGGCCCCGAGGCGTATGCGCCCACCGGCCACAACCATCATCAGATCGACGAGTTCCTGCTGCCGTATCGCCAGTCGGCCCGCACCTGCGGCATGAACTGGCTGCCGCCACAGATCCTGCATGCGGCCCACCGCGCAACGGACGCGCAGATCCATGCGCATGCCGAGCTGTTCGTGAAACGGCTGACCCACCACCCCGAGTGGTGCGACCACCTGGCCGAGGCACCCGTCGGCGACGAGGACGACGTGGCACTGGACGAGCGGCCGGCAATGTTCTCCACGCTGGGCGGAGGTGCGGCATGAAGCGATCCGAGCGCCGGGCCGCTCCCAAGCCGGATCGCGTCCCCGTGGGGGACCGGCCGGTGTACTCATCGGACGAGGGGCAGACATGAACCACCACGGCGCCTGGCTGCAGCTGCCGCTCGTCTTCCTGGCCGCCGCCGTGCTGGCCGTGCCACTGGCGCGCTATCTGCGGCTGGGTTCCATCCTGGGCTACCTGATCGCCGGCCTGGCGGTCGGTCCCGCAGTGCTCGGCTTGATCCCCGACACCGCCGCCATCGCCGAGGTGGCCGAGCTGGGCGTCGTGCTGATGCTCTTCCTCGTCGGCCTGGAACTGGAGCCCAAGCGGCTGTGGGCCATGCGCCGGCCCATCTTCGGCTGGGGCAGCGTGCAGCTGCTGGGCTGCGCGGCGGTGCTGGCCGCGGTGGGACTGGCGCTGGGCACGCCGTGGCGGCTGGCCGTGGTGGTCAGCCTGGGGCTGGCCATGTCGTCCACGGCCGTGGCGTTGGCCGTCATGGCCGAGCGCAACCTGGGCCGCACGACGGCCGGCGAGAGCATCCTGTCCGTCGCACTGCTGCAGGACATCGCGGCGATTCCGGTACTGGCGCTGGTGCCCATCCTGGCCGCCAGCGGCGCGGCCGACGATGGTGACGGCAAGACCTGGCTGGCCGCCGCCAAGGCGATAGGCGCCATCGTCATCATCATCTTCGGCGGCCGCCTGCTGCTGCGCCCCGCGCTGCGCTGGATCGCCCACAGCAAGACGCCCGAGATCTTCACCGCCGCGGCGCTGCTGCTGGTGATGGGCACGGCCGCGCTGATGCTGGCCGTCGGCCTGTCGATGGCGCTGGGCGCCTTCCTGGCCGGCGTGCTGCTGGCCGAGAGCGAGTACCGCCGCGAGCTGGAGACCGACCTGGAGCCCTTCAAGGGCCTGCTGCTCGGCCTGTTTTTCATTGCCGTGGGCATGGGGCTGGACCTGAAGGCCGTCGCCGCGCAACCGGGCCTCGTCGCGTCGCTGGTGCTGGCGCTGCTGGCCTGCAAGATCCTGGTACTGGCGCTGATGGCCAAGGCGATGAAGATCCCGCTGGTCGAGCGCCCGGCCTTCGTCATCCTGCTGGCGCAGGGCGGCGAGTTCGGCTTCGTCGTGTTCCAGCTGGCGCAGAGCGAGGGCATGATCACGTCGGCGCAGAACTCCGCGCTGGTGGCAGCGGTCGCGCTGTCGCTGGCGCTGACACCGCTGCTGCTGACCGGCGGCGACCGGCTGATGTCGCAGAAGCTCGCGCGCCGCGGCCTCAGCAAGCAGCGCAGCGAGGCCCCGCCGCCGCCCGCGCCCATCCTCATTGCCGGCAGCGGCCGCTACGGCCAGGTGGTGGGCCGCATGCTGCGCGCGGGCGGCCTCGAAGCCACGCTGCTGGACCAGGACGCCGAGGCCATCGAGGGCCTGCGCCGCTTCGGCTGGACCGTGCACTACGGCGACGCCACGCGGCTCGACCTGCTGAAGACCGCCGGTGCCGCCACGGCGCGCATCCTCGTCATCGCCGTCGACGACATCGCCCAGAGCCTGGAGATCGCCGAGCTGGCGCACGAGCACTTCCCGCAACTCACCGTCGTGGCCCGCGCGCGCAACGTGCAGCACTACTACCGTCTGCGCGAGCTGGGCGTGCAGCACATCGAGCGCGAGACCTTCGACGCCGCGCTGATGAGCGCGCGCAGCGTGCTGGAGCTGACCGGCATGGAGCCCCATGCCGCGCGCCGCCAGGCCATGCGCTTCCGCCACCACAACATCGAGGTGCTGGAACGCATGGTGCCGCTGCAGGGCGACGAAAACGCGCTGATCGCCGCC